>JAHBAA010000047.1 GCA_018385425.1 Acetatifactor sp.
TGTCATTCCCAATCCCAGGGGCGGCACAGTGATGCTGGGGGTGGCGGGAATCCTGCACTGTCTGATTTTCGGGAGAAAACTGAAGCAATATCCGTATCGGGACGAGTGATCCTGCGATCGGATGAGATGTCAAGGAAAAGCAAAGGGCTTCCATTGTGGCGGAAGCCCTTTTTGTTTGTCCTTTTGTGGGCGGTTCCTGCCGCTGCCACTTGAAAAAAGTGAGCGGAATTGGTATACTTATGAGTATCTATGTGGTGAAGACAGTCAGCGATATTGGATGAAAGCGGAGGATACCCATGAGCTATAGTTTGGATGATTTTTTCAATGGTCTGGGAAGTGTTGGCAAGCCCAATTATTCACTGGAGCAGATCGAGGCAGCTAAGAAGAGACAGAAAAAGAAGGGGGGCTCCTTCCTGGAGAATCTGGAGGCTGTGGCGTCTGAAAAAGAGGATGTCGGGAGAAATCCGGCGGAAAAGAAGACTGTGGGGAAGGAGAAGCCTGCAGCAAAAGGAAAGACTTCCGGGCCGGAAACGGCCGGTACTGTATTGTCCGGTATGGAGCAGGATCTGCAGAGAATGCAGGGGGCACTTGATCGGGCGAGGGCAGCCCAGGAGGCGGTGAGCCGCGCATCCACCAGAACGACGGAGGATGTGGCTGCCAGCATCCGGGAGCTGAATGAAAGCATTGCGAGAGATTTCGGCACACTTCCCTCAGGGGATATGACGACGACATCTGCACCGAAGGCCGCTGAGGCACCCGACAAGGAGACTGTGCTGGAGCATTTCCGGGGACTGAATGTTTCTCTGCAGGAGAAGGTATTCGGGCAGGATGATTTCCTGAAGAAGCTGGTGATCGCCTTTAAGCGCCCCTTTGTGTCCGAGAGGGATCACAACGATGCCATGAACAGCATCTATCTTACCGGTCCTGCCTGCTGTGGGAAGCACTATGCTCTGTCCGTTCTGACGAAAGAGCTTCACAGCCGCGGGATCATCGGCAGTGAGGAGATCTATTCGATGGATCTGTCGCTGTATCCGGGCGCTGCCGAGGAGAAGATATTCCTGCAGGATCTGTACGCTGCACTGCAGAGCAAGGCTGCAGTGATCTTATTTGAAAATCTGGAGAACTGCCACATCTCTCTGCTCGGCAGACTCAGTGATCTGGTGGCCACCGGAGAGTGTAAGCTGTCCGAGCGCTATGTGATGCAGAACGGTCAGCTGATCAATGTGGCAAATGCCTTTGCCGGCAATACCATCGGTTCCTTTGAGGCCAAGGGAAAATATCTGGTATTCTTAAGCTCCAAGCCGGTGGACAAGCTGGCTGCAGTGATGGGAGCACCCTTTGTCAATGCCCTGGGCGATATCTGCGTGGCGGAGAAGCTTTCGGAGGAAGCAATCAGAAAAATCGTGTCAGAGGAAGAAAAGAAGCTGACCTTGAAGTGCAGGAAGCAGCTCTCCTACGAGGTGACCCTGGAGGAAAGCTTCCGAGAGTATCTGCTGGGCCAGACCTCCAGAGGCCGGGGACTTCGCGGGGTGCTGGACAGCTATCTGGATACGGTGAAGGCGCTGACCGAGCTTCGTCTGGAGAGGGACGATCTGTCTACCAATGTCTTGACAGTGAAGTGTGTGGAAGGGGCTCCGGTGATCGTGGCCGGAGAGGAAGAAATCTCTATGCTTTCCCTGCTGCCTTCCGGCTACAACGGGGAACTGGATGCTGTGAAGGCGGAGATGGATTCCATCGTCGGTCTGAAAGAAGTAAAGGAATATATCTACAGTCTGGAGGAGTACTTCGGCGTTCAGAAGCGCAGACGGGAGGCCGGACTGAAGGCGGGAGAGGTCAACAAGCATATGATCTTTACCGGCAATCCCGGAACCGGAAAGACAACCATCGCCCGTATCGTCAGCAAATACTTAAAGGCTATCGGCGTGCTTTCCGGCGGTCAGCTGGTGGAGGTCTCCAGAGCGGATCTGGTAGGCCGATACGTTGGACATACAGCGCCCCTGGTCAATCAGGTGATCAAGTCCGCCATCGGCGGCGTTCTCTTTATCGATGAGGCCTACAGCCTGCACAGAGGCAGGGAGGACAGCTTCGGTCTGGAAGCCATCGATACACTGGTAAAGGGAATCGAGGACAATCGCGATGACTTGATCGTCATTCTGGCGGGATATTCCAATGAGATGGAGGAGTTTTTGCAGTCCAACTCCGGACTGAAGAGCCGTTTTCCCAATATCATCGACTTCCCGGATTATACCGGCGAGGAACTTTTGGCGATTGCCAGGCTGACGGCAAAGGGCAAGGGCTATCAGATCGATGAGGCAGCGGAGGCAAAGCTTCTGGCATATTTTGATTTTGTACAGGCTACCCGCGCCAAGGATGCGGGCAACGGACGTCTGGTCCGCAACAAAGTGGAGGAGGCGATCTTGAATCAGTCCAGAAGACTGGTGGCTGAGCCGGACGCAGATCTCTCCCTGCTGTTGGAGATGGATTTTGAACTGGAAGAGTTCGGAGAGAGGATGGACGGATGAGGCTTCAGATCAAAAATCGCAGATCCAGACTTTCTTCTAAAGAGCAGAGCGAATTTTCCGGTCTTCTGGGAGGATGGGCGGACTCTCCCAAAATTGTGGAGATGAAGAAATTTATCCAGCATGGAAGTGTGGATACTTATGCGCACTGCAAAAAGGTGGCGGAGACCAGTTTTTGGCTGAGCCGAAGACTCCATATGAAGGTGGATGAGAAAAGCTTGGTTCGGGGAGCTCTGCTGCATGATTTCTATCTGTATGACTGGCATGACGGGAAACCGGAGAGAAAAAGACATGGCTTTACACACCCGTTGGTTGCTCTGGCCAATGCAGACAGAGAGTTTTCACTGAATGATATCGAGAGGAATATTATCGGCAGTCACATGTGGCCGCTGACGCTGCGGCGTGTGCCGCGCTGTAAGGAAGCGGTACTGGTATGCCTGGCGGATAAACAGTGCAGTCTGATCGAGACACTGTTCTGCCGCAGATGAGCCGATAGGGTGCAATACTATGGAGAAAAGAGAACTTTGGATACAGGAAAATGTCAAGGATGAGAAGGTTCGGCAGATGATCTACAAGCTGGATGACTGCAGGGAACTGATGGCCTATTACAGCTGTGCGATCATGGAGATCGAGACCAAATTCAAGGTGCTGAACACCCAGTTTGCCATCAGGAAATCCTACAATCCCATTGAGACCATCAAGACCCGTTTGAAATCCATGGAAAGTATCGTGGGAAAGCTGCAGCGCAAGCATCTGCCGATGGATGCAGCAACCATCGAGCGGGAGTTAAACGATATCGCTGGAGTGAGAGTCATCTGTCCGTTTATCTCAGATATTTATATGCTGGCGGATTGTCTGCTGGAGCAGGACGATATCACCTTTATCCAGAGAAAGGATTATATCAAACACCCGAAGGAGAATGGCTACAGAAGCCTGCACCTGATCGTGGAGATCCCCATTTTCCTGCAGGGGGAGAAGCGGCCCATGAAGGTGGAGATCCAGTTCCGCACCATCGCAATGGATTTCTGGGCGAGCTTGGAGCACAGGCTGCGCTATAAGAAGGAGCTGGACAGTGAGGTGGCTTCCCGGATCTCTGCAGAGCTGACGGACTGTGCAGAGAACAGTGCTGCATTGGATCTTCGCATGGAGCAGGTCAAGGATGCCATAGAGGGGGAAAAAGCACTGCCCAGGTAAAGAAGGGAAAACAGCCATGCGGCTGAAAGAAAGGAGAAGCAAAAGATGCAGAACATAGAGTTGATCCGTTCTTCTCTGCTGGCAGGAGAACTGGATGAAAGACTTCGGGAAGTCTATGTAGACGAAGCAAGGATCGATTACAACAGGGAGAGACTGTTGGGCGCTCTGGACAGATTTCGGGAGCTGTTTCCCGGGGAAGAGCAGGTGGAGCTGTACAGCGCCCCGGGACGAAGCGAGGTGTGCGGCAATCATACCGATCATCAGAACGGGTGTGTGCTGGCAACCTCCATCAATTTGGATGCGGTGGCAGTGGTGACGAAAGCAGAGGACGGAATCATTCGGCTCATCTCCGGAGATTTCCCCCTGGAGACCATAGACACAGCCGATCTGATGAAACAGGAGGGCGAGCAAGGTACCACTGCAGCTCTGATCAGGGGCGTGGCAGCAGGTCTTACGCAAAGGGGCTATGCGGTCGGTGGTTTTCACGCTTATGTGACCAGCGATGTGCTGATGGGAGCCGGAATGTCCTCCTCCGCGGCCTTTGAGAGTCTGGTGGGAACCATCCTCTCCGGACTGTACAATGAAGGCAGGGTTCCTTCCGTAGAGATCGCTCAGATCGGTCAGTATGCGGAGAACGTCTATTTTGGGAAGCCCTGCGGTCTGATGGATCAGATGGCCTGCAGCGTGGGCGGAATGGTGTTTATCGACTTTGCGGATAAGGCCCATCCGACAGTGCACCCTGTGGCAAGCGATTTTGAGAGTGCCGGGATCAGCCTGTGCATCGTGGACACCAAGGGGTCTCACGCGGACCTGACGCCGGATTATGCGGCGGTTCCGGAGGAGATGAACCGGATCGCTGCCGCCTGCGGCAGGGAGCACCTGAGGGAGGTGCCGGAGGCGGAATTCTATGAGAAGCTTCCCACACTCTGGCAGGAGACTTCCGGCAGATGTGTGCTGCGCGCCATTCACTTCTTTGAGGAGCAGAGGCGAGTGGCAGCTGCGGTGGAGGCACTTGGGCAGAACGATTATGAAGGATTTCTCAGGGTGATCCGGGCCAGCGGCAATTCTTCCGCGAAGTTTCTGCAGAATATCTACAGCCCCAAGGATATTGCAGCACAAAATGTTTCGGTGGCACTGGCTGTCAGCGAGAGCATCCTGAGAGACAGGGGGGTATGCCGTGTGCACGGCGGCGGATTTGCCGGCACCATCCAGGCATTTGTGAAAAACGAGGCGGTGGCTGAGTACAAGGACAGGATGGAGAAGATTTTCGGCGCAGACAGCTGCCATGTCTTGAAGGTACGTCCCCTGGGCGGTATCCGGATGCTGTAGTTTCGGTGATGGACCGAGCGAGAAAAAGAACAGAGACGAAGAAAAGGGAAAGGTAGATAAAACGATGGCAGAGAAGGGTTCCTTTGTGGCAGTGGTAGACGGAAAGGAGATAACATTCGAGGTTCTGGCTACTTTTGACAATGATGAGACGCACAAAAGCTATATCATCTATACAGATAATTCTACGGATGAGGACGGCAATGTGAATGTGTTCGCTTCTGCCTATGAGAAGGGCACAGAGAATGTGAGCTTACAGGACATCGAGACGGAAAGTGAATGGAAGGATGTTGAGGCAGTGCTTGCCAATATCCAGGAACAGCTGGATCAGTACGCCGAGGAAAAAAAGTAAGCTCTTTTACGGATTAAACTGTCAGTTGATAGACATTTTCAGTTGATGGATGGTATAGTATCAATACTGAGATGCGAGTTCTCCCCACAATCAAAAGAATCAGGGTGCGCAAGTAGAAAATTTTGGCCACTTTTTGTGTAATTTGCCGAAAAATGTCTTTTCTTTTGTTTGTTCTGGGAATTGGTACTCAGTTGTGGTAGAATAGCAATGATAAAGAACAATTAATAAGGAGGGTTTTCATTATGAATATGGCAGCAAAAATCGCAGCAGAGTATTTGCAGGGAGCAGGAGTGAAGATCGACCAGTTCGGCGATGACATGGAAGTGATTCAGGCCAGATATTCTGCAGACAACGTAGACCGCGTTGAGGTTAGATTGTTCTTTGACGAGGACAATCGCAGTGTGGCAGTAAGATCCTTCAATATTTGTAAAGTTGCTGAATCTAAGAAGCCTGCAATTTACGAGACTTGTTCCAAGCTGAACGACAAGTTCCGTTGGGTGAAGTTTTACGTTGATGAGGACGACAACACTGTTACGGCAGCTATGGATGCTATCATTCAGCTGGATTCCTGCGGTGAGGAGAGCAAGGAGCTGATCCTTCGTACCGTTGGAATCGTTGACGACGCATACCCTGAATTGATGAAGGCCTTGTGGGCTTAAGGAGACGAAAATGCAGGACGAGATTCTTCAAATCGTAAAGAAATTTGCTGATGAGAAGGCCGATGGAAAGCAGGTGACAGTGTATCACCTGCTTTCTGGGTATATTAAGCTTCTCACCATGAACACAAATGCACTGAACGTGATGTTCAGCGAGAACTCCTCCATGGACAAGGTGAAGGAGATGTATAACACCCTGGAGAGCGAGAACATCGATATCCAGCTGATGCGGCAGGCCTTCCCGCTGATTCTGGTGTATTCCGGAGATGATGCGGAAAAGAATGTCTGTGTGGGGGATACCATCAAGTCCTATGGAGAGAATTCCAATTCCGTAGAGATCTTCAAGGAGATCATGAAGCTGAAGCTTCCCGAACTGGAACTGGTCAAGAAAGGCCGTACACTCAACGACACTCTGACCTATGTGGAGCAGAGATCCGAGGAGAGAGCAGCCAAGGAGAAGGAAGCCAAGGAGGCAAAGAAGGCTGCTGCTGCCAAGGCTGCGGAGGAGGGAGAACAGACCGGGGAACCTCAAACCGAACAGAAGGAGAAGGAGAATTCCACACCTGAGGCTCCGCAGGAGGACACCGTCAATCGGGAGCAACAGGAGAAAATGGAGGGGCGAAAGGCATTCCAGGATATCATTATGTCCTCCAAAAAGCTGTACTCCAATCTTCTCAGCAGAGTAAAGGGACAGGATGAGGCGATCCGCACCTTCGTAGAAGGGTATTTCCAGTCAGAGGTATTCCGTGCCAAGGAACAGCAGAAAAAACCCAGCGCAGTGTTCCTGTTTGCGGGACCGCCCGGAGTGGGTAAGACGTATCTGGCAGAGACAGCCGCCGAATTTCTGGGGCTTCCTTTTGCCAGATTTGATATGAGTGAATACTGTGACTATAATTCCAACGGTATGTTTGCCGGAGATGAGAAGAAGTACACCGGTGCAAAGCCCGGTGCAGTTACTTCCTTTGTGGCCGAGCATCCCAGAAGTGTGATCCTCTTCGATGAGATCGAGAAGGCACATGTGAACATTATCTTCCTGTTCCTTCAGATCCTGGACGGAGGAATTCTGACGGACAACTATACGACGAAGCAGGTTTCCTTCAAGGATACGATTCTGCTGTTTACCACCAATGTAGGTCGTTCTCTGTATGAGAAGAAGAATGAGATGAACCTTTCCACTCTGCCCAAATCCGTGGTGCTGGATGCCATCAAGAAGGAAAAGAATGAGAGAGGCGATCTGGCTTTCCCCAGCGCCATCTGTTCCAGATTCGCTTCGGGAAATGTGGTAATGTTCAATCACCTGGAGACCTATCATCTGGTGGATATCGTGCAGGAGAGATTCGAGGCCACCGGAAAGATGGCAAAGGAGATGTACAGCTACAATCTGATGATCGACCCCAGACTTTCCACCATGTTTCTGTTCAATCAGGGCAGCAATCTGGATGCCAGAACCGCTTCCAGCCAGAGCTCCATCATGATCAAGAATGAACTCTATGAGTTTGCCAGACATGTGGACAAGCCGCAGGAGGTATTTGAGACCGTAGACAGCTTTACCTTCACCGTGGATATTCCCAAGGAGAAGTGCGAGGTGAGAGATCTGTTCATTAACTCAGAACAGATGGAGGTGCTTTGCTTCGCGGATGCAGGGGAATTCCCGGTGGCTGAGACGGAAAAATATAAGCTGGATTATGTGCAGGATATTGAGACGGCCAAGGCACGTCTGCAGAAGAAGGAATATTCCTTCGTCCTGACAGATCTGATGTATGGCGGTGTAGAAGTAGATCAGAATCTCTTGAGTCTGGATGACTACGGCACACAGGGTATCGCATTCTTCAAGTGGATCCGGGATTGTTTCCCCTCTATCCCTGTATACATACTGGAACAGAAGGCTATCAGCATGGAGGACAAGGCAACCTTCCTGCAGCGCGGTGCAAGAGGCTTTGTGGCGGCAGAGGACAAGCGCACACTGGAGCGGGAACTGGATCGTCTGGCCGACATTGTCTATCTGCAGCACAGAGCGGACGAGCTCTCCAACCGTCATAAGATCCTGTCCTACAACACCATGCAGTATGTTTCTGAGGACAAGAAGAGAGCGTTCATCAAATTCTATGATTTTAAGATCAAGAAGGCCGTGACTGCGGATGCACAGGATGTGATGATGGCTGAAAACCAACGGCCTACAGAGAGATTCTCGGATGTGTTCGGCGCTGAAAATGCAAAAGAGGAGCTGAGATACTTCGTGGACTATATGAGATCTCCCAAGAAGTATATCATTGACGGTGTGCGCCAGCCCAAGGGAATCCTGCTCTATGGACCTCCCGGAACCGGTAAGACCATGTTGGCCAAGGCAATGGCCGGTGAGTCCAATGCTTCCTTCTTCCCTGTGACAGCCACAGGATTTATGGATAAGTATGTGGGCGAAAGCGAGAGAAAGATCCGCGACCTGTTCGCAATGGCAAAGAACTATGCCCCTGCCATCATCTTCATCGATGAGATCGATGCCATCGGCAAGGAACGTACCGGAAGCAGCAGCACTGCCCATACCGAGTCTATGCTCAATGCCCTGCTGACCGAGATGGACGGCTTCGAGGTGGACACAAAGAGACCGGTATTCGTGCTGGCAGCTACCAACTTTGATCTGGACGGCACGACCTCCGGCAAGCAGTCTGCCATTGATCCTGCGCTTCTTCGACGGTTTGACAACCGCATCTATGTGGATCTGCCCAACGAGGAAGAGAGAAAAGCTTATCTGCAAAACCGTCTGGAGAAGTATAAGATCACGACAGTCAAGGAAGGCACCATCGACAATATTGCGAAGCGTACCACCGGAGAGAGTCTGGCGATCCTGCAGAATGTGTTTGAACTGGCAGTGAGAAATGCCAGAAAGAAGGGTGCGTCTGTGACGGATGAAGACCTGCTCAACGCGCTGGAGGAGTATATGTACGGCGAGAAACACGAGTGGGACGAGTCCTACTATAAGGAGGTATCCATCCACGAATCCGGACATGCCCTGGTTCACTGGCTGGCAGGAAAGGAACCCTCCTTCGTCACCATCGTATCCAGAGGCAACTTCGGCGGCTATATGATGCCTGAGAACGGAGAGAAAACGCCCAACAGGACCAAGGAGGACATGATCTGGCACATTCGTACCTGTCTGGCCGGAAGAGCCGCAGAGTTGGTGTTCTACGGGGAGAAGAAGGGAATCAACACCGGTGTATCCTCCGACCTGAAAAATGCTACCTCCACTGCGCTTCATATGCTGAACACTTACGGCATGGGTGACAGCTCTATGCTGGCAATGGATCCCAGTCTGATGCAGTCCAGCCCGGAGAGAAGTACGAAGCTTCTGGAGGAGGCGGATGCGATCCTGAAGAGGGAGCTTCCGATCACCATGAAACTCATCGAAGAGCACAGAGATCTGATCGAGGAACTTTCCGGACGGCTGATGAAGAAGAATCAGTTGGTTCGCGAGGAGATTCTGGAGGTCTTTGAGGGGAAAACTCCCAAAGCAGAATAGTGTTTTGAAAACAGAATCAGGCGGGACTCGGTATCCGTGATGATGCCGGGTCCCTTTTGCCGCAGCGGTGCCGCAGAGGAAAACAGTCATTTTTTTCTGACGGGCGGCGACTTCCTTCTTGAGAAGGACTCTGATATGAGGTATAGTATAGGGGGAGAAGGAGGCTGCAACATGAAATTCGTGATTCAGAGAGTGACAAGAGCGAGCGTGACAGTGGACGGTTCGGTGATCGGGCAGATCGGAAAGGGGTTTCTGGTGCTGATCGGCGTTGCGGATGGGGATACGACCCAAGATGCCGACAAGATGATCAAGAAGCTGCTGAACCTCCGTATTTTTGAGGACAGTGAGGGAAAGACCAATCTGTCTCTGACGGATGTGGGAGGAAGTCTTTTGCTGGTGAGCCAGTTTACGCTTTATGCGGACTGCCGCAAGGGAAACCGTCCTTCCTTCGTAAAGGCCGGAAAACCGGATTTTGCAAATGAAATGTATGAGTATATCATCGCACAGTGCCGGGCGGCAGGTTTTGAAGTGCAGACCGGAAGCTTTGGTGCAGATATGAAGGTGGAGCTGTTGAACGACGGCCCGTTTACCATTGTGTTGGACAGCGGAGAATTGTAGGAGAACAGGTCTGCCCCATGGGACAGGATGCCTCTGAGAAAAAACGGCGCAGTATTTATCCTGCAGGAAGGTCACGGTGGGCTGGTTTACGGAAGGTATCTGTGGAATCGGAGGATTGGTTATGGAGAAGCGATTAAAGAATTATCTGAAACAGATGGAAGAGATGCGGATCGAAGGGATGAGTCCGGAAGAACGTCGGATCCGGGCACAAGCACTTCTGATCCAGATCGGTTTTTTTCAGCATGAGAGGCTGATCCATCTGATTGTGACAGTGACCTTTGCGGTGCTGACGATGCTGGCTGTGATGCTCAGTTTTGAACTGGAGACCGTGGCGGGTTTTTTGCTGCCGATTACGTTCCTGATCCTGTTGATTCCCTATATCAGACATTATTACATATTGGAGAATGGGGTGCAGAGACTGTACAGCTTCTATGATCGGTTGATCGGCAGGGAACAGGAAGTGTCCGGCTGACCCCAGGCTGCTCACGGTTTGTCTTTAGGTGAAGTGCAATTCTTGCTGCTTCACCTATTTTTTGTTGTAATACGCTATGGAAGAACAAAAAAGGACATCCTTCCTACAATTTAGTACATTTATTCCTTCAGACACAAAGCATAAAATGGGTAGGAAAGTATGGAGAATGGCCTGCACCCGGCAGGCAGATGGAGAAACTATGGAACAGAAGAGAAGTAAAATCGGATGGCTGTGGGAGAATATGAAGGGGTACCGGGCGATGTATATCATCGGTATCATGGGAACCATTGTGTACAATGCTCTGCAGCTGACTGTCCCTTTCGTCACATCGATCATCGTGGATACCTTCCTCACCGGCAAAGATGCCGTGACCAATCTGGAGACGAGGAGAGACTACTTATTTCAGTTGATCGCGGCGATGGTTCTGCTGACCTTCCTGCGGACGGCCATCGTGTATATCGTATGTATGGATGTGGAGGTCGTATCCCAGAAGGTTCTGTATCGGATCAGAACGTTTCTGTTCAACAAGATCGAGACACAGGATATGAATTTCTACAGTACGTATCGTACCGGTGATCTGATGACCCGTGTGACCGGAGACCTGGATGCCGTGAGACATATGATCGCCTGGGTGCTTCGTACCATCATCGAGTCCCTGGCACTGTTCGGTGCAACGGCGGCTTACTTCATTTATATGGACTGGGCGTTGGCACTGTGCATGCTGGCCATCGCACCCTTTATCTTCCTGATCATCATTCTGTTCAAGAATAAGGTTGCCCCCAGACACAAGGAATTGCGTGAGAAGCTGGCCCAGATGAATACTGCCGCCCAGGAGAATATTTCCGGAAACAGGGTGGTAAAGGCATTCGCAAGAGAAGATTACGAGATAGAGAAGTTCAACGAGTATAACACGGATTACTCAAAGACGAATAAGAAGACGGCAATGACCTGGCTGACGTATTACCCCTACGTAGAAACTTTTGCCAATCTGATGCCGGTAGTTCTGTTGGCTGTGGGCGGTATGTTCATTATTAACGGCCGCATCACCATGGGTGAATATGTGGCGTTCTCCGGACTGATCTGGGCATTGCAGAACCCGATGCGTTCCATGGGCAATATCATGAACGAGTTTCAGCGTTTCTCTGCCGCAGCGGACAAGGTCATGGAGATCTACTATTCCGAGCCGAAGATCGTGGACGAGCCGGATGCGGTGGATATGCCGGAGCGCTTTGCAGGCAAGATCGAGTTTAAGAACGTCAGCTTTCAATATGAGGATGGAAAGCTTCCCGTATTGCACGATATCTCTTTTGTGGCGAATCCCGGTGAGACTGTGGCGATCATGGGTGAGACCGGGTGCGGAAAGACTTCTCTGATCCAGCTGATCCCCAGATTCTATGAGCCCACCGGTGGTGAGGTGCTGGTGGATGATGTGAATGTGCACAAGATGAAGCTGCGCCAGCTGCGCAAGAATATCGGTCTGGCAACCCAGGATGTGCTGCTGTACTCTGATACCATCGACGGCAATATCGCATACGGTGACAGCCATATCAAGCCGGAGGAGGTAGTGAAATTTGCCAGATACTCCGCAGCTTCCGACTTTATTGCGAAGATGCCGGAGGGATATGATACCATCGTGGGAGAACGGGGCGTGGGACTTTCCGGCGGACAGAAGCAGCGAATCTCCCTGGCCAGAGCCCTGGCGGTCCGTCCCGCCATACTGATTCTGGATGACACGACCTCCGCAGTGGATATGGAGACGGAGAAGCAGATCCAGCACAGTCTGAAGGAACTGGATTTCCCTTGTACGAAGATCATTATTGCCCAGAGAATTTCCACCACAAAGTCTGCGGACAAGATCCTGGTGATCCGGGACGGCCGTATCGCGGAGTCGGGAACCCATGAGGAACTGGTGGCGAAGAAAGGCTACTACTACAGTCTGGTTGCATTGCAGACAGGAGAGGAGGCATAAGAGATGGCACGCAGAAATACATACAGAGAAGACGAAGTGCTGGAAACTCCCTTTGACTACCACCACCTGCTTCGGGCTTCCGTCTATATCAAAAAATATGTAAAGTGGATGGTGATTGCTTTTACCATGAGCGCCGTAGGCGGCATCATGGGGCTGTTCACCCCTATGTTTTCCAGAAAAGCACTGGATGAGGCTATACCGAATAAGGACACACACATGCTGTTTTTGCTGGTGGCATTGCTCATCGGAACATATGTGGTGGGCGTTGTGTTCACCACCATCCGCTCCAGAATCATGGTGGATGTGAGCCAGAACATCATTTTTGATATCCGCAAGGATATCTTCGATCATCTGCAGAAGCTCCCCTTCCAGTACTATGATGACAGACCCCACGGCAAGATCCTGATCCGTGTGGTAAACTATGTGAACTCTGTGTCGGATATGCTTTCCAACGGGCTGATCAATGTGGTGCTGGAGATCATCAACCTGATCTTTATCGTCATCTTCATGTTTCTGGTGGACGTAAAGCTTTCCTTGGTAGTTATGGCCGGTGTGCCGATCCTGGGCGTATTTATGATGTACATCAAAAAACGCCAGAGAAGGGCATGGCAGATGGTTTCCAACAAAAACTCCAACTTGAACGCATACCTGCAGGAGAATATTGTTGGAGCCAAGATCACCCAGATCTTTGCGAGAGAAGAGGAAAATCTGGAGACCTTCTGTGAACTGTCCGACAGATGCCGCGGTGCCTGGATGAAGGCGGTAAAGTACAGCAATCTGGTATGGCCCGGAATCGATGATATCTCCGTGTGCGTGAGAGCAGCCATTTTCATCTTCGGACTGGTGATCTTCGGTGCGGGAAACACAAGCCTTGGTACCATTGTGGCGATTTCTTCCTACGCCTCCAGATTCTGGCAGCCTATTATGAACCTTGGTAATATCTTTAACAATTTCATCAATAATATTGCTTATCTGGAGAGAATCTTTGAGACACTGGATGAGCCGGTGGTGGTATGTGATGCACCGGACGCAGTGGAGATGAAACCGATCAAGGGTCAGGTTACCTTTGATCATGTTACCTTCGGCTACGAGGCAGATAAGACAGTGCTTCGCGATCTTTCCTTCACGGTGGAGCCGGGAGAGAGTGTGGCTTTGGTAGGTCCTACCGGAGCCGGCAAGAGTACCATCGTCAATCTGATCTCCAGATTCTACAATGTGAACTCCGGAAGAGTGCTGATCGACGGACAGGATATCTCCAAGGTGACACTGCATTCTCTGAGATCCCAGATGGGAATCATGCTTCAGGACAGCTTCATTTTCTCGGGAACGATCGAGGACAATATTCGCTACGGCAAGCTGGATGCCACTCTGGATGAGATCGTCCGAGCCGGCAAGACTGTCTGCGCAGATGAGTTTATCAGACGGTTCCCCGACGGCTATCAGACAGAGGTGAAGGAGAGAGGCTCCCTTCTCTCCCAGGGACAAAAGCAGCTGATCTCCTTTGCGAGAACACTGCTTTCCGATCCGGCGATCATGGTGCTGGATGAGGCCACCTCCAGTATTGATGTGCAGACAGAGAAAGCACTGCAGCAGGGTCTGAATGCAATGCTGCAGGGAAGGACTTCCTTTATTATTGCCCACAGACTTTCCACGATCAAAAACTGCGATAAGATCATGTATATCGATGAAGGAGGTATCCTGGAGTGCGGAACCCATGAGGAACTGTTGGCCAGGAAGGGTTATTACTACAAACTGTATACAGCGCAGATGGAAGACATTGCGTAAAGGCGGAACCGGCGGGAAACGAACCCGTCGGTTTTTTTTGTCGAAATTTCACGCGATGATTCTCCTTGCTGGCAGCGGAAAACAGGCTGCAATCTGTTGTGTTTTGCCTGTTGTATTGTTATAATGATAACAGGGGACGCGGAAGCACAAAGTGCGGAGCGATCCGAAAGTATCAAGCGTCTTGAGCAGTCTTGTTTTCGAAAGTATAGAAGCCGGGCATCAAGGCGAATGCATAAGAGGAGGGTTCGGCGATGAAGAAGGAAGGATTGTTCCGTATTGGGTCCAAGACCATACGGGCCGGACAGTACACTGCAATCTGTTCCCTGGCGCTGAATGCGCTCAGCAACACCTATCTGCACATTGCCAGCGTCGACTATCTGACCGGAGAATGTATTCTGGTACAGGATACGGAAGGCTTTGTGAGCCAGATGGATCGGGTATACGACTGGATGGAGCTAAGGAGCGCAATGCTTGGACTGATCGAGGATGAGGATCTGGAGAAGTTTAAGACCTGCACCACGCTGGGGTATTTTCGCAGAGTGGCCGAACAGGGAATGGAGAGTGATTCCTTTACCTATCGTCGAAAGACAGAGGACCACAATGCATACATGCAGACCATGATCGTACCGGCCAGACAGAAGAAATTGGAGAATTGTGTATTTTTATACGCAAAAAATCTGGATGAAGCCACCCGGGCGGAAGAATTGCACAAGGAACAGCTCTGGACCATGATGCGTCAGGCCCAGACGGAAGAGAATAGAAAAGAGGAATATCTGAAATACTTCTCTCAGGGACTGAAGGTTCCGGTGGATGCCGTCATCGGCATGTGTGGCCTCGCAAAGGAAGCGCTGGAGGCAGGTGACACGGAGAAGGCAGCAAAGTTTCTGAGAATTGCAGCCGGAACCGGAAAATGTGCCAGGATGATGCTGGGGGACATCGTACAGTTGAGTATTCGACAGGAACAGCGTTTTTCCACGCAGAAAAACCGTTTCTCTCTGAGGAGCCTTTTGGAAGGCTATCGGGTCTTCTATGAGAAGATCCGTATGTGGGATCAGGAGGTCCAATTTCACATGGAGATAGACGACAGGCTCTGTGAGGAATATTTCGGAGATGACGGCAGATTGATTCAAATGCTGAATGAACTGTTGTCCAATGCCTATCAATATAGTCGAAGCGGCGGGGAGGTAATGCTCAACGTGTCCCTGGCGGAGCATACGGAGGAGAAGGATTTCATTGAGTTTGTGGTAAGCGACAACGGCATTGGAATCAGCGAGGAGTTTGCCCCTTATCTGTTTGACTTCTTTTCCGTGGGGAAACATAGAGAATTCGGCGCCAGACCCGGTACCGGTATGGGCTTATCCGTGGTGAAGATGGCGGTGGAAGCACTGGAGGGAACCATCCAGGTGGAGAGCAAGGAGGATCTGGGCAGCAAGTTTCGAATAGTGGTGCCGTTGTATCGTGCGGATCTCAGACGCAGACAGGGTATCGTTCCCGGGAAGGTGATGGTGGTGGACGATAATGAACTGAACCGCAATATCGTGGTGGAGATGCTTCGGATGGACGGTCGGGAAGCGGATGCCTTCGAGGACGGATGCTATGCACTGGAGGCCTTTGAAAAAAGCGCCCCCGGAACCTATGGGATCGTGCTGACGGATCTGATGATGCCTCAGATGGACGGTTATACACTGGCAGAACGGATTCGGGCTTCAGCCCATCCGGACGGGAAAACGGTGCGCGTGATCGGGCTGAGCGCCTGCTTGGACAAGGAGCGATATCAAGGGACGAAGGCCTTCAACGGTTATCTGCTGAAGCCCTTCCGCATTGAGGAATTTTTGGAACTGTGCGAAGCACCGGGCGGCACAGAATAATCAATCGGTCAGAAACTTTTTTCAAAATAAGTCGTCTATAGGATTAGACGTATTCAAAGGAGGTTAACTCATGCAGGATACGGCGATTATTGATCTGTATTTTGCGCGAAACGAGCAGGCTATCGCTGAGACACAGGCCGCTTACGGCAGCTATTGCCGCAGCATTGCCTGGAATGTTCTGCATGACAGTGAGGATGCAGATGAGTGTGTGAATGATACCTGGCTTCGCGCATGGAATTCCATACCGCCCACCAGGCCGGCCAGGCTGTCTGTCTATCTGGGGACGATCACCAGAAATCTTTCCCTGGACAGGTGGAAGAGCAAGCGTACAGCCAGACGCGGCAATGGTGAAATGACGGTCGTTTTGGATGAGATCGCAGAGGTGGTGCCGGATACAAGCAGTGTAGAGGATGCAGTGGAGACGGCACGTCTGGAAGAACTGATCAATCGGTTTCTGCACGATCTGCCGGAGAAGGATTGCAGTGTATTCCTGAGACGATACTGGTACATGGAAGAATATGGAGACATCGCCAAGCGCTATCACATGAATTTGAACACAGTGAAGAGCAGTATTCACAGGACAAGAGGGAAACTCAGAGATTTTTTGGAAAAAGAGGGAGTGACCATATGAGTGACAAATCATTTGACAGACAGGATCAGGCGTTTCGGCTGATGGAAGCTCTGTCCGGTGTGGACGAGGAATTGCTGAGCAGGTCCGAGAGACAGCCGTCTGCAAAGAAGAAGATCGTGCAGTTTATGGGAAGATACGGCGCTCTTTGTGCTGCATGCCTTATGTGCGCGGTGCTGGGAAGTGTCTATCTGTTGAACGGAGGATCGCAGTCAAAGGACTCTGCTGCGAATGAAGCAGCACCTGTAAAGCTTACCGCAGATACGAGATACGGAATCGCAATGGAGGAAGCATGCGAGGAGGAAGTAAATCTGTCGGAGGCTGATACAAATGTGCTTCTCACAGATGCAGGGAAAGCGGTAAACTGGAAGATCCCGGCGGAATCCGTGCGTACTGTCCCGGAGGCCAACGGCACAGACGCTGTAGCACAGGGGAATGATATTGAAACAGCTGAGGAGAAACTATACAGTGGGGCGGCTTTCGACGCCGAGAAACAGATGTCGATCGCCGGGTACTCTCTTCAGACACCGGCCGGATATGCTATGAGTTCTGAGGAGGCAGCATTGCAGGAGGACGGAACCGGTGTATATACCTGGTACAAGGAGGGAGTTCCCTGCTACGTGAGAGTCATGCTCCTTGACGACGCAGCCATCGACCGGCTGTGTGAGAACGGTGAGATTCTCGTTCTGGACGAAGAGGGGCAGTGGCTGACGAAGCTTCCGGCAGCAGACGAAACTGGTCTGAGGCAGTTTGCCTTGTCTGTAGGAAACGGAATCGTGACAGAGTATTACGGGTACCTGACTGTAGAAGAGATCCGTCAGCTTTTTGAGTAAGGTTTTCAAAGAACTGTTGCGAGAAGAATGGGTTTTGTGTACAATAGGGCATGTGCGCTTTTCTATAGGCGCAGATGTCCTGTTTTTATGAAATGGAGTATATGATATGAAAAGAGAACGCTTCGGAAGCCGATTGGGCTTTATTTTGTTGAGCGCCGGCTGTGCCATTGGAATCGGTAATGTGTGGAAATTTCCCTATATGGTGGGACAGAACGGGGGCTGTATCTTTGTCCTGATCTATCTGTTCTTTCTGGCAGTTATCGGGGTTCCTGCGCTGACGGTGGAATTTTCCATAGGACGGGCAGCCCAGAAAAGTCCGGTCAGATTGTATCAGCAGCTGACACCGGAAAAGAGAGTCTGGACGATCCATGGGTATCTGGCCATGGCGGGCAACTATATTCTGATGATGTTCTATACCTGTGTCACCGGTTGGATGCTGCAGTATTTTCTGAAGATGGCGACCGGGGAGTTTGAAGGTGCTGATGTGAAGGGAGTGTCAGCTATTTTTGCCGGAATGTTGGACAAACCGCTGCCAATGATCGCCTTTACGTTTTTTGTTATTGTTCTCTGCTTTGCCATCAATTCGGTAGGCGTGCAGAAGGGGTTGGAGCGTGTCACAAAATATATGATGCTGGCACTTTTGGCCATCATGGCTGTTCTGGCGGTGAACAGTATCTTTTTGGAGGGCGGCGGAGAGGGCCTGCGGTTTTACCTGGTGCCCAACGTGGATAAAATGATGGAGGTTGGGATCGGCAAGGTGATCGTATCTGCGATGACTCAGGCCTTCTTTACCCTGAGTATCGGCATGGGCTCCATGGCGATCTTTGGCAGCTATCTGGACAAGGAACGGAGCCTGATGGGCGAGGCTGTAAATGTGGCTGTCCTGGATACCGCGGTTGCGTTCGTTTCGGGACTGATCATGTTCCCGGCCTGTATGGCATTTGGCGTGGACGTCAATGCGGGACCTCCTCTGATTTTCGAGACGCTGCCCAATATTTTTATTCACTTGCCGTTAGGTCGTGTGTGGGGGAGTCTGTTTTTTGTATTTTTGAGCTTTGCGGCACTTTCTACCGTGTTGGCGGTATTTGAGAATATTATTTCCTGTACTATAGATGTGACCGGCTGGAGCCGAAAGAAGACCTGTATCGTCAACGGTGCAGCCATGATGATGCTGGTGCTCCCTTGTATCCTGGGCTTTAATGTCTGGTCCGGTTTTCATCCTCTGGGCGGTGACAGTAATGTGCTGGATCTGGAGGATTTCATCGTCAGCAATGTGCTGTTGCCCGGAGGCAGCCTGATCTACGTGCTCTATGCCACTACCCGGTACGGATGGGGGTGGAAAAGCTTTGAGACCGAGGCCAATGCAGGCAAGGGATGGAAGGTGAAAAAGTGGATGCGTCCCTACTTCACCTATGTCCTGCCTGTGATGATTCTGATATTGTTCTTGTATTCTCTGGTGCAGGTATTTCGGTAAGAGAGGTGTGAGATGCTTGGAGAAGGAATGGATGGAGCTCTTTTGCTTGTCTTAATCATTTGGCTGCTTCTCAGCATTCCCGCATGGAAGCGGATGAATCGCGGGGGCTGGGATCGGGAGAGCTGGTTTATGAATTTCTATGGCGGACTGTCCATCGGACTGCTGGTGGCAGGGGTCTTTCGGTTGTTTTTGATTTAACCCTTTCAAGCGGAACGTGGCTCCTTGTTACTTAGCTTCGCTCATTTTCCCGCATCCGATACCCAATCCCGATCTCCGTAAAGATATATTGGGGATTGGCGGGATTTTGTTCCAGTTTTCTGCGGATATTGGCCATATTTACCCGAAGGATCTGGTTGTTGGTGTCCATGTAGGGGCCCCAGATGGATTTGATCAGGTGAGAATAGGTCAGTACCTTGCCGGAATTCTCTGCCAGAAGGGTCAGCAGCTGATATTCGATCTGGGTCAGATGAACTTCCTGCCCTGCCAGAGTGACAAGGCGTTTGTCGAAGTCTACTTCCAGCTCCAATGCTTTGTATTTGCTGTCCTGTACGGAGAGGTGTCTGCGGCGCAGGGAGGTCCGAATGCGGGCCATCAGCTCCGCCGGTCCGAAGGGCTTCGTCAGATAGTCGTCAGCGCCCAGGTCCAGCGCCTCCACCTTGTCCTGCTCCTTGGAGCGGGCGGAGATGACGATAATGGGCAGACTGCTCCAGCTACGAATGGAGGAGATCACCTCTAACCCATCCATGTCCGGCAGACCCAGATCCAACAGGAGAATGTCCGGGCAGAGTGAAGCGCACAGACTTAGGCCCTCCGCGGCGGTAATGGCACTGGTTACCCGGTAGCCGTTGCTGCTTAAGGCCGTGGTGATATAAGAGCAGATCGAGCGGTCGTCTTCAATTAAGAGTACATTGATCTTGTTTTGCATAGTGTTCCTTATTCTTGGGAAGGGTAAAGGTGAAGACTGCCCCGTGATCATGGTTGCCTCCGGTGATGGTGCCGTGGTGGGCGGTGATGATCGTCTTGCAGATCGCCAGGCCGATTCCCATTCCTTTATATATATCGGAAGAGATCTGATCTCCTGCACCGTCAAATAGGTGGTTTAGCTTGTCTGCAGGGATTCCCTTTCCGTAATCCTTTACTGTAAAAATCACTTTGTCATTTTCGTGAGAGACCGTCAGGTCGATGGGTTCTGTGCTGTCGGAATGGTAATATGCGTTTTCACACAGATTGATCAGAACCTGTTCGATGAGGATGGCATCCATGGGAATCATGAGAAATTCCTCCGGAATAGACACATTGATCTGACTGTCGGGATGTCTGCTTCCAAATTTTTGAACACTCTCGGCCACTACCTCTTCCAACGACTCCTCAGTGGTGACGATATCCATATCCTGATTGCGGATATGGGTGATCGTCAGGAGATTTTCCACCATATGCAGCAGCCAGTTGGAATCCTCATAAATATTTCGCACCAGTTCATCCTTTTCGTCGGAGGGGAGATAATCGGTGTTCTCCAGATAGGCCAGACTGTTGCCGATGATGCCGGTGAGCGGAGTGCGCAGATCGTGCGAGATTGCCCGCAGCAGGTTGGCGCGAAGCCGTTCCTGCTCTGCCTCTGCCAGCTTTTTCTCATCTGCGGCAAGCTGCATGGCCTGTCCCCGGATCCTTTTGGCCTGGAGCCTTAACAGGATGATAGAGGTAAGTGCCCAGATGAGCACTATGGAGATAATAATAATCTGAGCTTGCTTCATGCAGGACCCCCGGTACTATCTGTGCCAACGCCCGGAAGCACCACAGGGGAGAACCAGCCCGGATGCTGTGACGGGGAGTCCGATCTCATCCGACTCCACCTGACCGCCGAAGCGCTTCACGACAGCAGTGTTCATCATGTAGGAGAGGACTGCAGGCTGCAGCCCCGTGGTATAGGAATTGATCAGGAAAAACAGCGGTTCCTCGGAAAGGATCTGTGTGGTCAGTTCCACGAAGGGCCAGATACTTTCTTCTATTTTCCAGATCTCACCCTTGGGACCTCTTCCGTAGGAAGGAGGGTCCATGATAATGCCGTCATATTTGTTGCCCCGGCGAATTTCCCGTTCAACGAATTTTACGCAGTCATCCACCAGCCAGCGGATGGGGGCATCGCCAAGCCCGGAGCTTGCCGCATTCTCCTTTGCCCAGGTCACCATACCCTTGGAAGCATCCACATGAGTGACAGAGGCACCAGCGGCAGCAGCGGCCAGGGTGGCACCGCCGGTATAGGCAAAGAGGTTCAATACCTTTACGGGACGGCCTGCATTCCTGATAAGCTGAGAGAACCAGTCCCAGTTGACAGCCTGCTCGGGGAAAAGTCCGGTGTGTTTGAAGCTGAAGGGCTTTAAGTGGAAGGTGAGTGCCTTCTGACTGCCGGCGGTCATGCCGAGCAGAGGATAGTGAATGGTCCATTCGTTCGGAAGGTTGAAAAACTCCCATTCACCGCCGCCCTTTGTGCTGCGGTGATAGTGACCGTTCTTCGCTTTCCAGCCCGATGCTTCATGAGGGGTATTCCAGATGACCTGAGGGTCGGGACGGACCAGAATATAATCACCCCAACGCTCCAGCTTTTCGCCGTTTGAGGTATCCAGTACTTCGTAATCTTTCCAATGATCAGCAATCCACATCTTGAGTATCCTTTTCTTCTATATATAATAGTGTTCCCTATGATTATACAGAATTTTTTCAAAGCTGTAAATAATGGAGGCGAAATGCAGCCGTATTTTGGTCGCGTATTTGAAAAAATGCGGATTGTACTGAAAAAAAAACAATATTATGCACAAATATTGAAAATAAAATGTTGCAATTCGCTGAAATTCATGTATAATGATACTTGCTGTGGCATGATAGCTGTGAAGCGTGAGGTTGCCGGCAGTCAGAAATGGCAGTCGGGTTTTCCGTGGAGCGAATGTCAAGTTAGGAAACTGACGACAAGTCACTGTACCAATCAATAAGTCTGCCTCGGGCAGAAACGACGTGTGGGATCCGGAGAACCGGAAGTTGCGTAAGGGTTTAGGACACACACGGGAGAGTGTACAGTCACCGCTTGTCGTACTTAGTCCCAAAAGTGCGAAAAGGAGGCGACTTTTTTTATGGCAAGTCAAGTAATGAGAATTACACTGAAGGCTTATGAGCATCAGCTTGTAGATGCAGCTGCTAAGAAGATCATTGATACTGCAAAGAAGAACGGATCAGAGGTGAGCGGACCTGTGCCCCTTCCTACCAAGAAGGAAGTAGTAACCATCCTGAGAGCGGTTCACAAGTACAAGGACTCCAGAGAGCAGTTCGAGCAGAGAACTCACAAGAGACTGATCGACATCATTGCACCTACATCCGGTACCGTAGCAGCGCTGCAGAAGCTGGAGATGCCCGCAGGTGTATATATCAACATCAAGATGAGAACCAAATAAGGTTCCCAAGTGTCAGGTTTCAACAGAAACAAATCAAATAAAAACCTCTACTAGACGTAAGAACACACTTCGGTCCGGAGTCGAAGAAAAGGTTATGACGCAACAATAACCCTGTGGTCCGCTATGTAGAAGCCAACAAGGCAAAAAGAGAGGAGAAAGAAATGAAGAAAGCTATTTTGGCAACAAAAGTCGGAATGACTCAAATCTTCAACGCAGACGGCGTTCTGGTTCCCGTAACTGTTCTTCAGGCCGGTCCCTGTGTAGTAACTCAGGTTAAGACTGTTGAGAACGACGGCTACAGCGCTGTTCAGGTCGGCTTCGTCGACAAGAAAGAGAGAATCGTTAATAAGGATGCTGCAGGCAAGAAGAGCATCGTCAACAGACACGGTGCTACACAGGCTGAGGCAGGCCACTTCAAGAAGGCAGGCGTAAGCGCTAAGAGATATGTGAGAGAGTTCAAGTTTGAGAACGCTTCCGAGTATGCACTCGGTGCTGAGATCAAGGCTGACATCTTCGCAGAGGGTGACAAGATCGATGCTTCCGCAATCAGCAAAGGTAAGGGCTTCCAGGGCGCTATCAAGAGACTTGGTCAGCACAGAGGACCCATGAAGCACGGTTCCAAGTTCCATCGTCATCAGGGTTCCAACGGTGCATGTTCCTCCCCCAGCCGTGTATTTAAGGGCAAGGGAATGCCCGGTCACATGGGCTGCGTAAAGGTTACTGTTCAGAATCTCGAGGTAGTAAGAGTGGATGCTGAGAAGAACCTGATTCTTGTTAAGGGCGCAGTACCCGGACCTAAGAAGGCATTGGTAACCATCAAAGAGACCACTAAGGTCGAGGCATAGTTTGAGGCGAAAGGAGGACCAATCAGATGGCAAACGTATCTGTATATAATATGGAAGGCAAGGAAGTTGGTACAATCGAGCTGAACGATGCTGTATTCGGTGTAACCGTAAATGAGCACCTGGTTCACATGGCAGTTGTACAGCAGCTTGCGAACAATCGTCAGGGAACTCAGAAGGCAAAGACCCGTTCTGAGGTATCCGGCGGCGGAAGAAAGCCTTGGAGACAGAAGGGAACCGGTCATGCAAGACAGGGTTCAACCAGATCTCCTCAGTGGGTAGGCGGCGGAGTTGTATTCGCACCCGTTCCCAGAGATTATTCCTTCAAGCTCAACAAGAAGGAGAAGAGAGCAGCACTGAAGTCTGCACTGACCAGCAAGGTTCAGGGCGGCAAGCTGATCGTCCTTGACGAGTTGAAGTTTGACGAGATCAAGACCAAGAATTTTACGAACGTAATGAGCAACCTCAAGGTTGAGAAGGGCCTTGTAGTGATCGCTGAGAATGATGCAAATGTTGTTCTTTCCGCTAGAAACGTAGCAACAATTGACACCACTCTGGTAAACACCATCAACGTATATGACGTGATGAAGGCTAAGGTAGTTGTCCTGACCAAGGATGCTGTGAAGAAGATCGAGGAGGTGTACGCGTAATGGCTGACATTAAATACTATGACGTAATCCTCAAACCGGTTGTAACCGAGAAGAGTATGGCTGGTATGGCTGAGAAGAAATATACATTTCTGGTTCATACCGAAGCAAACAAGTCTCAGATCAAAGAGGCTGTTGAGAAGATGTTCGAGGGCGTTAAGGTTGCCAAGGTTAACACCGTTAACATGGACGGCAAGAACAAGAGACGCGGAATGGTAGTCGGCAAGACTGCCAAGACCAAGAAGGCAATTGTTACCTTGACCGCTGACAGCAAGGATATCGAGATCTTTGCAGGTCTGTAATCGATAGACCTAGTAGGTATGCGGTGAAATCGATCACCGCGCAAAATGACAAGATAAGGAGATAAGAAAATGGGTATCAAGACATATAATCCCTATACACCCTCCAGAAGAAATATGACCGGTTCTGATTTCGCAGAAATCACCAAGAAGACTCCTGAGAAGAGCCTTTGCACCTCTCTCAAGAAGAATGCCGGCCGTAACAATCAGGGTAAAATCACTGTAAGACATCAGGGCGGCGGCTCCAGAAGAAAGTACAGAGTCATCGACTTCAAGAGATTCAAGGACGGCGTTCCCGCAACTGTAATCGGTATCGAGTACGATCCCAACAGAACCGCTAACATCGCTTTGATCTGCTATGCAGACGGCGAGAAGGCATACATCATCGCTCCCCAGGGACTGACTGATGGCATGAAGGTTATGAACGGACCCGAAGCAGAAGTAAGAGTCGGCAACTGCCTGCCTCTCTCCGAGATTCCCGTAGGTACTCAGGTACACAACATTGAGCTTTATCCTGGTAAGGGCGGACAGCTGGTTCGTTCCGCAGGTAACAGCGCACAGCTCATGGCTAAGGAAGGAAAGTACGCTACACTTCGTCTTCCCTCCGGCGAGATGAGAATGGTTCCCCTTGTATGCCGCGCAACAGTCGGTATCGTAGGTAACGTTGATCACAACCTTGTCAATATCGGTAAGGCAGGACGTAAGCGTCACATGGGCATCCGTCCCACTGTCCGCGGTTCTGTTATGAACCCTAACGACCATCCTCACGGTGGTGGTGAAGGTAAGACCGGTATCGGACGTCCCGGTCCTTCAACTCCTTGGGGCAAGCCTGCACTGGGACTGAAGACCCGTAAGTCCAAGAAGGCTTCCAACAAGCTGATTGTAAGAAGACGCAACGGTAAGGCAATCAAATAATTGAGGAGGAAAGACAATGGCTAGATCACTTAAAAAAGGACCTTTCGCAGACGCAAGCCTGTTAAAGAAAGTAGATGCTTTGAATGCTTCAGGACAGAAGCAGGTTGTTAAGACCTGGTCCCGTCGTTCTACAATTTTCCCTTCTTTTGTGGGACACACAATTGCAGTTCATGATGGCAGAAAGCACATTCCCGTATATGTAACCGAGGACATGGTTGGACACAAGCTCGGCGAGTTCGTGGCAACCAGAACTTACAGAGGACACGGCAAGGACGAGAAGAAGTCCAAAGTAAGATAAGTTTGAAAGGAGGACATATCTATGGCTAAAGGACATAGATCCCAAATAAAGAGAGAAAGAAACGCCCAGAAAGATACCAGACCTTCAGCAAAGTTATCTTATGCAAGAGTTTCTGTTCAGAAGGCATGTTTCGTATTAGATGCTATCAGAGGCAAGGATGTTCAGACTGCACTTGGTATTCTGGAGTACAATCCCAGATACGCTTCCGGCCTTATCAAGAAGCTGCTTGAGTCAGCGATTGCAAACGCAGAGAACAATAACGATATGAGCAAGGAGAACCTGTACGTGGCAGAGTGCTACGCAGATCAGGGACCTATCATGAAGCGTGTTCAGCCCAGAGCACAGGGCAGAGCTTACCGCATCGAGAAGAGAATGAGCCATATCACTATCGTTCTTGACGAGAAGAAGTAGTCGAGAAGATTATCAGGAAGGAGCAAACAAATGGGACAGAAAGTTAATCCTCACGGCCTTAGAGTCGGAGTTATTAAAGATTGGGATTCCAAGTGGTACGCTGAAGGTGAGTTCGCTGACAACCTTGTTGAGGACTACCAGATCAGAAAGTATCTGAAGAAGAAGTTATACAGCGCAGGTGTTTCCAAGATCGAGATCGAGAGAGCATCTGACAGAGTAAGAGTTATCATCCACACTGCTAAGCCCGGTGTGATCATCGGTAAGGGCGGTGCTGAGATCGAGGTTACCAAGAAGGAACTTTCCAAGCTGACCGGCAAGGAGAAGATCCTGGTTGACATCAAAGAGATCAAGAGACCCGATAAGGACGCACAGCTTGTTGCAGAGAACATCGCACAGCAGCTGGAGAACCGTGTATCCTACAGACGTGCAGTGAAGTCCTGTATGGGCAGAGTTATGAAGGCCGGTGCTCTTGGTATCAAGGCTGCATGCGCAGGTCGTCTGGGCGGTGCAGATATTGCTCGTTCTGAGTTCTACAGCGAGGGAACCATTCCTCTTCAGACTCTGAGAGCAGACATTGACTACGGCTTTGCAGAGGCAGACACAACCTACGGTAAGGTTGGCGTAAAGGTCTGGATCTACAAGGGCGAAGTTCTTCCCGCAAAGGGAAACAAAGGAAATAAGTTGGAAGGGAGCGATAAATAATCATGTTAATGCCGAAGAGAGTAAAACGTCGTAAACAGTTCCGTGGCACTATGACCGGTAAGGCAATGAGAGGAAATACTCTTGCTTACGGTGAATTTGGTTTGGTCGCAACCGAGCCTTGCTGGATTAAGTCCAATCAGATCGAGGCTGCACGTATTGCACTTACCCGTTACACAAAGCGTACCGGTCAGGTTTGGATCAAGATTTTCCCCGATAAGCCCGTAACCGCTAAGCCCGCTGAAACTCGTATGGGTTCCGGTAAGGGTACCCTGGAGTACTGGGTAGCAGTTGTTAAGCCCGGACGTGTTATGTTTGAGATTGCCGGTGTTCCTGAAGACCAGGCAAGAGAAGCAATGCGTCTTGCAATGCATAAGCTTCCCTGCAAGTGTAAGATCGTTTCTAAGGCAGATTTGGAAGGCGGTGTAGAATAATGAAAGCTAATAAATTTGTAGAAGAACTGAAGAACAAGTCCGTTGAGGAGTTGAATAATGAGCTTGTTGCTGCAAAGAAAGAACTTTTCAATTTGAGATTCCAGAACGCAACCAATCAGCTGGACAATACTGCAAGAATCCGTGAGGTCAGAAAGAATATCGCACGTATTCAGACAGTGATCACAGAGAAGTCCAGAGCATAGAAACGCATCGTTTTGAGCGTTAGAAAGGAGCAAGAACGTGGAAAGAAATTTGAGAAAAGTGCGTACCGGTAAGGTTACCAGTAATAAGATGGACAAGACAATTGTTGTAGCAATCGAAGAGCATGTTAAGCATCCCCTTTACAACAAGGTCGTAAAGAGAACTTACACACTGAAGGCTCATGATGAGAACAACGAGTGTAACGTTGGCGATACCGTTAGGGTTATGGAGACAAGACCTCTGTCCAAGGACAAGAGATGGAGACTTGTTGAGATCGTAGAGAGAGTGAAGTAATTTGGCCGTAGGTGCGGCAAAGGAGGAAAATCATGGTTCAGCAGGAAACAAGACTGAAGGTTGCTGATAACACCGGCGCAAAAGAATTACTTTGCATCCGTGTTATGGGCGGCTCTACAAGAAGATATGCACAGATTGGCGATGTGATTGTTGCTTCCGTTAAAGATGCAACACCCGGCGGAGTTGTAAAGAAGGGTGATGTTGTTAAGGCAGTTGTGGTTCGTTCTGTAAAGGGCGCTCGCCGCAAGGATGGTTCTTACATTAAGTTCGATGAGAACGCAGCAGTTATCATCAAGGATGACAAGACACCCAGAGGAACCCGTATTTTTGGGCCGGTAGCAAGAGAGCTTCGTGAAAAGCAGTTCATGAAGATCGTATCTCTGGCTCCCGAAGTATTATAAGGAGGTGTCGTATGGCTACATTAAAGATTAAGAAGGGCGATACCGTTAAGGTGATCGCTGGCAAGGATGCCAATACTGAAGGTAAGGTTATTTCCGTTGATGCTAAGAACGGCAAGGTTATCGTTGAGGGAGTAAACATGATCACAAAGCATGCAAAGCCCTCTCAGGCAAACCCCAACGGAGGCATTATTCAGAGAGAAGCTCCTATTGATATTTCCAATGTTATGCTTGTCTTCAAGGGCAAGGCTACCAGAGTTGGCTTCAAGATGGACGGAGATAAGAAGGTTCGTTTTGCGAAGGCAACCGGTGAAGTGATTGACTGATCAATAGGAAGGAGGAACAAAAATTGGCTAGATTAAAGGATTTTTACTACGACGAAATCGTAGCAGCAATGATTAGCAAATTTGGTTACAAGAATATTATGGAAGTTCCTAAGCTCGACAAGATCGTAGTAAACATGGGTGTTGGCGAAGCAAAGGATAACGCTAAGGTTCTTGAGAACGCTGTAGCTGATATGGAAGCAATCACCGGTCAGAAGGCTGTTCTTACCAAAGCAAAGGGTTCCGTAGCAAACTTCAAGATCCGTGAAGGTATGGCTATCGGATGCAAGACCACTCTTCGTGGTGATAAGATGTATGAGTTCCTTGATCGTCTTGTGAACCTGGCATTGCCTCGTGTACGTGACTTCAGAGGTGTTAACCCCGATGCATTTGATGGCAGAGGTAACTATGCACTTGGTATCAAAGAGCAGTTCATCTTCCCTGAGATCGAGTATGACAAGATCGACAAGACCAGAGGTATGGACATCATCTTTGTAACAACTGCTAAGACTGACGAAGAAGCACGCGAGCTGTTGAGACTGTTCGGCATGCCTTTCGCAAAATAATAAGGAGGAAAAAATCTCATGGCTAAGACATCAATGAAGATTAAACAGCAGCGCAAGCCTAAGTTCTCTACTCAGGCATACACCCGTTGCAAGATTTGCGGTCGTCCCCACGCTTACTTGAGAAAGTATGGCATTTGCAGAGTTTGCTTCCGCGAATTGGCATACAAGGGAGAAATTCCCGGCGTAAAGAAGGCAAGTTGGTAAGAAGGAGGAAGAAACAATGACAATGAGCGATCCTATTGCAGATATGCTTACAAGAATTCGTAATGCAAATACTGCTAAGCACGATACAGTTGATGTACCCGCTTCCAAGATGAAGTTGGCTATTGCACAGATTCTTCTGGATGAGGGATTTATCAGCAAATATGACGTAATCGAAGATGGTAACTTCAAGACCATCCACATTACCTTGAAGTACGGCGCAGACAAGAACGAGAAGATCATCTCCGGTATCAAGAGAATCTCCAAGCCCGGTCTTCGCGCATATGTTGGCAAGGATGAGCTGCCCAGAGTACTCGGCGGCTTAGGTATTGCAATTCTTTCCACCAACCAGGGTGTGATCACCGACAAGAAGGCTCGTGAGCTTCAGGTAGGCGGAGAGGTACTTGCATTTGTGTGGTAAGCAATAAAATCAAGCACGAGCGAAGCGAAGTATTTGATTTTATGCGACAGACATCGAGAAAACAAAGAGCTGCATTGGCAGCGACAGATGCGAAGCATCCGGTTTTCGAGATGGATTTGATATAACCTTTTTTGGTAACTATTGATTTTTCACAATATAGGAGGTACGGGCATGTCACGTATAGGTAGAATGCCAATCGCAATTCCTGCAGGCGTAACTGTAGAGGTTGCAGAAAATAACAAAGTGACCGTTAAAGGTCCCAAGGGTACTCTTGTAAGAGTATTACCCGCTGAGATGGAGATTAAGGTTGAGGGCGCTGCGGTTGTTGTCAGCAGACCCAACGACTTGAAGAAGATGAAGTCTCTTCACGGTCTGACCAGAACATTGATCAACAATATGGTGATCGGTGTTACTGCCGGTTATGAGAAGAAGCTGGAAGTAAACGGTGTCGGTTACAGAGCTTCCAAGAGCGGCAAGAAGCTGACTTTGAACCTTGGTTATTCCCATCCCGTTGAGATGGAGGATCCTGAAGGCATCGAGGCTGTTGTTGAGGGACAGAACATCATCATCGTTAAGGGTATCGACAAAGAGAAGGTTGGCCAGTTTGCGGCTGAGATCAGAGACAAGAGAAGACCTGAGCCTTACAAGGGTAAGGGTATCAAGTATGCTGATGAGACGATCAGACGTAAAGTCGGCAAGACCGGTAAGAAATAATAGATAAGGAGAGTCAGAAGATGGTTAGTAAGGAATCAAGAAAAGAAATTCGTGTTAAAAAGCACATGAGAATTCGTAACCGCTTCAGTGGCACTGCACAGAGACCTCGTCTTGCAGTTTACAGAAGCAATAATCATATGTATGCTCAAATTATCGACGATACTGTTGGGAATACATTAGTATCCGCTTCCACCCTTGAGGCTGCTGTGAAGTCCGAGATCGAGAAGACCAATAACGTTGATGCTGCAGCATACCTTGGAACTGTCATTGCAAAGCGTGCAATCGAGAAGGGCATCACCGAAGTTGTATTTGACAGAGGCGGCTTTATCTATCAGGGTAAGATCGCAGCATTGGCTGAGGCAGCAAGAGAAGCTGGCCTGGAATTCTAGGAAAGGAAGAGGAATACACCATGAAACACACAATCATAGATGCAAGCCAGCTGGAGTTGACTGACAAGGTCGTTACTCTTAAGCGTGTAACAAAGACTGTAAAGGGTGGTCGTACCATGCGTTTCACAGCTCTCGTAGTTGTTGGCGACGGTGCAGGTCATGTTGGCGCAGGTCTTGGAAAGGCTGTTGAAATCCCTGAGGCTATCCGTAAGGGTAAGGAAGATGCAATGAAGCACATCGTTTCCGTTGCATTGGATGAGAACAATTCTATTACACATGATTTCATCGGTAAGTACGGTTCTGCAAACGTATTACTTAAGAAGGCTCCCGAAGGTACCGGTATCATCGCCGGTGGTCCTGCTCGTATCGTTTGTGAACTTGCCGGTATCAAGAACATTCGTACCAAGTCTTTGGGTTCCAACAACAAGCAGAATGTTGTCCTTGCAACGATCACTGCATTGAGCCAGCTGAAGAGCCCTGAGCAGGTTGCAAAGAGCCGCGGCAAGTCTGTTGAAGAAGTGTTGGCATAAGCAGGAAGGAGTAAGGCAATGGCAGATAAGAAGTTAAAGATCACTTTGGTAAAGTCCACAATCGGGGCTGTACCTAAGAACAAGGCAATCGTTGAATCTATGGGACTTCGTAAGATCGGTAGTTCTGTTGTACTTCCTGATAATGATGCAACAAAGGGACAGATTCGTCTGGTTAGCCACTTATTGAAAGTAGAAGAAGTATAATAGAAGGAGGTGTTTGAAATGGAATTATCCAATTTAAGACCCGCAGAAGGTTCCAAGCACAGCGATAATTTTAGAAGAGGCCGCGGACATGGTTCAGGAAACGGCAAGACTGCAGGTAAAGGACACAAGGGACAGAAGGCTCGTTCCGGAGCACCCAGACCCGGTTTCGAAGGCGGACAGATGCCCCTGTACAGACGTCTCCCTAAGAGAGGCTTTACCAACAGAAATACAAAGGTAATCGTAGCAATCAATTTGAGCGCTCTGGAGCGTTTTGAAGACGGTGCTACTGTAGATGTAGAAGCATTGATGGCAGCTGGTATTGTGAAGAACCCCAGAGATGGTGTGAAGATACTCGGAAACGGAGAACTTACCAAGAAACTCAATGTTAAGGTAGATGCATTCAGCGCATCTGCAAAGGAAAAGATTGAGGCACTTGGTGGAACAGCAGAGGTGATCTAATGCTAAAAACACTGAGAGACGCTTTCAAGATTAAAGCACTCAGACAAAAGATTTTATTTACCTTCGCCATGTTAGTTGTGGTCCGCATAGGATCACAGCTGCCTGTGCCGGGTATTAACGGTGATTTCTTCCAGAGTTGGTTCAAATCAACTACGGATGGTGCGTTTAATTTCTTCGATGCCATCACAGGAGGTTCTTTCCTGAATATGTCCATCCTGGCATTGAACATTACGCCCTATATTACATCATCCATCATTATGCAGCTGCTCACCATTGCAATTCCCAAGCTTGAGGATATGCAGCGTGAGGGAGAAGACGGCAGAAAGAAGATTGCATCCATCACAAGATATGTGACGATTATTCTTGCTTTGATTCAGTCGACCGCTTTGGCAATCAGTTTTGGCAGAAGCGGATATCTGACAGAGTACAACGCTTTGAATGTGATCTGTTCCATCACCACTCTGACTGCCGGAAGTGCATTTCTGATGTGGATCGGTGAGAGAATCACCGAGAATGGTATCGGAAACGGTATCTCGATCGTGCTTGTAATTAATATCATCTCCAGGATGCCTGAGGATCTGGCAACCCTGTTCAAACGCTTTGTGTTTAACGAGACTGTTCCCTTCGGAACAGCTGCTTTGAGCGCATGCATCATTATCGCAGTGATCATCGCAATGGTGGTTCTGGTAATTTTGCTGAATGACGGCGTGAGAAAGATTCCCGTACAGTATGCAAATAAAGTACAGGGAAGAAAAATGGTTGGCGGTCACACCTCAAGTCTTCCTCTGAGAATTAATACGGCAGGAGTTATGCCTGTGATTTTTGCTTCCTCTTTGCTGCAGTTCCCGATTATTATCTCCAGTTTTGTGGGATATGAGGGCGGCGGTGTATGGGGCGAAATCTTAAAGTACATGAACTCCAATAACTGGTGCGTCATCGCACAGATCAAGTACTCTATCGGAATGCTGGTATATATTGCACTGATTATCTTCTTTGCATATTTCTATACCTCCATTACCTTTAATCCTTTGATGATTGCCGACAATATGAAGAAGCAGGGTGGCTTCATCCCCGGTATCAGACCCGGTAAGGCTACCAGCGATTACCTGAATAATCTGTTGGACAGAATCGTTTTCATCGGAGCTATCGGCCTCACGATCGTAGCAATTCTTCCTTATGTATTCAGCGGACTCTTCCAGGCAAGCATTTCCTTCGGCGGAACAAGCCTTATCATTATCGTAAGTGTCGTACTTGAGACAATGAAGCAGGTGGAATCCCAGATGGTAGTGCGCAACTACAAGGGATTTTTGGAGAAGTAATTCTTTTTCAACAAAAAATGAATCGCACAGGGAAACCTGTGCGATTTTCAGTTGCAAAATCTGCCATAAATGTTTACAATATAAGTACTGTGAACAGATAGAGATAAGCCCTAATGGGCGGAATGGAGTGAAAGAATGAAGATTATTATGTTGGGTGCTCCCGGTGCGGGCAAAGGAACACAGGCGAAGATGATTGCAGAGAAGTATCAGGTACCTCATGTATCCACAGGTGACATTTTCCGTGCAAACATCAAGAACGGTACAGAGCTTGGCATGGAAGCAAAAAAGTACATGGATCAGGGACTTCTGGTTCCCGATGAGCTGACGGTTAAGATCCTTCTGGACAGAGTTGCACAGCCTGATTGTGCGAACGGTTATGTATTGGATGGATTCCCCAGAACCATTCCCCAGGCCGAAGTGCTGGATGAGGCTCTGACCAAGCTGGGTGAGAAGATCGACTACGCCATCAATGTTGACGTTCCCGACGAGAACATCGTCAGAAGAATGTCCGGCAGACGCGCTTGCCTGAAGTGCGGTGCTACGTATCATATCGAGCACATTCCTCCCAAGACAGAGGGTATCTGCGATACATGCGGCAGTGAGCTTGTACTTCGTGAGGATGACAAGCCTGAGACAGTTTTGAATCGTCTGAAGGTTTATCATGATCAGACACAGCCTTTGATTGATTTCTACACTGCCAAGGGAGTGCTTCAGTCCGTGGACGGTACTGTGGATATGAAGGACGTATTCGCAGCGATCACCGGTATTCTCGGTTAAGCTTTTCATTACAGCAGAGATGTTGGTAGGTAGGTTTTATCATGATTATTATTAAGAATCAACAGCAAATCGAATTGATCAGGGAGTCCTGCAGGAGACTTGCAGTCGTTCATCAGGAGTTGGAGCAATTTATCAAGCCCGGTATTTCCACAAAGGAGATTGATATCAAGGGAGATCAGCTGATCCGAAAGATGGGGGGTATTCCGAACTTCCTTCATTATAACGGATATCCCGCAAGCATCTGTGTCTCCGTGAATGACGAGGTTGTGCATGGTATCCCCGATAAGCATCATATTCTTCAAGAGGGCGACATAGTCAGCCTGGATGCAGGTATGATTTATAAGGGCTATCACTCCGATGCAGCAAGAACCCATGGAGTGGGTCAGATCAGCGAGGAGGCGAGGAAGCTGATCGAAGTGACAAAGGAAAGTTTTTTTGCCGGTATGAAAGCAGCAGTTGCAGGCAATCATCTGTATGATATTTCCAATGCGATCGCCAACTATATTAAGCCCTACGGATACGGTATTGTCAGAGATCTGGTCGGTCATGGAGTGGGTACCAAGCTTCACGAGGATCCTCAGATCCCCAATTTCGCCCAGATCAAGCGCGGCCCCAGACTTCGCCCGGGAATGACGCTGGCAGTAGAACCCATGGTCAATATGGGACGGGCGGATGTTGTGTGGCTGGACGATGACTGGACAGTTGTGACAGAGGACGGTTCTTTATCGGCACATTATGAAAATACGATACTGATCACCGAGGATGGTGAACCCGAGATTTTGACCTTATATTGATGGGAGGGAAAAGCGTGGTAGGACAGTATGTGATTTCCAAAGCCGGACACGATAAAGGAACGATCTACCTGATCGTGGCTGAGGAAGGGGATAGAGTCTTTCTGGCAGACGGCAGATCCAAGACCGTTTCCGCTCCCAAGAAAAAGAGCAGAAAGCATCTGCAGCCCATCAGTACCTTTGCAGAACCGGAGATCCTTCGGAAGCTACAGGAGGGGATAACTCTTTATCCGGAAGAGATCAGAAGAGCCATCAGACAAATTGCGGATGACGAAACCGTATAATCAAACTATAAATCAAGGAATCATTGGAGGAAATGTATGTCAAAGAGTGATGTAATTGAAATCGAAGGAACTGTTGTTGAGAAACTTCCCAATACGATGTTTCGCGTTGAGCTGGAGAACGGACACAGAGTGCTGGCCCATGTAAGCGGAAAGCTTCGCCAGAATCTGATTCGTATTCTTCCCGGTGACAAGGTGACAATGGAGCTGTCTCCCTATGATTTGAGCAAGGGACGCATTATCTGGAGAGACAAGTAAGTAATCGCCGACGGATGACAATATATTTGCAGGAAGAAACGGGGAATGTTCTGCTCTTTTCAGGCCAAAAGAGCGGCATTCCTCTTGCTTTGTGAAAAAAACGAAAAAAAGATGAAAAACAGCGAAGAAAAAACTTGCAATTTACTTTTGCATATGTTACGATGTATAACGGTCTTTTTTGAAAGGAGGGTTTAACATGAAGGTTAGATCATCAGTAAAACCGATTTGCGAAAAGTGCAAAATCATCAAGAGAAAAGGACGCATCAGAGTAATCTGCGAGAATCCTAAGCACAAGCAGAGACAGGGATAATCACCGCTTGTTTTTGCCCGGTGGGCGAAGATAAGTCAAGTGAGTTCTTGTCTGAAGATTATGTGCGGCTGAGTTGATGCAGAGGCATCAATTTTCATAATACTTAGGATAGAGCTTACAGGAGATTACTTCTTGATACCGCTTCGAAAAGGATGTGGACAGATCGGATGCAAGTCCGGTTGGGTGAGAACCCCAATCAATTAGTAACTTTTAATGCGTGCAAATTCACAGACCAAACGCACGCAACGTGCAAAACGCATAAGCGAAGCACAGAAAATGGAGGAAATGTAAATGGCTCGTATCGCAGGTGTAGATTTACCTAGAGAGAAACGAATTGAGATCGGTTTGACCTATGTTTATGGAATCGGCAGACCTACCGCTGACAAGATCTTGGCTGAAGCAGGTGTAGATCCCGATACCAGAGTGAGAAACATTACCGACGATGAGGTAAAGAAGATTACCGAAGCAATTGAAAAGCTTGGAGTGATGGTTGAGGGTGACCTTAGACGTGAGGTTGCACTGAACATCAAGAGACTTCAGGAGATCGGCTGCTATCGTGGTATCCGTCATCGTAAGGGTCTGCCCGTTCGTGGACAGAACACCAAGAACAATGCTAGAACTCGTAAGGGTCCTAAGCGTACCGTTGCAAACAAGAAGAAATAAGGCTGACGAAGATCGATTCGGCTTGTTGTTTTGCACAGCGGCGTAACTGTAGACAATGATTAGAAAGTAGGTTAGTTTAAAAATGGCTAAACAGGTTGCAAAGAAAGTAACAAAGAAGCGCGTTAAGAAAAACGTTGAACGCGGACAGGCACATATCCAGTCTTCCTTTAACAATACGATCGTTACATTGACAGACAGTCAGGGTAACGCTCTCAGCTGGGCAAGTGCAGGTGGTCTGGGATTTAGAGGTTCAAGGAAATCTACTCCATATGCTGCACAGATGGCAGCAGAGACAGCTACAAAGGCTGCTTTGGTACATGGACTGAAATCCGTTGACGTATTTGTAAAGGGTCCTGGTTCAGGACGTGAGGCTGCAATCAGAGCACTCTCTGCATGCGGTCTTGATGTAATCAGTATCTGTGATGTAACACCGGTTCCTCACAACGGATGCCGTCCTCCCAAGAGACGTCGCGTTTAATCACAATACCTCATTCAGGTAATGAAACCAATCATGTTGGAAGAAGGTGCTCGCGAGGGCACTGTAAACATCTATATTAAAGGAGAAAAGAAATGGCAGTAAATCGCGTACCCGTATTGAAGAGATGTCGTTCCCTTGGCCTTGAGCCCGCATATCTGGGTTATGACAAGAAGTCTAAGAGACAGAATGCAAGAGCAGGAAAGAAAGTAAGTGAATATGGACTTCAGCTTCGTGAGAAGCAGAAGGCTAAGTTCATCTACGGCGTTCTGGAGAAGCCTTTCAGAAACTACTACGAGAAGGCTGATAGAATGAAGGGCATGACCGGTGAGAACCTGATGGTTATGCTGGAGTCCAGACTGGACAGCGTTGTATTCAGAATGGGATTTGCAAGAACAAGAAGAGAGGCCAGACAGATCGTTGACCACAAGCACGTTCTTGTAAACGGAAAGGTAATCAATATTCCTTCTTATCTGATCAAGGCCGGTGATGTGATCGAGATCAAGGAGAAGGCAAAGAGCATGCAGAGATACAAGGATATCGCTGAGGTAACCGGCGGCAGACTTGTTCCTGAATGGATGGATGTTGACACCGAGAACTTTAAGGGAACCATTAAGCATCTTCCTACCAGAGAGATGATCGATGTTCCTGTCGACGAGATGCTTATTGTCGAGTTGTACTCTAAGTAAGCCCTGCTTGCCTCTGAGGTCATTAGTTTGTTGCTTCTGCAGCAGATTTTTGGCTTCGGAGTGCTTGTGTCTATAAACAAAATTCAAAAGGAGGGTATTCGCAGTGTTTGATTTTGAGAGACCTAATATTGAGGTTGTTGAGATTTCAGAAGACAAGAAGTACGGCAAGTTCGTCGTTGAGCCTTTGGAAAGAGGTTACGGTATCACTCTTGGCAACTCTTTGAGAAGAATCATGCTTTCTTCCCTTCCCGGCGCAGCTGTTAGCCAGATCAAGATCGACGGCGTTCAGCATGAGTTCAGCTCCATCCCCGGGGTGAAGGAGGATGTTACCGAGATCATTATGAATATCAAGAGTCTTGCGATCAGAAACAACAGCGAGACCAAGGAAGTGAAGACTGCATACATTGAGTTCAATGGAGAAGGTACTGTATATGCTTCCGATATTCAGGCTGACCAGGATATCGAGATCTTGAATCCCGACCTTGTGATCGCTCATCTGAGCGGTAAGGATACCAAGTTCTATATGGAACTGACCATCACTGAGGGACGCGGATATGTAAGTGCTGACAAGAATAAGCACGAGGATCTTCCCATCGGCGTCATCGCTATCGATTCTATCTACACTCCCGTTGAGCGAGTGAATATGACTGTACAGAATACACGTGTTGGCCAGGTTACCGACTACGATAAGCTGACCATGGATGTATATACCAACAGTTCTTTGGCTCCCGACGAGGCTGTAAGCCTTGCTGCAAAGGTACTGAGCGAACATTTGAGCCTCTTCATTGACCTTTCCGAGAATGCTAGGACCGCAGAGGTTATGGTTGAGAAGGAGGACGATGAGAAGGAGAAGGTTCTCGAGATGAGCATCGATGAGCTGGAGCTTTCCGTTCGTTCTTACAACTGTCTGAAGAGAGCAGGTATCAATACTGTAGAAGAATTGTGCAATAAGACATCTGAGGATATGATGAAGGTTCGTAATCTGGGACGTAAGTCTCTGGAAGAGGTTCTTGCGAAACTGAAAGAACTGGGCCTTCAGCTGAGCCCCAGCGAGGATTAATTGTAGGATACCCGTGATCGGTAAAACCAAAGAGTTCGGTTGCGGTTTATCTCTAGTGGCTGTGAACGCATTCGGTGTATAAGTCCAAAGCGCATTGCCGGATGTACCATGAAAAGAGAAAGGAATATAAAAAAATGGCAAAGTACAGAAAACTCGGAAGAACTTCTTCCCAGAGAAAAGCATTACTCAGAAACCAGGTTACAGCTCTTTTGACCTACGGTAAGATCGTTACCACCGAGGCTAAGGCTAAGGAAGTAAGAAAGATCGCAGAGGGACTGATCGCTCTGGCTGTTAAGGAAAAGGATAACTTCGAGATGGTTACCGTTTCCGCAAAGGTTCCTGTGAAGGACGCTAACGGCAAGCGTGTGAAGGAAGTTGTAGACGGTAAGAAGGTTACAAAGTTTGAGACTGTTGAGAAGGAGATCAAGAAGGATCTTGCTACCCGTTCTCATGCACGTCGTCAGATGCTGAAGGTTCTCAATCCTGTAACCACTTCCCTGGTAAAGGATAAGGACGGCAACAATGTTACTTCCAACAAGAAGAAGGACAAGAAGGAAGTTGATTTGGTAGCAAAGCTGTTCGATGAGTACGGCACCAAGTACGCAGATCGCAAGGGTGGTTATACCAGAATCATCAAGATCGGTCAGCGTAAGGGTGATGCTGCTATGGAAGTAGTACTTGAGTTGGTTTAATCTGACTGAACAATGAATGAAATAAGGAACCGGCATCATAGGGTGCCGGTTCTTTTGCGTGGCAGTGCATTAACGTCCTGCTTGCAAAAAGATACCGGTTTGGATATAATAGAGGATAGTATTTTTTTTGAGCATACGGCCGGAGGGTGAGAAAGATGGAGATTATCCGAGCAAAGGATGTCACATATGAATATAGTAAGCGCGACGAAGAGGGCAATGAGATCGGTGTCAACACTGCGGTGAATCAGGTAAGTCTGGAGGTCAGACAGGGTGATTTCATTGCGATTCTTGGACATAATGGTTCCGGAAAATCCACACTGGCAAAGCATATCAATGCCATCCTGACACCCACGGAGGGTACGGTTGTTGTAGATGGGATGGATACGAGGGATGAAGAGAAGGTCTGGCAGATCAGACAGACTGCAGGCATGGTCTTCCAGAATCCGGACAACCAGATCATCGGTCAGATCGTAGAGGAGGACGTTGGTTTCGGCCCGGAGAACATGGGGGTCCCGACCAAGGAGATCTGGGAGAGAGTGGAGGAGAGTCTGAAGGCTGTGGGAATGTATGGGTACAGACTGCATTCTCCCAATAAGCTTTCCGGAGGACAGAAGCAGCGCGTCTCCATTGCAGGAGTGCTGGCGATGCATCCCAAGTGTATTATCTTAGATGAACCCACTGCAATGCTGGATCCCAACGGCAGAAAGGAAGTTATCCGGGCGGCCAGAGCGCTGAACGATGTAGAGGGCATTACGATCATTTTGATCACTCACTATATGGAGGAGATCATTCACGCAGACCGCGTATTTGTCATGGATCAGGGGAAAATTGCCATGCAGGGTACCCCGAAGGAGGTATTCTCCAGAGTGGAAGAGCTTCAGCGGTTGAGGCTTGATGTGCCGCAGGTGACTTTGGTTGCGTATGAACTGCAGAAGAGGGGAATCCCTCTCCCGGATGGCATTTTGACGGTGGATGAACTTGCCGAGGCACTTGCTGCTGTCAGAGCGAAGAATTTAGAATCAGGAAAGGTATGAGGAACGATGCCTATTACATTGGAGCATGTCAGCTTAATCTATGACCAGGATACGCCGCACAGTATCACCGCTTTGGATGATGTCAGTCTGGAGATACCCGACGGACAGTTTATCGGAATTATCGGACATACCGGTTCCGGCAAGTCTACACTGGTACAACACCTGAACGGTCTGATCAAATGTACTTCCGGTACGATCTGCTTTAACGGTCAAAATGTGGATGAGAAGGGTTTTGACAAAAAAATGCTGCGCAGCAAGGTGGGACTGGTCTTTCAGTACCCCGAGCATCAGCTGTTTGAGATCGATGTTTTTTCCGACGTGTGTTTCGGTCCTAAGAATCTGGGACTGCCCCAGGAGGAGATCGAAGCCCGGGCAAAAGAAGCACTTCAGAGTGTGGGCCTTTCCGAGGAGTTCTATAAGCAGTCTCCCTTTGAACTCTCCGGAGGACAGAAGAGGAGAGTTGCGATCGCCGGTGTGCTTGCCATGAAACCCCAGATCTTGATTCTGGACGAGCCCACTGCCGGATTGGATCCACAGGGAAGAACGGAGATACTGGAGCTGATCAAGGAGATGCAGATAAAAACCGGTATGACGATACTGCTTGTGTCCCACAGCATGGATGATGTGGCGGAGTATGTGGACAGGATCATCGTGATGAATCACGGAAAAGTCATGTTTGATGATGCGCCGAAGGCCGTCTTTCAGCATCACGAGGAATTGGAACAGATCGGTCTGTCCGCTCCCCAGGTAACTTATATTTGCCATCGGTTGAAGGAGCAGGGTTTGGATGTGGATACCGACGTCACCACTCTTTCCGAGGCGGTTGACAGCATCTATCATGCATTGCAGCCGGGGACACCCCGGGCAGAAAATGGCCTGTAAGCAAAGGGCAGAGGAGTAGTTATGCTGAGAGACATTACTTTAGGACAATATTATCAGACAGATTCGGTGATACACAGACTGGATCCCAGAGTGAAGCTATCGGGTACCATACTGTTTATCCTTTCGCTTTTTTTCTTCAAAAACTATATCGGTTACCTGGTGGCCGCTGCCTTTTTGGCGCTTGTCATAAAACTGTCCCACGTTCCCTTCAAATTTATGATCAAGGGCATGAAGGCGATCGTTTTTCTGCTGGCGATCACCGTCTGCTTTAATCTGTTTCTGACACCCGGTGAGACGCTTGTGGCATTGGGGAAGCTCACCATCACAAAGGAGGGCTTGTCTGCGGCAATTACCATGGCGGTGAGATTATCTATGCTGATCATCGGCTCCTCCATTATGACGCTGACTACCACACCGAATCATCTGACCGACGGTATGGAGAAGGGACTTCGCCCGCTGAAGAAGCTGCATGTTCCGGTCCATGAGATCGCTATGATGATGTCCATAGCACTGCGTTTCATTCCCATTCTCATGGAGGAGACAGACAAGATCATGAAGGCACAGATGGCAAGAGGAGCGGATTTTGAGAGCGGAAGCCTGATTCGCAGAGCCAAGGCGATGGTGCCCCTGCTTGTGCCGTTGTTTATTTCCGCCTTCCGCCGTGCCAATGATCTGGCTATGGCGATGGAGGCCAGATGTTATCGGGGCGGAGAAGGAAGAACCAAGATGAAGCCGCTCGTCTACGGGAAGCGGGATCATCTTGCCTATCTGTCTTTGCTGGTTTATATGATCGTTTCCATCTGTTTGGGCAGACTGAGTGTGCCCGGTATATTCTAATCTTTGTCTGCGGACAGAGAGGAAGGCTCAGATATGGGTAAGAAAAGAGTACGTCTGACGGTTGCCTACGACGGAACCAATTACCACGGCTGGCAGCTGCAGAAAAACGGAGTTTCCATAGAGTCGGTTTTGAACGAGGCGTTGAGCAGCCTGTTTCGGGAGGAAATCAAGGTGATCGGCGCCAGTCGCACCGACTCCGGTGTTCATGCTCTTGGAAATATCGCAGTGTTTGATACGGTTAGCCCTATGCCGGCAGAGAAGGTGTCTTATGCACTGAATCAGAGATTGCCGGAGGATATCCGCATTCAGAAGTCCGAGGAAGTGGCAGAGGATTGGCACCCCAGGCGTTGTGTGAGTCGAAAGACCTACGAATATCGCATTTACCGCGGAGAGTTCCCCATGCCGGTGAAAAGGCTGTACGCCTACTTTACCTACAATCCTCTGGATGTGGAGAAGATGCGGCTTGCCGCAGAGTATCTGGTGGGAGAACATGATTTCAGGAGCTTTTGCCAGACGGGTGCAGTGGTGGAGTCGACTGTTCGAACCATCTACAGTATCGAGGTGGAAGAACAGGGGACAGACATTGTGATCCGGGTCGTAGGAGGAGGCTTCCTCTACAATATGGTTCGGATCATCGCCGGTACCCTGATGGAGGTAGGCAGAGGAAGATATGAGCCGGAGCATGTGAAGGAGATCCTGAACGCATGCGACCGATCCACCGCCGGACCCACGGCACCTGCCAACGGACTGACGCTGGTTGGCTATGAGTTTCCCGAGGAGACTTCTCCATAGAAGAAACAGACGAAAACAAACAAGAAATAACGGAAAAACATCTTGACAGGCATTGAAAGTTATTATATAATTTATGACTGTGTGACGATGTTTCTATGCGCTTTGACCAAAGCCCCGGTCAGGTGCATGCAGATAGAAAACATTTCGTTCTGCGGAGGTCTCATTCACAGCCCGGACATCTGTGGATCTGATCAGAGACAGAACAGCAAATCCGAAGCTGCTGAAACTGGTTCGGTACTTACTTTATTTTGAGTTGAATACGGAGGGAATATCATGAAAACATTTATGGCTAGCCCTGCTACCATTGATAGAAAATGGTATGTAGTAGACGCTACTGGCATGACACTTGGTCGCCTTGCTTCTGAGGTTGCTAAGGTTTTGAGAGGCAAGAACAAGCCTATCTTCACACCTCACATCGATACCGGCGACTATGTAATCGTTATCAATGCTGAGAAGATCGCTGTAACCGGCAAGAAGCTGGATCAGAAGGTTTACCATCATCATTCCGACTATGTTGGAGGTATGAAGGAGACCACTCTCAGAGAGAAGCTTGCCAAGAAGCCTGAAGAAGTGATCGAAGGCGCTGTAAAGGGCATGCTTCCCAAGGGACCTTTAGGAAGACAGATGTACACTAAGCTTTTCGTTTACGCAGGACCTGAGCACAAGCATGCTGCACAGAAGCCTGAAGTACTGACATTCTAAAGGATTGGAGGAGAATAAATCATGGCTAAGACTGAAAAATACTACGGTACAGGCAGAAGAAAGAAATCTATCGCTAGAGTATATCTCGTACCCGGCAACGGAAATGTAATTATCAACAAGAGAAGCATGGATGAGTACTTCGGACTTGAGACTCTGAAGGTTATCGTTCGTCAGCCCCTTGTTCTGACTGATAATGCTGACAAGTATGACGTGCTTGTTAACGTACATGGCGGCGGTTACACCGGCCAGGCTGGTGCAATCAGACACGGTATCTCCAGAGCACTGCTTCAGGTAGATGCTGACTACAGACCCACTTTGAAGGCTGCCGGTTTCCTGACCAGAGATCCTCGTATGAAGGAGAGAAAGAAGTACGGCTTGAAGGCTGCAAGACGTGCACCTCAGTTCTCAAAGAGATAATATGTGCTATATGCACTTATGCGAAGAATCCCGTATTTATTGGGTTTCAAGACTTGCTGAGATGTGCTGTGATGTGTTGAGATTTGTTCAACAATACACACACAATACACACATAATCAACAAA
>JAHBAA010000158.1 GCA_018385425.1 Acetatifactor sp.
GCATGATGGATGAATCCGAAAAAAAGAAAATCAATACCCTGGCGGCTCGTGTTTTGAGACTCTCTCATGACGATCTGCTGATGCATCTTCGCTTCTTTGACAGAGCCATCGAGCAGGTGAAGCTGAAGGAACGGTGGGGCATGAATTGCCTGGCTACGGATGGACAGACTCTGTATTATGATCCGGTTTATGTGCTGAAGACCTATGGGCAGAACGAGAAGCTGGTGACCAGGTCGTATCTGCATGTGCTGCTGCACTGCATTTTCTCCCACAGTTTTCAGTATGAGCGGTTGGACACTGATCTTTGGGATCTGGCGACGGATATTGCTGTGGAGAATGTGATCCAACAGCTGCAGCTTGCCGGCGTAGCGCTGGATAGTGACGCGGACCGGCAGCGGAAACTGCGTGTGTTGGAGGAGGATGCCGGGGCTTTAACGGCGGAGCGAATCTACAGGTATTTCCGCCTGAATCCGCCCAGTGAGCGAGAGAAAAACGAGTATCAGGAGCTTTTTACCAGAGACGTTCATTCCCTCTGGCGGCCTGCGGAGCAGATCGAGATGACGGTAGAGCAGTGGAAGAAGATCAGCGAGCGCATCAAGGCGGATCTGAAGTCCTTCACCAAGGGAAAGGCCGGGGCAGAGACTTTGGAGAAGAATCTGGAGGAGACCACCAAGGACCGCTACGATTACAGTGATATCCTGCGCAGATTTACCGTGCGGGGTGAGGACATTACAGTCAATGACGAAGAGTTTGACTACATTTATTATACTTACGGATTGGAGCACTATGGCAATCTGCCGCTGATCGAGCCCTTGGAGTACAAGGAAATTCAGAAGGTGCGGGAGTTTGTGATTGCCATCGACACCTCAGCCTCCTGCAGAGGACCGGTGGTGAGGGCCTTTCTGCAGAAGACCTACTCTATCCTGAAGGGGAGCGAGAACTTTTTTCACAAGATCAATGTGCACATCATCCAGTGTGACCAGGAGGTACAGAGTGACACGAAGATTACCAGTGACGAGGATTTTGAGACTTTCATGCAGTATGGTAAGCTGAAAGGGTTCGGGGCTACCGATTTCCGGCCGGTGTTCGAGTATGTGGACAAGCTTACGAAGCAGGGCGAGTTTGAAAACCTGAAGGGCTTGATCTATTTTACGGACGGCTACGGGATCTATCCGGAGCGAATGCCGGATTATGATGTGATCTTTGCTTTTTTGGATGAGGATGAAAACAGAGCGCCGGTGCCGCCATGGAGTATGAAGGTAGTGCTGGAGAGTGATTTGCTGGAGGAGGAAATGAATCAATGAATATCAAGCAGGCGAAGCAATATATTAAAAATTCGGTGAATTTATACTTGAAAAAAGATGAGTTCGGAGAATACAAGGTACCGGTGGTGAGACAGCGTCCCATCTTTCTGTTGGGGGCACCGGGTATCGGCAAGACTGCCATTATGGAGCAGATCGCTTCGGAAATGGGGATCGCGCTGGTGGCTTATTCTATGACGCACCACACCAGGCAGTCTGCGCTGGGACTTCCCTTTATCACTAAGAAAACCTATGGCGGTGAAGAATACAGTGTGTCTGAGTACACTATGAGTGAGATCATTGCCTCCGTGTATGAGACCATGGAAAAGAGTGGTATTCGGGAAGGCATTTTGTTCTTGGATGAGATCAATTGTGTGTCGGAGACGCTTGCGCCTTCCATGCTGCAGTTTTTGCAGTACAAGGTGTTCGGCAGACATCAGGTGCCGGAGGGCTGGGTCATCGTCACGGCGGGCAATCCTCCCGAGTATAACAAATCAGTTCGGGAATTCGACGTGGTGACGATGGATCGTCTGAAGCTTTTGGAGGTGGAGCCGGATCTGCGCATCTGGCGGGAATATGCGGTGGAAAAGGGGATCCACAGCGCTATCTTGAATTTCCTGGAGCTGAAGAAGGAGTATTTCTACTGTATGGAGATGACCACCAAGGGACGTTCCTTTGTCACTGCCAGAGGCTGGGAGGATCTGTCCGAGATTCTCTGTCTCTATGAAGAGGAGCAGCTTCCCGTAGATGAGTCTTTGGTGGAGCAGTATCTTCATAATGACAAGGTGGTGCGGGAATTTACCGCCTATTATGATCTGTACAACAAATATAAAAAGGACTATCGCATCGAGGAGATTCTGGAGGGAGAACCTTCCATGAATGCCATTGCCCGGGCGAAGGCTGCCTCCTTTGACGAGAGACTTTCTCTCTTGGGAATGCTGCTGGAGCAGGTGCAGACGGCGATGAAGGATGTGATGGCAAAGGCCTCCTATCTGTCGGATGTAAAGAAACCCTTGCAGGCAATCGGAGCAAAGGCTGCGGAGCTTTCCACGGAGCAAGTGCTTGCTATGCTGGACCAGCAGGCGGAGGGGCGCAGAAAGGTGCTGTCCAACCTGGCCGGGGCCAATTCCCTGTCAGACAGCGAGAAGAAAAAGCAGTTCGCTGTGATCCGTTTTCTGGAGGACTGCAGGAAGGAATTGTTGCTTGGCAGTGTGGATGAAGGAAGCGGAGCGTTCGCCCTGATCAAGTCAAGATATGCCTCCAGGGTGGCACATCTGAAAGAGGCGTCAGAACAGGTCTCTCAGGAACTGCACTTCCTGTTTGCCTTTGCGGAGGAGTCATTCGGTGAGGGCAATGAGATGCTGATTTTGGTGACGGAGCTGACGGTGAACACTTCCTCCTCACAGTTTATTGCAACCTTCGGCAGTCCTGACTATAAGAGACACAATGAGGAGATGATGCTTAGCGAGAGGAGCAACGATCTGAAGGAACAGATAGGGCAGTTGCAGCTGGATTAGGAGACACATGAAAGAAAAAGAATTCGATCTACCGGACGGAAGTCTGTACTATGAGATCAATGATGAAAAAGTAAATATCACCCGCTATCATGGGTTTGCATCCGAGGTGACAGTGCCGGAGCATATCGAAACTCTTCCTGTTGTGAGCATAGGAAAGAAAGCCTTCTTAAGCAAAAAGAATTTGCGCAGAGTGGTGCTTCCGGCGGGAATCGAGCAGGTGGGTGAGTGGGCATTTGCATACTGCAGCAACCTGCAGGAGGTGTGTATTCCTGTGCAGAAGGTATCCTTTGGACGTGCGGCTTTCCTGGAGTGCGGGCGGCTGCGCAGGCTCGCTCCCCTCTTTGAAGGAGATGCCGCAGACTTCCAGCCGGAACTTCTGGCCTGTGCATTGACAGTGTTTGATGCTTATTATCTGGCTGATCTGCCTCAGGTGGGCAGCAGGGAGTGGCTGGCAGGATGGGACGCGAAATTGGTCTCCCTCCTGCATGCTTCTGACCGGTCCGGCTATTCCAAACAGGTGTTGTGCGGTGAGGAAGACTATGGAAGCACAGATCTGAACGCCTACATGAGCCGCAGCAGAGAGAAAAAGGTCAGACTGTCTTTCCTGCGGTTGCTGCATCCCACAGGATTAGCTGCGTCTCTGGAACAGGAACTGAAGGAGTATCTGCTTTCTCATACTAAGGGGTGTGAAACAGAGGAGAGCTGGAACGTCTGTCTGAGGGAATATGGTGATGACAGGGAGGTTTACAGTCTGTTCAGTGAAATCGGATGTGTAAATGACGGAAATATTTCCGGTATTCTGGAGGAGATCGGAGATCTTCATCCGGAGATGAAGGCCTATTTTCTGAAGATGGCAGGGGGAGAAAGTACTTCCTTTTTCGACAGTCTGGAACTATAAAAGGACAATTTTTGAATTAATTCTTAAATATTGCGATTCTTTTCTTAAATCCGTCGACGATTTATTGAATCGAAAAGCAGAATTTGTTATACTGTGAACTGGGTGCTTCGGGGAGCGGATGCCCCCGGGTGCAAAGATGATTTTATGTGTAAAGTGAGGAGAAAAAGATGACCCTATTTGAGGCGCAGGAGAAGCTGAGAACCTATGGACAGGAGCATGTCCTGAAATATTATGAGGAACTGAACGAGGAAGAGAAGCAGGCTCTTTTGGATCAGATCGCAGCTACCGACATGAGTATTCTTGAGGCGTGTAAGCATCGCGAGGAATTGGCAAAGAAGGGAGAGATCACGCCCATCGCCACGATGCAGCTTCCTGAGATACAGGCCCATTCCGAGGAATATCGCAGCATCGGTATCCAAGCGATCCGGGAAGGCAAGGTCGGAGCAGTGTTATTGGCCGGCGGTATGGGAACCAGACTCGGCTCTGAGGATCCCAAGGGTATGTACAATGTGGGAATCAGCAGAGACCTGTACATATTCCAGTGCCTGGTGAACAATATGATGGACGTGGTAAAGGAGGCGGGCAGCTGGTTTCATTTGTTCGTGATGACCAGTGACAAGAATCATGCCGCTACGGTTTCCTTTCTGAAGGAGCACGATTATTTCGGATACAACGGAGCGTATGTCCATTTCTTCATGCAGGAGATGGCTGCCGCTACCGATTATGAGGGCAAGATCTATCTGGAGGAGAAGGGAAAGCTTTCCACCTCTCCCAACGGCAACGGCGGCTGGTTTGTCTCCATGAAGAATGCGGGCCTGTTGGATCTGTTGAAAACGGAAGGCATCGAGTGGCTGAATGTCTTTGCGGTGGATAATGTGCTGCAGAGAATTGCTGATCCGGTCTTCCTGGGCGCAACGATTGCCAAGGATTGTGTGGTTGGCGCAAAGGTGGTTCGAAAGAATGCACCGGATGAGAAGGTAGGTGTGATGTGTCTTGAGGACGGAAGACCTTCCATCGTAGAGTACTATGAATTGACGGAGGAACTGATGAATGCCAAGGATGAAAATGGCGATCCGGCTTACTATTTCGGGGTGATTCTGAATTATCTGTTCCGCGTGCCTGAGTTGATTGAAATTTTGGAGAATCATCTTCCCCTGCACATTGTGGAGAAGAAGATTCCCTATCTGAATGCAGACGGAGAATTGGTGAAGCCTGAAGCCCCCAACGGCTATAAATTTGAAAGCCTTGTGCTGGATATGATCCATCAGATGAAGAGCTGTCTGCCCTTTGAGGTCGTGAGAGAAAGGGAGTTTGCACCCATCAAGAACAAGACGGGCATCGACTCCGTGGAGAGCGCACGAGCTCTCCTTGTGCAGAATGGAGTAACTCTATAAGGGTGTGGCGGAGAGCGCACGCGGAAAGGAAACAGTATGAAGATTTTAGTGACGGGCGGTGCAGGATATATCGGCAGCCATACAGTAGTGGAATTGCAGCAGGCGGGATATGATGTCGTAGTGCTGGACAATTTGAGCAACTCCAGCGAGAAGTCTCTGGAGAGAGTTGCAGCAATCACCGGAAAACAGGTGCCTTTTTACAAAGCAGATATCTGTGACAGGGAGGCCTTGGAGAAGATTTTTGATGCAGAAAAGGTGGATGCGGTGATCCATTTTGCGGGTCTGAAAGCGGTCGGTGAGTCCGTGCAGAAGCCCTGGGAGTACTACGAAAACAATATTGCAGGGACCCTTACCCTGGTGGATGTGATGAGAAAACACGGGGTGAAAAATATTATTTTCTCATCCAGTGCAACCGTGTACGGAAATCCCGCTTTCATTCCGATCACAGAGCAGTGCCCGAAAGGACAGTGTACCAATCCTTACGGTTGGACCAAATCCATGCTGGAACAGATCCTTTCGGATATCCAGAAGGCTGATCCGGAATGGAACGTGATCTTGCTTCGCTACTTTAATCCCATCGGTGCCCATAAGAGCGGTACCATCGGCGAAAATCCCAATGGTATCCCGAACAACCTGATGCCATATATCACCCAGGTAGCGGTAGGAAAACTTCCTCAGCTTGGGGTCTTCGGTAATGATTACGATACCCCTGACGGTACCGGCGTGAGAGACTATATCCACGTGGTGGACCTTGCCAGAGGACATGTGAAGGCACTGAAGAAGATCGAAGAAAAAGCCGGTCTGAAGATCTACAATCTGGGCACCGGCGTAGGTTACAGTGTATTGGATATTGTGAAGAATTTCGAGGAAGCCAGCGGTGTGAAGATCCCTTATGTGATCAAGGACAGACGCCCCGGAGATATTGCAACCTGTTATTCCGATGCCACACTGGCAAAGGAGGAACTTGGCTGGGAGGCAGAGTTTGGCATCAGACAGATGTGTGAAGACTCCTGGAGATGGCAGAAGAACAATCCCAACGGCTACGAGGATTAATCCTCTTCGATGATCTGGATCTCCAGATAATCGAAATCGATCTGATCAATAAAATTGTCCCGGGTAAAGCGGGCTTTCCGATGACGTTTGAACTCCACAATGTTCTTGTCCAGCCAGATCGGCTTGCTGAGATCAAACTGGAGGCAGACTTCATCCAATGCCCGAAAAACCTTGTGGGTACGGGTGTCGCAGGAGTCATCCGCAATACAGGTATCCCGGAGCATGTGATTATTTTGAAAGGTTCTGGCCCATAGACGAAACATTTTACTCCTCCACTGATAGAATCGTTTAGATAGTTTCTATCATAATCAAGGAGGTGTGAAAACGCAAGGGTTTTTGCTTGATCCTTTCGCCGAAAAGGAAATAAAGGATTTAGAGGGGAAATATGGAGTTAAGGTTAGGTAACGGGGACGGAATAGACAGTTGGAAAGAGGTTACGCTTGTCTATAGTGCTGCGCTGCGCCAGATTGAGACGAAGATGGAGATCCTGAACGAAGAGTTTCAGCATGTGCATCAGTACAATCCGATAGAACATATCAAGGCGCGTATCAAGACGCCTGAATCGATTGTGAAGAAGCTGAAACGCCACGGGCTGGAGTCCACGATCGACAACATGATCACACATATCAATGACATCGCAGGGATCAGAATTATCTGTTCCTTTACATCTGATATCTATCGCATCGCAGATATGATTCGCACACAGCGGGACATCAAGGTGATTGCCATCAAGGATTACATCACTTTTCCCAAACAGAGCGGATATCGCAGCTACCATATGATCGTGACAGTGCCTGTCTATCTGTCAGACCGCACGGTAGATACCAAGGTGGAGATTCAGATCCGCACGGTAGCCATGGATTTCTGGGCCAGTCTGGAGCACAAGATCCACTACAAATTCGAGGGGGATGCACCCGAGCATATCAAGAGCGAGCTGATAGAATGTGCCAAGATGGTGGCAGATCTGGACAGCAGAATGTTGTCGCTGAATGACGAGATTTTGGAGATCAGTAAGAAACTGGAGCAGGAACGGGAGCTTCAAAGAAAAAAAGAGAGAGAATAGTATCGAAAGGTGTTGCCTATGGAAACTGAATAGGCAGCACCTTTTTTTGATGCAAAAAGGATGCAATTGTCCATAAAATGAGGAGTGCCCAGACACCTGTGAAGCGCCTGGGCAATTATGAAAAAACAAATCTTATCAGCATCTTTTCTCTTACTTGACTGTAAAGTCAGTATAGCAATAAAATGTGAATAAAATATGAACACAATTTGAATGATTGGTGAATCTTCCCAAAACGTAGAAAAAAAGATATAAAAATTATGCAATATGCACAAAAAATCTTTTCTCCACTTTAAGTTGTAAAATACCATAGGAAATGTTACAATACATGGTACAAGTGGAAGTATGTCTTTTTTTCATTGCTTGAAAATCTTCTTCCACAAGCGAAAGCGAGGGAAACGCTATGGATATGTTTACGGATAAATTGGCTCAAAAGCTTGCTGCTCAGGAGATCATCAGTGCGAATTCCGCTGCTGATGCAGAGCAGATCAATCGTCTGAAGAATCAGATTGCAGAGTATGATGAGTGCTTACATAGATTGCGTGGATTGATCGAGGAGGGGACAGAGCAGCTGCGTTCCTCCAAGGCAAACGGTGCTGATGTGGATCGGTTAGTGGAGGAAGGAATCGCAAAGATCCGTGCCATGCAGCAGGATACAGCCGCTCTGGAGGAGTTTGTGGACCGGCTGGAACAGAGAATCGATAAGATCAACTCAGGTATTGATGACAATATGCACAGAGAATGCGTGAAGGTATACCGCAATGTTCAGGCTGTAGTGGCAGAGGGAAACGAGAAGGATCTGAAGCTGATGGAACAGCTGACCGGTGATGTCAAGAACGGAAACAAGAAGACCAACCTGATTCTGGGGGTTTCCGTCGGGGCGCTGATCATTTCTCTGGGAAGCCTTGTGCTCCAGCTGATTGCAATGTTTTGATTTTTTTGAGGAGAAGGTATATGTCCAAACAATTGTGGAAACCCGGAAATATGTTATATCCACTGCCGGTTGTGATGGTCAGTGTGGCTGATAAAAACGGAAAGGCGAATATTATTACCATAGCCTGGGCCGGTACGGTATGTACCAATCCGCCTATGGTGAGTATTTCTGTGCGTCCGGAGAGGTATTCCTATCGGATCTTGAAGGAGACAGGAGAATTTGTGATCAATCTGACCACAAGAGAACTTGCTTATGCAACGGACTATTGCGGCGTGAAAAGCGGCAGAGATACCGATAAGTTTGCAGATATGCATCTGACAGCCCTTCCGGCCGATCAGGTGAAGGCTCCCCTGATCGGGGAGAGTCCTGTGAATCTGGAGTGCCGTGTAAAGGAGGTGCTGCCTTTGGGTTCACATGATATGTTTTTGGCAGAAGTGGTAGCTGTTCATGCGGATGAGAAGTACATGGATGAGAATCACAAGTTCCATCTGGAGAAGGCGGAACCGATCGTGTATTCCCATGGCGCTTATCTTGCCTGTGGGGAGCAGCTGGGAACCTTTGGATTTAGTGTGAAGAAATAATGCGGCAGAATCAGTATAGAACAATGAATCAAAAGAAACGTCATAAAAAAAGAAATACTACATATATTAAACTTGTACCCATTCTTTTGGGGACGATCGCACTTGCCCTTCTTGCAGTATTCGGGGTGAAAAAGATCGATAAGATGATCGAGGGCAGAAGTGTGGATGGTTTTCTGGTAAGCATCAATGACCGGGAGATCGGATTTGTAGCTGATGAAGCAGAGGCCCGGACGATCTACAGACAGGCCAGAAGAAATGTGGCATCCGGAGTGAACGAGATGCTGTTTCTGGAGGCTGAGCTGGCGGTAGAACCACAGAGGGCTCCGAAGAATACCCTCTCCTCCCCGGAGGATGTATTGGGCAGAATGGAGGAAGCTCTTTCCGACGCAGTTTCCTCCGGGCAGAGTAAGAATCTGAACCATGCCTATACATTGAAGGTCAATGACTATATGGTAAATCTTTCCGGTCTGGATGAGGTACAGGCTCTCCTCCAGGCAGCCGTCAGCAAGTATGATACCTCCGGTAAATACAAGGTGAATCTGGATTATGACGGAAGACGGGAATTTAACGTTCTGGCCGCCGAGGTGTCCGGCGAGTCGATTGAGGACACTGTGGAAAAGGATTATTCCATGGGAGGCGCTGCCAGCTTTTTGGAAGAACTTCGTCACAGAGAGGTGGAGAGCGAGGAGAAGGGATTCGAGGATTATGAGACAGGCATTCTCTCCATGGATTTTGATGAAAAAGTAGAGATCGTGGAGGCTTATCTCCCTGCGACCTTTATTTCCTCTCTGGAGGATGCTGTAAACAATGTGCTGATGGAACAGCAGACAGTTCAGATCTATAAGGTGCAGTCCGGAGATACTCTGTCCGAGATCGCCATCAAGGTCAACATTCCCATGGAGCAGATCGTGGAAATGAATGATTCTCTTACCAGTGTCAACAGTATTCTGCAGATCGGGCAGGAACTGATCATCACTGTTCCGGAACCTGAGCTGTCTGTGACCAGAGTGGAACAGAATTATTATGAAGAGAGTTATGACAAGGAGATCGAGGTTATCGAGATAGACAGCTGGTATACCAACCAGATCGAGGTGGTTCAGCAGCCATCCGCCGGTTTCCGCAAGGTCATCGCGGATGTGACCTATCTCAATGACAAGATAGTGGACAAGACCATCTTGAAGGAAGAGGTAGTCATGGAGGCAGTGGCTAAGGTCATCAAGCGCGGTACCAAGATTCCGCCTACCTACGTGAAGCCTATTTCCGGCGGACGTCTGACTTCAAAGTTTGGCAAGCGTAAAGCACCCAAGCCCGGAGCCAGCACCAACCACAAGGGAGTGGACTGGGCAATTCCTACCGGTACTCCTGTCTACGCTTCCTGCGGCGGTACTGTTGCAAAGGCAGGATGGGGAAGCGGCTACGGTTATGTAGTCTACATCAATCATGAGGATGGCAAACAGACCCGTTACGGACATTGCAGTAAGGTGTTGGTAACTGTGGGGCAGAAGGTGAAACAGGGCGACAAGATTGCTCTCAGCGGAAACACCGGCGTAAGTACCGGTCCTCATCTGCATTTTGAAATACTTGTAAACGGAAAACAGGTAGATCCATTCACTTATATTAAGTAATTTATTGGGGAGAATGGATGTTCTGTTTACAAAATTAAGGAAATATGTTACAATTTCTTAATGGAATATTAAAGATTTGGCATTGGTACATTGAGAGCAGTTCTCTCAATATGGGGTACCATGCGCAGCATGGAGAGTTATAAATCAGTTTAGAGGATTCATTTATGGAACAGTATATTATCAAGGGTGGAAACCCGTTGGTCGGAGAGGTTGAGATAGGAGGCAGCAAGAATGCTGCACTTCCGATTCTTGCCGCTTCCCTGATGACGGATGAGACTGTATATATAGACAATATGCCCGATGTGTTCGATACGAACGTACTCTTGAAGGCTATGCAGGGCATCGGTGTTATGGTGAACCGCACCGGACGGCACAGTGTTACTATCAATGCCGGTCAGCTGAGCGGGCAGACCATTACGGATGAAACTATCAGGAGAATCCGGGCTGCCTATTATCCGGTAGGTGCTATGCTTGGAAAGTACAGGGAGGCGAAGGTTCCTCTTCCCGGCGGCTGTGAGATCGGCTGCCGTGCCATTGATCAGCACATCAAGGGCTTCCGGGCGCTGGGGGCTGAGGTCTCCATCGAGTATGGCTACATTGTGACCAAGGCAGAGAAGCTGACGGGTGCTCATATTTATATGGACTGTGTCAGTGTGGGAGCTACCATCAATGTGATGATGGCCGCTGCTCTGGCAGAGGGTACTACCATTATTGAAAATGCAGCGAAGGAGCCCCATGTGGTTGATCTCGCCAATTTCCTGAACAGTATGGGAGCGAAGATCAAGGGCGCCGGAACAGATGTAGTTCGTATTACCGGCGTGAAGAAGCTGCACGGTACCGAATATACCATTATTCCGGACCAGATCGAGGCAGGAACATTTATGTTTGCGGCAGCAGTGACCAAAGGTGATGTCACTGTGAAGAATGTGATTCCCAAGCATCTGGAGTCGATCAGCGCCAAGCTGACGGAGATCGGCTGTCAGATTTCCGAGTCGGACGGGTGTATGCGTGTGGTTGCCACGAAGCGCCTGAAAAGCACTCATGTGAAGACTCTGCCTTATCCCGGATTCCCTACGGATATGCAGCCTCAGATAGCTGTTGCACTTGCATCTGCTCAGGGAATCAGTATCGTAACAGAGAGTATTTTCGAGAATCGATTTAAGTATGTGGACGAGCTGACCAGAATGGGTGCCAATATCAAGGTAGAGGGCAATACTGCGATCATCACCGGAGTGGATCGCTATACGGGAGCAGATATTTCCGCACCTGATTTGAGAGCCGGTGCCGCACTCGTCACCGCCGCACTGGCAGCAGACGGTTTTTCCACCGTGGACGATATCCGCTATATTGAGAGAGGATATGAGGATTTCCACATCAAGCTGCAGAATCTGGGTGCACTGATCGAGCGTGTGAATGACGACAAGGACATCCGCAAATTCAAGCTTCGTGTGGGCTGAAAACGTGGTTGACAGTGGGACTGTTTTGTGATAACATCATCGTTGGTAATTACATTGCACATGTATTCATAAAAAAGAATAGTTTTCTCTTATTCAGAGTTGGTGGAGATACATAGGATCTATGAAGCCACGGCAACCTCTGTGAGAGGGAATCAATTGATTCCCGATGACAAAAGGTGCCCACCTGAGCGAGCAAAATCGAGCAATAAGAGGATTGATATCGAGAGATTAAGGTCCGCTTATGAGCGGACCTTTTTTATGACCAAGCGGAACCGGGCAGATGCCAAACTGACCGGCTGGTTCCGAAGTGTGAAAATGTTTGTTTGGCTTTTTAAGAAAGGAACGTAAGAAAAATGGAGAAGAGATTATTTACTTCCGAATCGGTAACCGAAGGACATCCCGATAAGCTCTGTGATGCAGTGTCTGATGCGATTCTGGATGCATGCATGGAGCAGGATCCTATGAGCCGCGTGGCCTGTGAGACAGCGAGCTGCACCGGATTTGTTTTGGTGACCGGTGAGATCACCACCAAGGCAAACCTGGATATTGCAGGCATTGTGAGAAAGACCGTGAATGAGATCGGGTATACTTCCTCCAAGATCGGTTTTGACGGCAATACCTGTGCGGTAATGGTAGCACTGGACAAGCAGTCTCCGGACATTGCCATGGGTGTTGACAAAGCGCTGGAGGCGCGGGAAAGCAAGATGAGTGATGAGCAGATCGAGGCGATCGGTGCCGGAGACCAGGGTATGATGTTTGGCTATGCGACAAACGAGACTCCGGAGCTGATGCCTTATCCGATCTCTCTTGCACACAAGCTGACCAGACAGCTGGCAAAGGTGCGTAAGGACGGCACGCTGCCTTACCTTCGTCCCGATGGAAAGAGTCAGGTATCGGTGGAATATGATGAGAACGGAAAGCCGGTTCGTCTGGAGGCGGTTGTTCTGTCCACTCAGCATGACGAGGAGGTTACGCAGGAACAGATCCGTGCAGATATCACAGAATATGTATTCAAACCCGTTCTTCCCCCGGAAATGATCGATGAGAACACCAAGTTTTTCATCAATCCTACCGGTCGTTTCGTCATCGGCGGCCCGCAGGGTGATGCAGGTCTCACCGGACGTAAGATCATCGTTGACACCTACGGCGGCTATGCACGTCACGGCGGCGGAGCTTTCTCCGGCAAGGACTGCACTAAGGTGGACAGAAGTGCTGCTTATGCTGCCCGTTATGTGGCAAAGAATATCGTAGCTGCCGGACTTGCAGAGAAGTGCGAGATTCAGCTCTCTTACGCAATCGGTGTTGCACAGCCCACATCAGTGATGGTAGACACCTTCGGCACCGGCAAGCTTTCCGACAACAGACTGGTGGAGATCGTTCGCGAGAACTTTGACCTGCGTCCGGCCGGAATCATCAAAATGCTGGACCTGCGCAGACCGATCTACCGTGCAACCGCAGCTTACGGTCACTTTGGACGCGACGACGTATCCCTTCCCTGGGAGGCTGTTGACAAGGCTGATAGTCTGAAGAAATACCTGTAATATAAAGCCATGGAAAGGACTTCCTCCTGCCTGCAGGAGTGGGAGTCCTTTTTTGTTGGAAAAATGACGAGAGAAACGGAACGCTTCGTATTCCGGAAAAAGATTTAGGAACATGTGTTCAAATCCGGTGGAATCTGTGTTATAATGTACGCGAGCCAAAAACCAAACGATGCCGAAGGCGGCATTTGGTTTTTGCCCTATGAGATACACTTCTCCCGGTCTCCCTTGAGAACGGAGAGAATACCGGTTAGAAGGAGCAGCATTATGGCATTTGCACACTTACATGTTCACACAGAATATTCCCTGCTGGACGGTTCCAACAAGATCAAAGAATATGTCTCCCAGGTGAAGAAACTGGGGATGAATAGTGCTGCCATCACGGATCATGGCGTTATGTACGGCGTCATCGATTTCTACCGTGAAGCCAGGGCAAATGGCATTAAGCCTATCATTGGCTGTGAGGTGTATGTGGCACCCAATTCCCGTTTTGACAGAGAAGTAGGCGGCGGTGAGGACAGGTACTATCATCTGGTACTTCTCGCCGAGAACAATACGGGATATGCCAATCTGATGAAGATCGTGAGCCGCGGATTTACGGAGGGATTCTATTATAAACCCCGTGTGGATATGGAGGTATTGAATCAGTTCCACGAGGGGATCATCGCGCTGTCCGCCTGTCTGGCAGGGGAAGTGCAACGCTATATTTCGAAGGGTCTCTATGCGGAGGCCTGTAAGGCTGCCAGAAAATATGAAGCCTGCTTCGGAAAGGACAATTTCTTCCTGGAGCTTCAGGACCATGGCCTGGCAGAACAGAAGAAGGTGAATACAGAACTGCTCCGGATGAGCAAGGAACTGGGAATTCCGCTGGTCGCCACCAATGACGTGCACTATACGTACAAAGAGGATGTGGATTCCCATGATATTCTGCTCTGTCTCCAGACCGGCAAGAAGCTGACCGACACGGATCGGATGCGCTACGAGGGCGGACAGTACTTTGTGAAGAGTGAGGAGGAGATGAAGGGACTGTTCCCCTATGCCTGGGAGGCGGTGGAGAATACCCAGATCATTGCGGACCGCTGCAATGTGGAGATTGAGTTCGGCGTTACGAAACTGCCGAAATATGATGTGCCGGAGGGCTACACCTCCTGGACTTACCTGAATAAATTGTGTACGGATGGTCTCTCGGAGCGTTATGGAAAGAATCTTCCGGAGGGAACTTGCGTGGATGATCTGCCTGCCGGGACAACCGGTCAGACTTTGCGGGAGCGGCTGGACTACGAGCTGGGAGTGATCCAAAAGATGGGATACGTGGATTACTTCCTGATCGTGTGGGATTTTATCAATTATGCCAAATCAAACGGCATTCCGGTAGGACCGGGACGAGGATCCGCTGCGGGAAGTATTGTCTCCTACTGCCTGAAGATCACCAATATCGATCCCATCCGGTACAATCTTCTGTTTGAGCGATTCTTAAATCCGGAGCGTGTGTCCATGCCCGATATCGACATCGATTTTTGCTATAATCGCAGGCAGGAGGTCATTGACTATGTCGGTCGAAAGTATGGCTCGGACAAGGTGGTGCAGATCGTAACTTTCGGTACGATGGCGGCAAAGGGTGTGCTGCGGGATGTGGGACGTGTGATGGATCTTTCCTACTCCTTCGTGGACTCCATTGCCAAGATGGTGCCCAATGAGCTGAACATCACGCTGGATCGCGCGCTGGAGATGAATCCGGAGATGCGAAAGCTCTACGCAGAGGATATGCAGGTGAAGCAGCTGATCGATATGAGCCGGAGACTGGAGGGCTTGCCCAGGCATACCTCCATGCATGCGGCAGGTGTGGTCATCTGCCAAAAGTCTGCGGATGAGTTTGTTCCCCTGTCTAAGGGAAGCGACGGTTCCATCACTACGCAGTTTACCATGACGACGCTGGAGGAGCTGGGTCTGCTGAAGATGGATTTCTTAGGGCTGCGGACCCTGACGGTGATCCGGGATGCGGTGAAATTTATCAAGCAGACCACCGGGCAGGATATCGACATCGACAATATAGACTATAATGATCCAGAGGTGCTGGCACTGATCGGGAGCGGCAAAACGGAGGGAATCTTCCAGCTGGAAAGTGCGGGGATGAAGAGCTTCATGAAGGAATTGAAACCTCAGAATCTGGAGGACATCATTGCCGGTATTTCTCTGTACCGACCCGGCCCCATGGATTTTATTCCCAAATATATCGCGGGTAAAACAGATCACGAGCATATTGTCTATTCCTGCCCGCAGCTGGAGCCTATTCTTGCTCCTACCTACGGTTGTATCGTGTATCAGGAGCAGGTCATGCAAATCGTTCGTGACCTTGGCGGTTACACTCTGGGACGGAGCGATCTGGTGCGCCGTGCCATGAGTAAGAAGAAACAGTCTGTGATGGAGAAAGAGCGGGAAAATTTTGTTCACGGCAATCCGGAGGAGGGAGTGCCCGGCTGTGTGGCCAACGGCATCTCTGAGGAGGTGGCCAACGGGATCTACGAGGACATGATGGACTTTGCGAAGTATGCCTTCAATAAGTCCCACGCTGCCTGCTACGCAGTAGTAGCACTGCAGACCGCCTATCTGAAGCAATACTATCCGGTAGAGTTTATGGCGGCGCTGATGACTTCTGTCATCGATAATCCTAAGAAGGTTTCGGAATACATTCTGACCTGCAGAAATATGGGAATCGAACTGCTGCCTCCGGATATCAATCAGGGGCAGAGCGGATTCTCCGTATCGGATGGAAAGATCCGCTATGCGCTGACGGCCATCAAGAGCGTCGGTCGTCCTGTGATCGAGAGCATTGTGGAGGAGAGAAAAGCGGGCGGCCCGTTCCGGAACCTGAACGATTTTCTCACCAGAATGTCCAACAAGGATCTGAACAAGCGGGCGGTGGAGAATTTTATCAAGGCAGGGGCACTGGATGGACTGGGCGGCAATCGCAAACAGCTGATGAGCGTGTACTCTCAGATGATGGATCAGCTGACGAAAGAGAAGAAAAACAGTCTTGCCGGTCAGCTGAGTCTGTTTGATATCGCAGATGAGGAGAGCAAGGGATCCTTTGAAATACGGATGCCTGACGTGGAGGATTACCCTAAGGAGATGGCCCTTGCCTTTGAGAAGGAAGTGCTGGGTATTTATGTCAGCGGACATCCGCTGGAGACCTACAGCGATCTGTGGCAGAAGGTGATCACCAACATGACCAATGATTTTGCACTGGATGAGGAGACCGGGGTAACTCGTGTTCAGGACGGAGCGGTTGCCATCGTAGGCGGTCTGATCGTCAATAAACAGATCAAATATACCAAGCAGGATAAGATCATGGCATTCCTCACCATCGAAGATCTGGTGGGTACGGTGGAGGTCATTGTCTTTACACAGTCTTATGAGAAATACGGCCCCTTGCTGGCGGAGGATGCCAAGGTATTTGTACGTGGCAGGATCTCCGTGGAGGAGGAAAAGGACAGCAAGCTGATCTGCGACCAGATCGTCACCTTCGACGAAGCCGCCGAAAAGGGCGGTACCTCCGTCTTTTCCTATCGCTTCAACGGATCCAACTACAATTCCGGACCGGGGCGCAGTACCTATCGAGAGAACAGGCAGAACAACAGCATGCCCGCGGCCGGAAAGCAGACACCGAATCGACTGCCAAACGGTCTCTGGATCCAGTTTGAGACGCCGGAGGAGTATCAGGAGCAGGAGCAGCTTTTGCTTGGCATGCTGGAGGACTCTGACGGCAATGATGATGTGGTGATCTTCATCCGCTCCCGAAAGAATTTCAAAGTACTTCCGCCCAACAGAAGAGTTCGTATTACCCCTGCTCTGGTGCAGAAACTATCCGTGGTATTCGGCGAAGCCAACGTAAAGATCAGATCATAAAAAACGTGCTCGGACACGGAACCGTAAATGATAAAAAGTTGACAATCTGAATGAAAAACCTATTGAAAACAAGGGAAAAATAGATTAAAATACGAAGATAGTCAGAGAGTAAACAAAAGATGGTTTCCATCAGGAGGATAAAGCTATGGCAGGCGAGATTAAGACAATTGCAGTATTGACCAGCGGAGGAGATGCACCCGGAATGAACGCAGCGATTCGCGCTGTGGTTCGTACCGCGATCTCCAGAGGCTTGCAGGTAAAGGGAATCAAGAGAGGATACAATGGTCTGTTGAATGAAGAGATCATTGACATGGAGGCAAGAAATGTATCCGATATTATCCAGCGGGGCGGTACCATCCTCGGCACAGCCAGATGCCTGGAATTCAAGAAGGCTGAGTACCAGAAGAAGGGAGCAGAGATCTGCAGAAAGCACGGTATCGACGGCATCGTCGTGATCGGCGGTGACGGTTCCTACAGAGGTGCCCAGGCACTTTCCAGATTGGGGATCAATACAGTCGGTCTTCCCGGCACCATCGATCTGGATATCGCTTGTACGGATTACACCATCGGTTTTGACACTGCAGTCAACACCGCCATGGAAGCAATCGACAAGGTAAAGGATACCTCTTCTTCTCATGAGCGCTGCTCTATCATCGAGGTAATGGGACGTAATGCGGGATATATTGCACTCTGGTGTGCCATCGCCAATGGCGCAGAGGATGTGCTGATCCCTGAGAAGTACGATTACAATGAGCAGGAGATCATCAACCATATCATCGAGAGCCGTAAGAAGGGCAAGTCCCACCACATCATTATCAATGCGGAGGGCATCGGACACTCTACTTCTATGGCCAGAAGAATTGAAGCTGCTACCGGCATTGAGACCAGAGCTACGATCTTAGGTTATATGCAGCGTGGCGGTAACCCTACCGCTACCGACCGTTATTATGCATCCATTATGGGCGCATATGCGGTAGATATCATGCGGGCAGGCAAGACCAACAGAGTGGTTGGTTACAGAAACGGACGCTTTGTCGATTATGATATCGAGGAAGCGTTGAAGATGGAGAAGGGTATTGACGAGTACCAGTACGAGGTTGCTCAGCTGTTGACCGTCTAATACGCGTAGCTCCCGCTTTGCACGGATAGTTGCCGTGCAGGATTGATACAAAACAGCGACGGCTGCCCTTACAGTAGGACAGCCGTTTTCTTTTACAGGAGAGTACCATGATTACCAGCAGTGCAAACAAAAAAATAAAGCAGGTGGTGCAATGGCAGACGAAGACCAAGGATCGCAGAAAGGACGGAGTGTTTCTGGCAGAGGGCTTCAAGATGTTTGAGGAAGCACCCCAGGCATGGATCCGGGAAGTGTATCTGACCCCGGAGGCTTATGAGAAGATTCAGACCGAGAAATGGTCTGAGAAGCTGTTCGCCTCCTCCTTTGAGATCGTGGCAGAGGATCTCTTTGCCAAAATGGCGGATACCCAGACACCGCAAGGGGTGCTTGTTGTGCTTCGCCAGCCGGAGTACAGGCTGGAGGATATGCTCAAGGTTTCCGATCCGCTCCTGGTGGTGCTGGAGAATCTTCAGGATCCCGGCAATTTGGGGACCATTCTTCGCACCGGAGAAGGCGCCGGGATCACCGGTGTGATCCTGAGCAGACAGACCGTGGATATCTACAATCCAAAGACCATCCGTGCGACCATGGGATCGATCTACAGAGTGCCTTTCGTCTATGCAGACAGTCTGGAGGATACCCTGCGGATCCTTCATCGGCATGGGATACATACCTATGCTGCACACCTGGAGGGGAAGGAGTATTATGATCATTGTTCTTTCCGTGAGGGAACCGCATTTCTGATCGGTAACGAGGGCAATGGTCTGACCAGAGAGACTGCGGACCTTGCGGAACAGTACCTGAAGATTCCCATGGAGGGAAAGGTGGAGTCCCTGAACGCCGCAATTGCGACAGCACTATTGATGTATGAAGCACACAGACAGAGAAGTCATGCTTGATAATAGAAAGGAGAAACAGAGATGAGAATTGGTTTTATTGGACTTGGCAATATGGCATCCGCAATCATCGGCGGTTTGCTTGGCAAAGAAATGGTGGAGGCATCTGAGCTGATGGGCTCTGATGTATCCGATGTAATGCGGGACAGAGCAGCGCAAAAGTTCGGAATGGCAGTGACCTCGGACAACGCGGAGGCTGCAGCCTGGGCGGATGTCCTCTTCCTGGCGGTGAAACCCATTTTTCTGGGCGAGGTGCTTGAGGGCATCAGAGATGCCGTCAGAGAGGATACCATTATCGTCAGCATTGTGGCAGGACGGACTCTGCAGAATCTGCGCGACGGACTGGGACGACAGGGGCACAAGATCGTTCGCTGTATGCCCAACACACCCGCCCTTGTCTTGGAGGGATGCACCGGTGTCTGCGCAGACGATACCGTGAGCGCAGAGGAACTGGAACGGGTTCTGACACTTCTGGGCTCCTTCGGCAAAGCCAGTGTGGTGCCCGAGAGACTGATGGATGCGGTGGTCGGCGTCAGCGGAAGTTCCCCCGCATATGTATTCCTGTTTATCGAAGCGTTGGCTGACGGAGCGGTGTTGGCAGGCATGCCCAGAGCCCAGGCCTATGAGTTCGCTGCACAGAGTGTTCTGGGCAGTGCGAAGCTTGTTCTGGAGACAGGCAAACATCCCGGAGAGCTGAAGGATATGGTATGTTCTCCCGGCGGAACGACCATGGAAGCAGTGAAGGTTCTGGAAGAAAAAGGCTTCCGGGCAGCGGTGATGGACGCGGTGGAAGCATGCGTAAATAAGTCTAAAAACCTGTAAATATTAACACGTTTTATGGAGCAAAACACCAAAAAATCAAGGAAATAAAGCAAAAACTTGACAAAAAAAATGTTTTCTGCTATGATACCCGATAAATAAATTTAACAATATCGTAATATATTGAAAAAACCTTGCAATAATTGTATTGTAAGAATTTATTTGGAGGTATGTTATCATGGCAAGAAGCAGGAAAGTGCTTGGCGGCGTGTGGGCGATCTGTCTTGTTTTCGTCCTCAGTATGCAGCCTTGCATGATCGTATCAGCCGGCAGCAATACATCTCAGGCGGACATGTGCGGAGGAGTGGCGAAGCTGCTCAGTCCCGGTGTGGCAAATACCACCGAGATCGTAACAGCGCAGGCCAAGGAACTGAACGTGGACTTCCCTGATAAGGAAGTGGAGGAGGAATCTCTCCTGGTAATGGCCAATGTAAAAAAGGCAGCGAATGTTCGAAGCGAAGCCAGCGAGGATTCCGAAAAGGTGGGAATGTTGTATAAGGATTGCGGAGGAACCGTTCTGGAACGGAAGGACGGTTGGACTAAGATTCAGTCAGGAAATCTGGTCGGCTGGGCATCTGACTCTTATCTGGTATTCGGCGAGGAAGCAAAACAGCTGGCGAATGATGTGGGCAAAACGGTGGCGACCGTCCAGGCAGAGACCGTTCGTATCCGCAAGGAGCCCAACACCGATTGTGAGGTATATGGGTTGCTTCCCAAGGGCGAACTGGTGGATGTAGTGGACAAGAGCGAAGACGAGCAGTGGGTCTGCATCGATTACCAGGGCAAAGACGGTTATGTATCCGCGGAGTTTTTGGAGCTGAATTTCATCCTGGACTGCGGCGAGACCAATGAAGAGATCAAAGAACGTGAGAGAAGAGAAAAGGAAGCGAAGCTGAACGTGAACTATGGCGCTGTTACGGTCGATGCGGACACAACGATGCTGTTGGCGGCACTGATTCACTGTGAGGCAGGCGGAGAACCCTACGAGGGACAGGTGGCAGTAGGAGCGGTTGTCATGAACCGTGTGAGAAGCAAGGCTTATCCGGATACGATCCACGGTGTGATCTATGCATCGGGACAGTTTACTCCTGCCATGAGCGGTAAGGTAAATCGTGTACTGGAATCCGGCAAGATCTATGAGAGCTGCATTCAGGCAGCAGAGGAGGCCCTTGCGGGAACCTCCAACGTAGGAGACCTGACCCACTTCAGACGTGTCAACGGGCGTGAGGGACTGGTGATCGGCAATCACGTATTCTATTAATTGAAAGAGAGCGATATCATTCGGGCGTGAATGGTATCGCTTTTTTGCAAATTTGCACGATAAGGCCGGGTAATGTCTCACAACTTCACTTGAAAAACAGAAAATATTCAGTTAAGATAAATCTATAAATCAGTTGCATACTCAATTACATTTGTTGTATATTATGAGAAGGAGGGTTTCAAGATGGATAATATTATGGTAATTATCTGGCTGGTTGTTCTGATCCTGATGATCCTGGTTGAAGTTGCCACTATGGGATTGACTTCCATCTGGTTCGCCGGGGGCGCATTGATCTCCATATTTGCCGCAATGATCGGGGCACCGATCTGGGTGCAGATCATCCTGTTCTTTGCAGTTTCTCTGTTATTGCTGTTCTCCACGAGACCGATTGCCGTGAAGTATTTCAATAAGAACAGAACGAAGACCAATGTGGACAGTCTGATCGGAAGACAGGCGATCGTCATTACTGCAATCGACAACCTGAAAGCTTCCGGGCAGGTGGCTGTGGGTGGCCAGGAATGGAGTGCCAGAGGTCCGGAGAGCAATTCCAAAATCGAGAGCGGAACAGTGGTTCGCATCACTGCGATCAATGGCGTGAAGCTGATCGTCGTTCCGGAGGAACAGTATGCAGAGATGACCAGGCATGCGATCGATCCCAAGAGTGTTTCCGAGATGGAAGACATTGCTGCTTACGACAAGGAGTAACCGTTTCTGAAGGTAGTTTGCTGTAAAATTTGTGAGTACTGCACATATTCAGTACAGAAAGAGGTATAGTATGGGTCCTTATATTGTTGTTGCTTTGATTGTCATTGTATTGATAATCCTGGTATCCTGTATCAAGATCGTCCCTCAGGCACAGGCGTATGTGATTGAGCGTCTGGGTGCTTATCAGGGAACATGGGGTGTTGGTTTTCATGTGAAACTGCCTATCATTGATAAGGTTGCAAGACGTGTGAATCTGAAGGAGCAGGTTGCTGACTTCCCTCCTCAGCCCGTTATCACCAAGGATAACGTTACCATGAGAATCGATACCGTAGTGTTCTATCAGATTACCGATCCCAAGCTCTTCACCTATGGTGTTGAGAATCCTATGATGGCTATCGAGAATCTGACCGCTACCACCCTTCGTAACATCATCGGTGATCTGGAACTTGACCAGACGCTGACCTCCCGTGAGACCATCAACACCAAGATGCGTGCACAGTTGGATATCGCTACCGACCCTTGGGGTATCAAGGTGAACCGTGTAGAGCTGAAGAATATCATTCCTCCCGCAGAGATCCAAAATGCAATGGAGAAGCAGATGAAGGCTGAGCGTGAGAGACGTGAGGCAGTTACCCGTGCAGAAGGTGAGAAGAAGGCAAGCATCCTTTCCGCAGAAGGTGAGAAGGAATCTGCGATCCTTCGTGCACAGGCTGATAAGGAGTCCGCTATCCTTCGTGCAGAAGCAGAGAAGGAAAAGATGATCCGTGAGGCAGAAGGTGAAGCTGAGGCAATTCTGAAGGTTCAGAAGGCACATGCAGACGGTATCAAGATGCTGAAGGAAGCCGGTGCCGATGAGGCAGTATTAAAGATCAAGAGCTTAGAGGCATTTGAGAAGGTTGCCGACGGGCAGGCTACTACCATTCTTCTTCCCGCAGAGCTTTCCGGCATTGCAAGCCTGGCTGCTACCTGGAAGGAAACACAGAAGTAATTGACAAACTGAATAAGAAGCAGATCAGACAGCCGACTTTCCCAGGAAATTCGGCTGTCTTTCTGTCTTCTTTCTCTTGCAAAATATGCATATTTGGGATATAGTAGGGAGTATCTTATTTCGATTTTTAGCGGAAAGGCAGGCTGATTAAATGAATTTAAAAGGACGCGATTTCTTAAAACTTCTTGACTTTTCTCCTGAGGAGATTCTATATCTGGTTGATCTGGCTGCAGACTTGAAGGACAAAAAGAAAAAAGGGATTCCCGTTGATGTACTTCGGGGAAAAAATGTGGCACTGATCTTCGAGAAGACCAGCACCCGTACCCGGTGTTCTTTTGAAGTGGCTGCCCATGATCTCGGAATGGGTACGACCTACCTGGACCCCTCCAGTTCCCAGATCGGCAGGAAGGAAAGCATTGAGGATACGGCGAGAGTTCTGGCCGGCATGTTCGACGGTATCGAGTATCGGGGCTATGGACAGGAAATCGTTGAAGAACTGGCGAAGTACAGCAAGGTGCCTGTGTGGAACGGACTGACCAACGAATTTCATCCCACCCAGATGCTGGCTGACCTGCTTACCATCCGTGAGCATTTCGGCTATCTGAAAGGAATTCATTTTACATATATGGGAGATGCCCGCTACAATATGGGTAACTCTCTGATGGTAACCTGCGCGAAGATGGGAATGCACTTCACCGCATGTACCTCTTCCAAATATTTCCCGGATCCTGCGTTGGTGGCACAGTGCCGGGAGATCGCGGCTTCCACCGGAGGCAGCATTACTCTGACAGAGGATGTGAAGGAGGGAACCAAGGGCGCAGAGGTGATTTACACAGATGTATGGGTATCCATGGGCGAGCCTGATGAAGTATGGGTAGAGCGCATCAGAGATCTTTCCCCTTACCAGGTCAACATGGCTGTCATGAATAACGCTGCAGAAAATGTGGTATTCATGCACTGTCTGCCCGCTTACCACGATCTGCATACCAAGATCGGTCAGGAGATCTCTGAACGGTTCGGCATCACGGAGATGGAAGTGACCCACGAGGTGTTTGAGTCGGAGAAGTCTCTTGTATTCCAGGAGGCTGAGAACCGCATGCATACCATCAAAGCAGTGATGTATGCAACCCTTGTATAGAGATGAAGGCGAAGATACTGGCACTTCTTCGGGAGCGAGGCGGCTATGTCTCGGGCCAGGAGATGTGTGATATGTTTCAGGTCTCCCGCACAGCGGTGTGGAAGGCAATCAACCAACTGAAGAAGGAAGGCTACAGGATCGATGCGGTATCCAACAAAGGATACTTTTTACATCCGGAGGAAGAGGTTTTCGGCAGCCACGAGCTGGAGAGCAGAATAGATACTGCCTGGGCCGGCAGACCGGTACACTTCTTTGAAACCATCGATTCTACCAATCTGCGGGCCAAGCTGGAGGCAGAGGCAGGTGCAAAGCAGGGAACACTGATCGTTGCGGATGAACAGACTGCAGGCCGTGGCAGACGCGGCAGGGACTGGGAGAGTCCTGCCGGGAAAAACGTTTACTTCACCCTGCTGCTTCGACCCGAGATGGATCCCGGCCGTGCCTCCATGCTGACACTGGTGATGGCATTGGCAGTTGCAGAGGGCATTCAGAAAACCTGCCGGCTGGACCCACAGATCAAGTGGCCCAACGACATTGTGCTGGAAGGAAAAAAGATCTGCGGCATGTTGACGGAGATGAGCCTGGAGCGTGATTACATTCATTATGTGGTGGTAGGAGTGGGAATCAATGTAGGATTACAGTGTTTTCCGGAGCCTATCAGTGCTACGGCTGCCTGCCTGCAGGAGTTTACGGGAAAGCCCGTGAACAGAGCCACACTGATCGCTGAGATCATGAAAAGCTTTGAGCCCCTGTATGATCGTTTCCTGCAAACATATGATATGCGTGAAATCAGACAACTCTATGAAGACAAGCTGGTGAATCGAAACAGACAGGTGAGAGTGTTAGACCCTAAGGGCGAATACACCGGAACTGCCAGAGGCATCAATGACAGAGGAGAGCTTCTGGTGGAACTGCCCGATGGCAGGACGGAGACCGTTTACGCCGGAGAAGTATCTGTCCGCGGTCTGTACGGCTACACCTGAGATTCGATTTCGGAGGAAAAATATGGACGAGAAAAAGACAGTTCTCTGCGGAGCGAATGCCTATGAGAAGAAATATTACTTCAATCAGGAATTTGATAAGCTGCCGCAGTCGATCAAGGATGAATTGCATATTATCTGCGTTCTGTTCACAGAGGAGGTAGGCGGTGTGTTCACCATCTCTTTCGATATAGAGGGCAATGTGCTGCTGGAGACCGATGCGGACGAGAACGATTATTACTACGACGAGATCAGCAGCGGACTTTTGGTACGGGAAGTGAGCCGAAACCGTCAGGAACTGTTTGAATCGCTGAGACTGTTCTATCTCACCTTTATCCTGAAGAAGGATATTTCTGAGATCATTGACGAAGAATAAGCACTATCAGACGGAAAGGAAATGGGAGTTCCATGAGTCAGTTGACAATCGGAAATGTGACACTGGACAATAACGTAATACTTGCACCCATGGCAGGCGTAACAGACCTGCCTTTTCGTTTGCTCTGCAGACAGCAGGGGGTGGGGTTGGTATGCATGGAGATGGTCAGTGCCAAGGCAATCTATTATCACAATAAAAACACAGAGGAATTGCTCTCTATCCATCCGGGCGAGATGCCTGCATCCCTGCAGCTGTTCGGCTCCGACCCGAAGATCCTGGCACAGATGGCAGCCGAAGTGGAGGAGCGACCCTTTGCAATCCTGGACTTCAACATGGGATGCCCTGTGCCGAAGGTGGTGAACAACGGAGAGGGCTCTGCACTGATGAAGCAGCCCAAGCTGGTGGAGCAGCTGCTGACCGGCATGGTAAAGGCCGTGAAGAAGCCGGTGACCGTAAAGATTCGAAAAGGCTTCGATGACGATCACATCAATGCCGTGGAGATCGCTAAGATCGCGGAAAGCTGCGGTGTGGCCGCCATCGCGGTTCACGGCAGAACCAGAGCCCAATACTACAGCGGCAAGGCGGACTGGGACATCATTCGACAGGTGAAAGAGGCGGTGAGCATCCCTGTCATCGGCAACGGCGATGTGGACAGCCCCATGAGAGCAAAGGAACTGATCGATCAGACCGGCTGCGACGGTGTGATGATCGGCCGTGCCGCCCAGGGCAACCCCTGGATCTTCCGGGATACGGTCCATTATCTGGAGACCGGCGAGCTATTGCCGCCGCCTTCTCAGGAAGAGAAAAAGGCTGTGATTCTCCGACATGCTTCCCTGCTGCAGGAGCACAAGGGAGAGTATACCGCAGTGCGGGAAATGCGCAAGCACCTTGCCTGGTATACTGCCGGAATGCCCCACTCAGCCCGGTTCCGGGGCATGATCAACACGATGGAGACAATGGAACAACTGCTTGCCGGAGTGGAGGAAATTTTTGGATAGAATAGAAAAAGCAACTATTTCTTGACAAGAAGATAAATACTCCGTATAATACCTTCGGTGAAAGTGTCGTTATATTTTGTGAACGAAATAGAACGAGAATGGGAAAAAGCAGCACTATAAAGGGATAGAAAGGGTGTAATCGCATGGAAAACAAGGAAAATATGCAGGTTTTGACCAGCGAAGGAAAAGCAAAATACGAGGAGGAGCTTCATTATCTGAAGGTCGTAAGACGTCAGGAGATCGCTGAGAAGATCAAGGAAGCCAGAGAGCAGGGTGACTTGTCCGAGAATGCAGAGTATGATGCAGCAAAGGACGAGCAGCGCGATATTGAAGCAAGAATCGAAGAACTGGATAAGATCCTGAGAAATTCTAGGGTCGTTGACTCTGAGGGAGATGACGGCACCAGGGTTTCCATCGGCAAATGGTTCAAGGTATTGGACATAGAATTCGACGAGGAATTGGAATACAAGATCGTAGGTCCCACTGAGGCGAACAGCGTCAGCGGCTTGATTTCAAACGAGTGCCCTGTGGGCAAGGCTCTGCTGGGCCATGCTGCGGGAGAGACAGTGAGTGTTGAAACTCCTTCCGGAGTATGTGAGTATAAGATTTTGGAGATCATGCAAGGATGATCTCATGGAAGAACGCGAGGTAGAGAAAGTGGCAGAAACACAGAACAATCAGAATGTGAATCAGCTTCTGCAGGTGAGACGGGAAAAGCTGGCAGCCCTGCAGGAGGCAGGAAAGGATCCGTTTCAAATTACAAAATATGATGTGACCGCTCATACAGAGGATGCGATTGCAAAGTACATTGCACACGAAAAGGCATTGCTTGCAGACAGACAGCAGCCTGACGTGACTGGACTGGATGAGCAGCAGGCGAAAGAGATCCTGAAGCAGGACTACAATGAGAGAAGAGCGATCATGGATGCTCAGCCGATTGAGGTATCTATCGCAGGCCGTATGATGTTCAAGCGGGTTATGGGGAAGGCATCCTTCTGCAATATCCGTGACTTGAAGGGCAACATTCAGGTATATGTTGCAAGAGATGCCATCGGCGAAGAGTCCTATGCAGATTTCAAGAAATCTGATATCGGCGATATCTATGGAGTGAAGGGTTATGTATTCCGCACCATGGCCGGCGAGATATCCATTCATGCTGTGGAGATGACCATGCTGACCAAGAGCCTCCAGATCCTGCCCGAGAAATTCCACGGACTGACCGATACCGACACCCGTTATCGCCAGAGATATGTGGACCTGATCATGAACACAGAGTCCAGGGAGACCTTTATCAAGAGATCCAAGATCATCAAGGAGATCCGTAACTTCCTGGATGCGAGAGACTTCATGGAAGTGGAGACACCGATGCTGGTATCCAATGCAGGCGGCGCTGCCGCAAGACCCTTTGAGACTCACTACAACGCACTGGACGAGGACGTGAAGCTTCGCATCTCTCTGGAACTGTACCTGAAGAGACTGATCGTAGGCGGCCTGGAGAGAGTCTACGAGATCGGCAGAGTATTCCGCAATGAGGGTGTTGACACCAGACATAACCCTGAGTTTACGCTGATGGAGCTGTACCAGGCATACACCGACTACGAGGGCATGATGAGCTCACAGAGAGCATGTTCAAGTATCTGGCTGAGAAAGTATGCGGTACTTCCGTGATCACCTACAACGGCATCCAGATCGACTTCGGCAAGCCCTTCGAGCGCATCACTATGATCGACTGCATCAAGAAATACACCGGCATCGATTTCGACACTGTTGCCGACGATGCAGAGGCTAAGAAGCTTGCAAAAGAACACCACGTAGAATTCGAAGAGCGCCACACCAAGGGCGACATCATCAACCTCTTCTTCGAGGAGTTCTGCGAGAAGAACCTGATCCAGCCCACCTTCGTCATGGATCATCCGCTTGCCATCTCTCCTCTGACCAAGAAGAAGCCCACAGACCCCGAGAAGGTAGAACGCTTCGAACTCTTCATCAACACCTGGGAGATGTGCAATGCATACTCTGAGCTCAATGATCCCATCGACCAGAGAGAGCGCTTCGCAGCACAGGATGCAGCATTTGCAGCCGGCGACGAGGAAGCAAACCACACTGACGAAGACTTCCTGAATGCACTGGAGATCGGTATGCCTCCCACCGGCGGTATCGGATACGGTATCGACAGACTGGTGATGCTGCTGACAGACAGCCC
>JAHBAA010000164.1 GCA_018385425.1 Acetatifactor sp.
GTGAGCCAGGCCAGACAGCGTGTGGCGGAGGCGAAGAAGCTTGGCTTCGACACCTGTATCGTCCCCAAGTCTCTCGCCGGGGACTGCGCCAAGGTGGAGGGGATCCGTGTCATCGGGGTTGCCTCCGTACAGGAAGCAATGGATGCGCTGCAGTAAGAACGACAGTGTCCCCTGTTTACATTTTTCCTATTGAAAACGTCCTTGTCTTTTGCAGGATTGAGGGATTTTGATGCGTGGTGGTCTCCCAAAAACGTCTGTGGGAGCTGACAAATGGGCAGCAATGCAGCAAATACATTGGAATCAGACTTTTTTATTTCTTCGATGTAAAGCGAGTCATCGGAAGTTAGAAAGAGAACGGAAACACTTGAAATTTATGGATGATCGAGTGGGAATATTGAGGTGAAGTCATCGAGAAAAAAATTATGACGCGGATCCGAGGTATCAAAGGGCATCAAAAGTCAAGAAAATGTTATTTTCGATGTATTTGCAGTGAAGGTTGCATTTTGCAGGAAGAGAAAATCATCGAATAGATTATCTTGCAATCATTTCGATGTATGAGTAGTGAACAAATTCGAAATATTCTATGGAATAGAGGACCATTAGGTTTTGAACAGCTTTTGAATGTTTTCATGAAACAAAGAAATGTCTGCTTCGCAGCCGCTTGTTTTGTTGTAGGGCATTCGCAAATTCCCTCTGCTGCGCAGAGTCGTCTCTTCGAGACTGGTGAATTTGCTCATGTACGCTCGAATGAAAACAAATGTCTGCTTCGCAGCCGCTTGTTTTCATTTTCGAGCTACAAATTTTGAAAATAATACTTGCTTTCTTGGGGGAGGCTGTGCTATAATCCATTTTGTCGGTGGTTCACTGATAGATAAAGGGGAATAGTACAGCGGTAGTGCGGCGGTCTCCAAAACCGTTAACGGGAGTTCGATCCTCTCTTCCCCTGCTCACAAGACTTTGGATTCAATGAGGATTCAAAGTCTTTTTCTTTTGTATCGGTGAGAGGAAGACAAGGGAAAAGAGCACCTCCTCATTGTCTTCTCCAAATCATTAAGAAAATCAACGCAAACGGAGGGAAAATTCATGGAAGAGAATCAGGTTTTGGCTCGGGCGCTGAAGACCCTGGAGCAGTTTGTTCTTGAACTGTCCGAGCAGGCAGGCTGCGGCGAGGATTACGGCAGAAAGGTGTGGGAGGGCATCCGGTCCAGCTCCGGTCTGTTGCAGGAACTGGCATATTACCACGACTACGGCAGGTTCCTCGGCAAGTACCGGGTTGCCGGCTACACATTGCCGGACATTATCGTCTGGCAGGTAGATCACTTCAAGCTGTATATGGACAGAGTGGAGATGAACCGATATCATCAGGAGAGACTGCTGCTGCAGGCTTTTGAAACATTGACTCTGATGGAGCAGGACCCTACACCCTTTATCGAGAAGATGCGGGGAGAGACCGGCCAGGATATTCCCAATGCATAGAGAAACAGAGCCTGAAATCCACTGTTTTCGCCCTTTTTTCGCATTTTCTCTCTTTACTTGTATCGAAAATGTGTTAGAATAAAACTACATCTGTGTCACTTTTTCTGTTTTTTTGAGAGAAATGTGATGGGTGTGTCATGGGGAGAGTTCTAAAGAGGGGCGGTATTGGCGAATGGGAGAGAAGTCCGTACAGAAGAAAAAGTTGATACTTGAGACGGCGAGAAAGGTCTTTGTGGAGAAAGGCTACAAGAAAGTCACCATGAAGGACGTCGTGGAGGCTTGTAATATCAGCCGTGGCGGACTGTATCTGTACTTTGAGAGCACGCAGCAGATCTTTATGGAAGTGATGAAGATGGAGAGCCAGGAGGCGGATGATGTCTTCTCCGAAAATATCAAGGAGGATGCTACCGCTTCTGACATTCTGACGCTGTTTTTACAGGAGCAGAAGAAAGAGATCCTGCGCACGGAGGACACCCTGATCCAGGCCATCTATGAGTTCTACTTTGAAAATCAACCTGCGAAAAAGGACAATTTTTTAAAGCATCAGTTTGATTCATTGGTGAAGGTGCTGGAGAAACTGATTGAAGTAGGCGTAGAGAACGGAGAGTTCTACTGCGAGAATTGCATGGAGGCAGCCCGGAACATTATGTATGTTTTGGAGGGAATGCGTATCACTGCCCAGACCATCGGCATTAAGGAAGAGATGGTGGACAGAGAGATTCTGTTTATCTTGAAATCCCTTGACACGAATGTGGAGTAGTGCGGGGAATTCATCGATATAGTATAGACACATTTTTTGGAGGAAAGACATGGGAAACGTTAGACGTATCTACGTGGAAAAGAAGACCCCTTACGCAGTCAAGGCGAAGGAGCTTCACGAGGAACTGAAGAATTACCTTGGGATCAAGGTAGACGGTGTGAGAGAATTCATCCGCTATGATGTGGAGAATATCTCAGACGAGGTGTTTGAGAGGGCGTGCAAGACTGTATTCTCCGAGCCTCCCGTTGATGATCTCTACCTGGAGACCATTGAGATCCCGGCAAATGCAAAGGTATTCTCCGTTGAATTTTTGCCCGGTCAGTTTGACCAGAGAGCGGACTCCGCAGTTCAGTGTGTGAAATTCCTGAAGGAGGATGAGGAACCCATCATCCGTACTGCTGTTACCTATATGATCATCGGTGATGTCACAGAGGAAGAGTTTGCAAGGATCAAGTCCTACTGCATCAACCCTGTGGATTCCAGAGAGACCGATCTGGTGAAGCCGGATACACTGGTCACTGTTTTCGATGAGCCGGCTGATGTGATCATTTTTGACGGTTTCACCGATATGGATGAGACAAGCCTTTGTAAGCTGTATGATTCTCTTGGTCTTGCCATGACCTTCAAGGATTTTCAGCATATTCAGAACTACTTCCGAAACGACGAAAAGAGAAATCCTTCCATGACGGAGATCCGTGTGCTGGATACCTACTGGTCCGACCACTGCCGTCACACCACCTTCTCCACCGAACTGACCGATGTAGAGTTCGGCGAGGGATATTATCGTTCTCCCATTGAGACCACCTACCAGAGCTACCTGGATACCAGAGAAGAGATCTTCGCCGGCAGAACCGACAAGTTTGTCTGCCTGATGGATCTGGCACTGATGGCAATGAGAAAGTTAAAGAAAGAGGGCAAGCTTGCTGATATGGAGGAATCCGATGAGATCAACGCTTGTTCCGTTGTGGTTCCTGTGGAGATGGACTACGGCGATCACAGAGAGACAGAGGAGTGGCTTGTGTTCTTCAAGAACGAGACCCACAATCACCCCACGGAGATCGAGCCCTTCGGTGGTGCTGCTACCTGTCTTGGCGGTGCGATCCGTGATCCCCTTTCCGGAAGAGGCTATGTCTATCAGGCAATGCGTGTGACCGGTGCAGCCGATCCTACGGTTCCCGTGGCAGATACCCTGAAGGGTAAGCTGTCCCAGAAGAAGCTGGTGCGCGGTGCTGCCAACGGTTATTCCTCCTATGGCAACCAGATCGGTCTGGCTACCGGATTTGTAAAAGAGATCTATCACCCCAACTATGTTGCAAAGCGTATGGAGATCGGTGCGGTGATGGGTGCCGCTCCCAGAAAGAACGTCATCCGTGAGACCTCCGATCCCGGCGATATCATTATCCTGTTGGGCGGACGTACCGGACGTGACGGCTGCGGCGGTGCTACCGGTTCCTCCAAGGTCCACAACGAGCAGTCCATCGAGACCTGCGGTGCTGAGGTTCAGAAGGGTAATGCGCCTACCGAGAGAAAGATTCAGAGACTGTTCCGCCGTGAGGAGGTCAGCCGTATCATCAAGAAGTGTAACGATTTCGGCGCTGGCGGTGTTTCCGTTGCCATCGGTGAGCTGGCAGACGGTCTGACTGTGGATCTGGACAAGGTGCCCAAGAAGTATGCAGGTCTGGACGGTACCGAGCTTGCCATCTCCGAGTCTCAGGAGAGAATGGCTGTTGTGGTTGATCCCAAGGATGTAGACAAGTTCTTAGGTTACGCGGCAGAGGAGAATCTGGAGGCAGTTGCGGTTGCGGTTGTCACCGAGGAGCCCAGACTGGTTCTGAACTGGAGAGGAAAGAAGATCGTTGACCTGAAGCGTGCTTTCCTGGATACCAACGGTGCCCATCAGGAGACCACCGTGAAGGTGGATATTCCCAGCGAAGAGGACAACTACTTTGACAAGTGGGCTGTTCCCGCCGTGGGAGAGAAGCTGGAGGCCGGCGAGGTAAAGGACGCATGGCTGACCCTTTTGAATGATTTGAATGTATGTTCCCAGAAGGGACTTGTTGAGATGTTTGACGCTTCCATCGGCGCAGGCTCCGTTCTGATGCCTTACGGCGGTAAGCATCAGCTGACCGAGACCCAGACCATGATCGCGAAATTGCCCGTGCTTCGCGGCAAGACCGATGTGGTTACCATGATGAGCTACGGCTTCGACCCTTATCTGTCCAGCTGGAGCCCTTATCACGGTGCAGTCTACGCAGTGGTTGAGTCTATGGCGAAGATCGTTGCTTCCGGCGGTGACGCTTCCAAGATCCGTTTCACCTTCCAGGAGTACTTCCGTCGTATGACCGGCGATCCTTCCCGTTGGAGCCAGCCCTTCGCTGCGCTTTTGGGCGCTTATGATGCCCAGATCGGTTTCGGACTTCCTTCCATCGGCGGTAAGGATAGTATGTCCGGTACCTTCAATGATATCGATGTTCCGCCTACTCTGGTATCCTTTGCAGTGGATATCGCCAAGAGCGGCAATGTAGTCACCCCCGAGCTGAAGGCTGCCGGCAACAAGCTGGTTCGCTTTGAGATCGAGAAGGATGAGTTTGATATTCCTATGTATGAGGCTGTGGCACAGCTCTATGAGCAGATCCATCAGCTGATCGAGGACAAGGTGATCGTATCCGCCTATGCGCTGGATGCAAAGGGTGTGGCTGCGGCTGTATCCAAGATGGCGTTCGGCAACAAGCTGGGCGTAGTTTTCGAGGAGACGCTGTCCACTGACGAGCTGTTCGGCAACGGTATCGGTGATCTGGTGGTGGAGATCCCTGCCGACAAGCTGAGTGTTCTTGCCGAGAAGGAACTGGATTACACCCTGATCGGTGAAGTGACCGAGGAGGCCAGGTTCGTATACGGTGACGTGGAGATCACCATGGACGAGGCTCTGCAGGCTTGGACCTCCAAGCTGGAGAAGGTATTTGCCACGAAGGCAGTGAAAGCGACCACTCCCGTAGAGAGCCCGATCTACAAGGCTGACAGCATCTACGTATGCAAGAACAAGGTGGCAAAGCCTACCGTATTTATCCCTGTGTTCCCCGGAACCAACTGTGAGTACGACAGCACCAAGGCATTTGAGCGTGCCGGTGCCAACGTAGTGACCAGGGTATTCCGGAACCTTTCTGCTCAGGATATCCGAGAGTCTGTTGATGAATTTGAGAAGGCCATCGCTCAGGCCCAGATCATCATGTTCCCCGGTGGATTCTCCGCCGGCGACGAGCCTGACGGAAGTGCGAAGTTCTTCGCAACCGCCTTCCAGAACGAGAAGATGAAGGAAGCAGTTATGAAGCTCTTACAGGAGAGAGACGGTCTTGCACTTGGTATCTGTAACGGATTCCAGGCTCTGATCAAGCTGGGACTGGTTCCCTTCGGTGAGATCGTAGGCCAGACTGCTGACTCACCTACCTTGACCTTCAACACCATCAACCGTCACATCTCCAAGATGGTATACACCAAGGTCGTTTCCAACAAGTCTCCCTGGCTTGCAGGCGCTGAGCTTGGTGCAACCTACTGTAACCCGGCATCCCACGGTGAGGGACGTTTCGTAGCTCCCAAGGAATGGCTGGACAGACTGTTTGCCAACGGACAGGTTGCCACCCAGTACTCCGACCAGGAAGGAAATGTTTCCATGGACGAGGAGTACAACATCAACGGTTCCTACTGCTCCATCGAGGGTATTACTTCTCCCGACGGACGTGTACTCGGTAAGATGGCTCACTCCGAGAGAAGAGATACCGCTGTTGCCATGAATATTTACGGCCGGCAGGATATCAGAATCTTTGAGTCCGGCGTAGAATACTTCAGATAAGAAGCAAAAAATAATTTAGGTTATTGACATCAGCACTTTAGCGTGCTATTGTGGTAAAAACAAATAAGAAACCGATGAAGCGGAGATAACGGCAATGATGCCTTTACAGAGAGCCTGCGATGCTGAGAAGCAGGTGAGAAACAAGTTGTCAAATGGACCGCTGAGGGTGCAGTCAAATGTGCGCTGTGCACAGAGTATTCTGCAACGTGAAGGCATACGTCAGTTGTCGGGGATATGTTGGTATCCTGCAAAGGGCATAGGATTTACCTGTGAAATCAAGGTGGCACCGCGGATGTAATCTTTTTGATGAATTCGTCCTTGACAGAGAGCAATTTCTGTCAAGGACTTTTCTTTTGTAAAAATTTGCCGGGATTTTGTTCCATCGCCTTTGACCTGCAGGTCTGATTGCAGACACGTTTCCACTTGGGCTTCGCACGCAACGGTACATAAGGTCGCAAAGGTCGCGACCTAAGTACCGGCGGCTCGCCGACAGTCTGCAACAGACCTACCGGTCGACGAGAACAAAATTCCTGCCGGGAAGGCGAAGAGTCCCTGACAGAACACTATTTCCAGCAGGGGAAACGAAGCATCCCTGACAGAACACCAACAACTCATTTTGAAGGGAGAACAAAGAAATGATCAAAGAAGCAATTGTGAAAATCGTCAACAAACAGGATCTGACCTA
>JAHBAA010000175.1 GCA_018385425.1 Acetatifactor sp.
CTGGAAGAACCCGTATCTGACCCGGAAAAACAAGTTATACCACACGTTGTTTGCAATCGCACCTAAAAATCTTCGGAGAGTGCACCGGCTGACCATGAAGCTTCGGGGCATTTCGTGAGGAGCTTCCTTTCCGCAACGAGATGATGACAGAGTGTTTCCGCAATCCGGGGTGTATTTTCTGCAGACCGTCGGAAAAACGTCGGTACTTAGCGCGTGTTTTTTACGCGCTTATGTACCGTTACGCTTTTCCCGAGCGAGAGCGTGTCTGCAGGCAAATATACCCCGGGTTGCGAGGAACAACCAGCCCGGGCGTGCATTTTTGAGTTTTTTTACAGAAAGTCTTAAGGGTCTCTAAGAAACCCTTAAGGCTTTCTTAATTTGCCTTTTTGCAGGTACTATGATACAATGCTGTCAGGAACGGAGCTTATATTTTGGAGGCAGATGATGAGAGAAACTTTGGCTGTTTTGGGCGGAAGCCCTGTGAGAGAGCATAAAATTTCCTACGGACGACAGTGGATCGATGAGGAGGATGTGAAGGCTGTTTCGGAGACCCTTCTGGGAGACTATCTGACCTGCGGTCCGAAGGTAGAGGAACTGGAGAAAGAACTTTGTAAGCTGACGGGTGCAAAGCATGCCGTGGCGGTGAGCAATGGCACGGCAGCACTGCATTGTGCCTGTATTGCCGCAGGGATCGGACCTGGAGACGAGGTGATCACAACGCCCATCACCTTTGCGGCCAGTGCCAACTGTGCGCTGTACTGCGGCGCAGTGCCCGTTTTCGCCGATATCAGGAAGGAGACCTACAACATCGATCCCGACAGTATCCGGGCGCATATTACTCCCAGAACAAAGGCGATCGTGGCGGTAGACTTTACCGGCCAGGCGGTGGAGGCTGACGAGATCCGTCAGATCTGTGAGGAGTATGGACTGATCTTCATTGAGGATGGGGCCCACTCTATTGCCACTGCCTACAAGGGCAGGCAGGTGGGATCCTTCGCGGACATGACTACCTTCAGCTTCCATCCGGTGAAGACCATTACCGGCGGAGAGGGGGGTGCGATTCTGACCAATGACGATGATCTGTATCGCAAGCTGGTGCTCGCCCACTCCCATGGGATCACCAAGGATCCGGAGCTGATGGAAGAGGCACCTCACGAAGGACCCTGGTATTATGAACAGGTCAGCCTGGGATACAATTATCGGCTGACGGATATTCAGGCATCCCTGCTGCTGAGTCAGATGAAGAAGCTTCCCATGTTCCGGGATCGGAGAAAGGCCATTGTCGCCCGCTATGATGAGGCTTTTTCCGAGATGCCTGAGATCATTGTACAGAAGGAGATCCCGGAATCGGACACTTGCAGACATCTGTATATCATTCGCCTGAATCCGGACAGACTGCGCTGTACCAGACGGGAATTCTTCGATGCCATGAGTGCTGAGAATGTCCAGTGTCAGATCCATTATATTCCGGTCTATTGGTTCCCCTATTACAAGCGTCTGGGCTATGAACCGGGGCTGTGTCCTGCAGCAGAGGAAGTATACAAAGGGATCGTGACCATTCCCCTGTATCCGAAGATGACGGATGAGGACGTGGAGGATGTGATCCATGCAGTGAAGAAGGTAGTGGAATACTATCGGATCGAGGAATGATCTGCGGACGAAGACAGCGCCTGCCCGTGTGGGAATAGGAGCCCGAAGGATGGCATATAACGTGATAGACGGAGGTAGCATAGCATGTGTGGAATCGTAGGTTATGTAGGAGAAAAGCAGGCGGCCCCTATTCTGTTGGACGGTCTTGCGAAGCTGGAGTATCGGGGCTATGACTCTGCCGGCATTGCGGTGCGGGACGGAGACGGAGAGCCTAAGATCGTAAAAGCAAAGGGACGGCTGAAAATTCTGGCGGAAAAGACAGACGACGGCAATTCCGTGAAGGGAACCTGCGGCATCGGTCACACCCGTTGGGCGACCCACGGGGAGCCTTCCGAGGGAAATGCCCATCCTCACTGCAGTGACGACGGAAATGTGGTGGGTGTGCACAATGGCATTATTGAGTCCTACAAGGAGATCAAGGAAAAACTCATCCGCAAGGGGTATTCCTTTTACTCCCAGACCGATACTGAGGTGTTGGTGAAATACATTGACTATTATTACAAAAAATATCAGATGGGACCCATCGATGCCATCGCCAAGACAATGGTGCGCATCCGCGGTTCCTATGCGCTGGCGGTGATGTTCAGGGATTATCCGGGGGAGATCTTTGTTGCCCGCAAGGACAGTCCCATGATTCTCGGTGCGGAGGACGGGGAATCCTATATTGCCTCAGATGTGCCCGCCATCTTGAAATACACCAGAAATGTCTATTATGTGGACAATATGGAGATGGCCAGATTGTCCGCAGGAAGAATCACTTTCTACAATCTGGATGGGGATGAGATCACCAGGGAAGCCACTCGGATCCAGTGGGATGCTGAGGCGGCAGAGAAAGGCGGCTTTGAACATTTCATGATGAAGGAGATCCATGAGCAGCCCATGGCGATCCGGAATACCCTGAATTCCGTCATTGTGGGAGAGCGGGAACGCACCATCGATCTGAGCGGAATAGGCTTATCCGATGAGGCGATCCGCAGGATCGACACCATACATATCGTGGCCTGCGGCTCCGCTTACCACGCCGGTGTGGTAACACAGTATGTTTGTCAGGATCTTGCCAGAGTTCGGGTCATAGTGGATCTGGCTTCTGAGTTTCGCTACCGCAAACCGATTCTCGGCGGGAATGATCTGGTGATCCTGATCAGTCAGTCCGGAGAGACGGCGGATACGCTGGCCGCTCTTCGGGAGGCAAAGGCACAGGGAGTCCGGACGCTTGCGATCGTCAATGTGGTAGGCAGCTCCATTGCCCGCGAAGCAGACAGTGTTTTTTATACGCTGGCCGGTCCCGAGATCGCAGTTGCTACCACAAAGGCATACAGTGCCCAGCTGGCTGCAGGGTATCTGCTGGCAGTTCAGTTTGCTCAGGTGCGGGGCACCATTTCGAAGGATCATTATGCGGAACTGATCGCAGAGCTGGAGTCTCTTCCCGGGAAGGTTGAGAAGCTGATGGAAAATAAGGAACGGCTCCAGTGGTTTGCCTCCAAGCTGGCCAATCAAAAGGATGTGTTCTTCCTGGGCAGAGGAATCGATTACGCCATCGGTCTGGAGGGCAGTCTGAAGATGAAGGAGATCTCCTATATCCACAGTGAGGCTTATGCAGCAGGTGAGCTGAAGCATGGAACCATCAGTCTGATCGAAGAGGGAACACCGGTGATCGGCATTCTCACCCAGGACAGTCTGTATGAGAAAATGGTGAGCAATCTTGTGGAGGTGAAGAGCCGTGGGGCATATCTGTGCGGAATTACCGACTACGGAAATTACACCATTGAGGATACCGTGGACTTTACCACGTATCTTCCCAGGATCGACGATCACTTTGCAGCCAGTCTGGCGGTGATTCCGCTGCAGCTGTTAGGGTATTATGTGAGTGTGGCCAGAGGCCTGGATGTTGACAAACCGAGAAATCTGGCAAAGAGCGTTACTGTTGAATAGTTTTAATTCTATTATTGCCCTATCGTAAAAAATGGAGTATAATCAAAACTATGAAGAGAATATGTATTGGTGTACTTGCCTGCCTGGCAGTGATACTGTTTTTGGCGGGAGCGGTGATCCTGCTTCGGGATGCGGAGCATGACGAGGTGATCAGAAGGCCGGAGAGCACTGAGGTTTCGAATGCGGAGTCCGGGCAGGATGATGCGTCTGAAGAGTCCGTGACGGAGGGTACCGAGGAGACCGAGAGCAAAGAAGAAGCAGCGTCGGAGACAGAGACAGATAGTTCGTCTGAGAGCAGCAGTGAGGAAGCAGAACCGTTGCTTGTGACTGTGGCGGAGGAACCTATCGAGAATCCCTATCTGGAATACTTTGACCAAAATGAGGATATGGCCGCATGGCTGCTCATACCCGACACGAAGATCGACGAGCCTGTGATGTGGACGCCCGGGGATGAGAATTACTATCTGAACCGCAATTTCAAAAAGAAGAGTGACAAGAACGGTTGTCTCATCCTGGATACCGACAGCTGTCTGGACCCCATCACCACCAACCAGATCATCCATGGGCATAATATGAAGTCCGGCAGGATGTTCGGCACGCTGATGAAGTATGAGGATCCCGATTATGCCAAGGAGCATCCGTATATTTATCTGTATGAAAAGGATATCTGCCGTAAATATGAGGTGATGGCGGTGTTCCGGTCTCAGGTCTACAAAAAGACCGACACTGTGTTCAAATTCTATCAGTTCTTTCAGGCAGATACACCCGAGGAACTGGAGGATTTCACCTCCAATGTGAAGAAGCTGTCTCTGTATGATACCGGTGTGGAACCGCAGTTCGGAGACCGATTTATCACCCTCTCGACCTGTGCCTACCATGTGGCCAACGGACGGTTTGTTGTGGTGGCAAGAGAGTGTGAGAATCTGATGTATCTTGAGCCGTAGAGTCAGGCTGAAAGATAAACGAGTTTTGGCGGGGGGATAACTTTCTGCCGGTCTGTGAGAACAGACAGAAGGGAGACAAAATGAAGATGATGAAGAAACTGATGACAAGTGTGCTTTGCCTTGCGGCTGTACTGATGACCTTTATCGGATTGGGTACGACAGCCAAGGCAGCAGAACCTACCACCTACTATGTGGCTTACGTGTCTACTTTGGGTGAGTATCGCTATTACAACCAGCCCTGGGACGGAAATGCCGAGGTACATCATTTGTCCATTAATAATCTGGAGTTTGATATGAAGGATGGGGACAATCTTGTGGTGTACACCACCGCTCTGAAGTTTGAGAAGACTATCGACAAGAAGCTGGGTGAGCTGACAATTGCCGGCTACGGTACCGCAGTTCTTACAGCAAAGAGTTTTGATAAGGTCTTCGTGATCAAGAATACCACCGTAGCAGTCAATGGCGATGTAACGGATGCATATGTCTATGACAATGGTATCGCAAACTTCAACAACAATGTCGGAACACTGCACCTGATCGAGGATGCCCAGAAGACACAGAATGTATATGTTCTCGGCACGGTTGACTGCGTATCCGAGAGCAAGACCGGAAACACTGCTACCAACGACTACTATGCATTTAAAAAGGGTGCCTGCGTGATCAAGAACGGTGGGATGTATGCACTGGACGGCACCTACTCCAGAGATCCCGGTGCTGTGAACAAGCCTCAGACCGAGACCGGCAATACCGGTAAGCCCGCAGCAGGCAGCAGTGACCTGGACGATGTGCCCAAGACCGGTGACGAGAGTGTCAGCGTCGGCATTTATCTGATCCTGATGTCCGCTGTATGTGCGGCAGGATGCGTTGTAATGCGCAGGAAGAGAGTGTAGACTCTTTACTTTGGGGTGAGTGAATGAGAAGAAAAGTGGCAGTATTTGCCAATGGCTGGAGTGACAATTATTTGCAGGAGATGGCTGGCGGTATGGGGCGTTATGCTCAGAAGGCAGATGTTGACCTGTTTCTGTTTGTCAATTTCTCCGGATACCTATTGCCGAATACAGAGAATAAGAGGGAGTTCAACATCCTTACGCTTCCCAATATAGAGGATTTTGATGGGGTACTCCTGCTGACCAGCACCTTCAATTTCGTGGGGGAGGTAGAGTATCTGCACCGGAAAGTCTTGGACTCCGGTGTGCCGGCTATCTCAGTGGATTACGAGCTGGACGGCATTGATATGATCGGGACGGACAATTATTCCGGTATGTATGAGTTGGTCAGTCATCTGATCGAAAAGCATGGAGCCGAAAAACTGCTTTTTATCGGAGGGATTGAGAATCACAAAGAGAACCTGGTCCGGCAGGAGGCCTTTCTCAGGGCTGCCGGGGATCGGGGAATCCAGGTGGATGCGAGTGACTTGATTTATGGCGAGTGGTCTGAAGAGGGAGCCTGCTCCAGCCTGGATACCTGGATCGCCGGTTCCGGCAGGATTCCGGATGCCATCGTCTGTGCCAATGATACCATGGCGCTGGGCGTCTGCAGATGGCTGAAGAAGCATGGCTACAGTGTGCCGGAGGATGTTCTTGTGACCGGTTACGACTGTGTCAGAAGGGGGCAGATCAGCAGACCGATATTGACCAGCGTGGATCGGGACTGGCAGATATTGGGATTTCATACCCTGCAGCTACTGATGCAGAAGATCAAGGGCTTTGAGATAGAGCATAAGACCATTCTCACCAACAGACCGGCCTACAGACAAAGCTGTGGCTGTCTTGTAGATGAAGTCGTTCTTCGGGAACTGATTGAAAATCTGAAACAGGAGACCACATCCTATGTGGATCTGCTGGATGTAGACAGCCATTTCCGACATATCTACAAGCAGCTTCGAAAGGTGGAAAACTCTGATCAGATCAGTAAAGCGTTATCGGAATTCCTGCAGAGTGACCATTCGCTGGAAGGAGACAGAGTGATGATCTGTCTGCATCCGGACTTCTTTCTTGCGGGAAGCGAGCGCAGCAGAATGCTGGACGAAGGGTATCCCGAGGAGATGGATATTGTCTGTTCTCTTTATAATGGTCTTCCCAGGGTGCACAGACAGGGGAACTGCAGGAAAGCAATCTTCCACACTGCAATGGAATCTGAGAAACCCGGTCTTTATCTTCTCGTGCCGCTGCATGGGGATGACAAGAACTACGGCTTTGCGATGCTGAGTCAGAACCGAACGATCTTCAGCGACAGGATGCTGTATATTTGGACCAGACATATGAATCAGACTTTGGAACAGGTTCGCTCAAATGTGAAGATCATGGAGCTGACCCGAAGACTCTCCGATCTGTCCATGAAGGACGGTTTGACCGGAACCTATAACCGACTGGGCTGTGAGAAGATATTGTATCCTTTTCTCAGAGAGTGTCAGGAGAAAGGCGGCCGGGGAATCGTCATGATCGTGGATATCGACTGTATGAAGAAGATCAATGATACCTTCGGACATACCAGCGGTGATCAGGCCATTATGCTATTGGCGGAGGCACTCCGCAGCGGATTGCCGGAAGACTTCTATATTGCCAGATACGGAGGAGATGAATTCTTCGTGGCAGGTGAAATGAAGGAGGAAATGACCCGGGATGAACTGTCCGAACGTGTAATGCAGAGGCTGGATGAATTGGCAGCCGTCCATCAGGTTCCGTATACCTTGAAGGCGAGTCTCGGCGCAGTAGTGCTGGAACAGGGCGAGAGCTTTGATCTGGTGGAGACCGTTCAGCGTGCAGATGATATGATGTATCACTACAAAAAGGAACACCACATGGTTTTCTTCTAGAATAAGCAATATTTCTTTGTGAACGGGGTGAGAAGGGAAAACTTCTCGCCCTTTTTCGGCACTTTTCGTGAAGGAAAACGATCCGAAAGAGGAAATCGTGCACTTTGTAAAAAAGAACAAAGAAAATCTTAAGGAATTTTTACTTGTACCTATGGTGTTTTGTACAGTATAATACTGAATCGTTGATAGGGGTATGTACGAGATACTGTATGGAGATAGAAAATGAGACATTCGGACAATAAACTGCTTCTTTGCATCATCGTCAGTGCAGGCTGTATTTTTCTCGCTGCCATATTGGCAGCAAAGCTGTTCAGACAGGACGATATCAGTCCCGCAGAGGCGAAGCCTTTCATAGAATCCACGGTTCCTGTGGAGGAAAGCTCGGAAGAGAGCTCTCAGGACAGCGTGGAACCCGAGAGCAGTGAGGAGATCGAGCCTGAGCGGATACTTACGGGGGCAGAGGAATTGGATGAAGGAATCGTTGTGGAGGCACCTCGCGAGATGGAGTGGGAGGAGGCAGTCGCACTGTTGGAAGAGCGAAGCAAAGAGGATGAGCGCTACGAACAGGTGTTAGAGCGGCTGGAGGAGTATCCCATGATGCTGGTGATGGATCTGGTGGTTAATCCGGAGATGATTTCCTTCGTATGTGATTATCCCGACGGAGTGGGGCTGGAGGCAGAGATCCGACCCTCCGAGATGGAACAGGATTGCCCTCTTTTTTTGCAGTGGGATAAACGATGGGGATATCAGAAATATGGGAAGAGCAGCACGATCGCCGTCAGCGGCTGCGGACCTACCGCATTGGCCATGGTGGCGACGGCACTGACTCATGAGCCTGTGACCCCTTTGGAGGTGGCGGATTATGCCATGGAGAAGGAGTATTATATTCCGGGCGTAGGTACGATGTGGAGCCTGATGACCACCGGTGCGGCACACTATGGACTGGATTCGGAACAGATGGAACCGGATGAATACGGCATGAAGAAAATGCTGGATCGCGGCGAGATCCTGATCTGTTCCATGCGGAAGGGCGATTTTACCATCAACGGACATTTTATTGTTATTTACGGATATGACAGTGATGGGTTTCTTGTAAACGATCCCATGTGTATCTACAGAAGCAAGCAGCACTGGACCTTCAAACGGCTTCACAAACAGTTTAAGGCGATCTGGTCGCTTTGTCCAAAGGGAGAAAAGCCGGAGGAATTCTACCAGATTCCGGAGTCTTCACAGCCTCAGGAGGTAGAGCCTGATCCCGAGAATCCCAATCCCTCTCAGCCGGAGGTCCCTTCTGTGCCTGTTGTTCCCCAACAGCCTTCCGTTCCTTCACAGCCGGAGGTCACCCCGCCGTCGGAGCCGGAGGTCACTCCACCGTCGGAGCCGGAGGTCACTCCACCGTCGGAGCCGGAGGTCACCCCGCCGTCGGAG
>JAHBAA010000001.1 GCA_018385425.1 Acetatifactor sp.
ATTGTTAAAAATAGATTAGAGCAATAAGTGATTGTTAGGAACGAAGAAATATGGTATATTTATATTGAAGAAAAGATGTGATTGAATGTTAGCAACAAATACACAACAGGTAATTGAATCCGATGATACTACAAAGTCCAACTGCTCATCCGCTGGTAGACGATGAACTTTTAAGAAGCCTTGGTCTACGAATGACACGATTTGATAACTACAACATTTTCTATTATTATGATATGCAAAATGATGTAGTGTACATAATCAGGGTTTTGTATAACAAAGTGGATTGGCAAAGTGTATTTATTAGATAAATGATCAGATTCAAAAGATTCGATGCCAGGAACATGGAAGATCAAAATCTTGCAATGGCGAAAAGTTAAGTTGTAAATGGTGTGACGTAAGAGGTGTCAGGTACTATTAAATTCAAGGGAAAGTCTTATATGAGAGACTGCAGGAGAAAGGCTGTGATGCTGCCCTTTTGGAACTGACAGGCGCAGAGCATGCGGATATCCGTTTCTTCCAGCAGGAAGTTTGGGATGAAATCATTTCATTTTTTAGGGAGATGCTTTCTTAAAGGCTTCTCCTAAAATAGTGGCCAAGACTATACTTTCGTCTAGTTCTATTTTGAAACTGTGTATGTTATTATGGCTCGGATAAGACGAGATTTCTGTAAAAGTGCTTTCTTATATTCGGCAGGGTCATATAATCTGCATCCGAGAGTTGCACCTTACGCAGATATCTCATGGAACTGAAAAAAATTTGGATGACATGGCTTTTTCGTAAGCAGAAGAGAAGGACACAGAAGGAACACAGGATGAAGCGGAAAAAAGATTTTGAAATCAGTTTTTTTATTGTGGGATGCATTCTCATGAATTATGCGGGAAAGATGGTGGCTGAAAAACTGGCATTGCCTATCTGGCTGGATTCGGTCGGAACCGTTTTTACGGCATATGTGTTTGGACCGGTATGTGGCGCGATTGTGGGGGCGACTGCCAATATCATTTACAGCCTGCACGCTCCGATTGCGTTGTTATACTGCCTTACCAATATTGCTGTCGGTGTCACGGTAGGAATTTGTGCAAGAAAAGGGTTTCTGCGGAGCGTTTTTGGGGTGCTATCCACTGCATTTGTTGTCACTGTGCTTTCGATTGCAATTTCCACACCCCTAAATTATATCCTTGCAGACGGCATGACCGGGAATACATGGGGAGACGGCGTGTCAAAAATGCTGCAGGAGATGGGATGTCATACTTTGATCAGCAATATCGTGGGAGAGTTTTATACGGATTTTTTGGATAAGGTGCTAACGCTCCTTTTATTATTTTTTGCGGTTCGCTTGATTAGAGTGAGAAAGCACAAGGGCGAGACGGATACGGAAAAAGGGCATAAGAGTAGTGCCGATAGGACGGAAAAAAGTGTTGCAAGGCTGTCACTTTTCCTGCCTGCATTTTTGATGTTTTTGACAAGTACTACGGCTTATGCCGAGAACAGTGATTTAGACGAGAAAACAGTGCAGTCTGATTTCAGTCGTTATATCCAGACTGTTTACAATGGGGAAAACGGACTGCCAGGTGGCGCGTCCAATGATATTGTGCAGACAAAGGATGGTGTTCTGTGGATCGGTACCTATGGTGGTCTGTATCGTTACAGCGGAAAAGACTTTAAGTGGATGAACAAATTTGAGGCAGTAAAGACAGTGAATTGTCTCTATACGGATGAAGCAGGGAGATTATGGATTGGGACGAATGACAACGGAATTGCCATCTGCACCAACCAGAAGATTGTCAATGTGGTCGGTCGCAAGGAAGGGCTTCCTTCAGATTCTGTCCGTTGTATCACGGAGAGCTCGGAGGGATATTACTATGTCGGCACAACAGACAGTCTTGTCGTCATGACGCTGCTCGGCGGTTTGAAGGTGTATGAGACGATACCGGAAATTGTGTATGCTGACAGTATCAGCGCCGATCAAAGCGGTAATGTTGCGGCGGTTACAAACGAGGGTGACTTCTATCTTTTGCACGGTACGCAGATTGTCACATGCATGACGGCCGAAAAAGCGGGAGAATTCTACAACTGTTGTGCTTTTGACGAAGAGGGAAGGCTGTACCTTGGTACTTCTTCAAACCGGATAGAGGTCTACGAGATTGCTGAAAACAGAATAGAAAAACAGACAACGTTGGTATGCGGCGAGCTGAAGGATATCAATTCCATTACCATATCGGAAGATCATGTCATCTTTGTCTGCGCGGATAACGGTATCGGGTATTTTCGGACAAGGGGAAATTACTGTTCCATTGATACGGACAGCTTTAACAGCTCTATTGACCATATGCTGATTGATTATCAGGGCAATCTGTGGTTTACTTCCTCCAGACTTGGGCTGCTTCGTATGTGTCCGTCTGTTTTTTCGGAGATATATGAAGAAGCCGGGCTTGAAGAGAATGTGGTGAACACGATTACCAAATGGCAGGGAGATTTGTATTTTGGAACAGATAGCGGGCTGGATGCAATGAGCGCAAAGTTTCTGATTGCAAAGAAGAATGCGATCACACAGATGCTCTCCGGTGTCAGAATACGTTGTCTGATGGTGGATTCTGCAAACCATTTGTGGATTTGTACCTCGGGTAAGGGAATTTGTGAAGTGTCTGAGGATGGAGAGGTAAAAATCTATGACAGCAAAACAGGTATACGGGGAGACAAAATGCGTTCTGCCATGGAGACTGCGGACGGAACCATTGTTGTGGCAGGAGATTCCGGAATTTCACTTATCAAAGACGGTGTTGTGACGGATACGATCGGCTCTGCGGAAGGGCTTGCAAATCCAAGGGTACTGACACTGTATGAGTGTGCGGACGGCAGTATTCTGGCGGGAACGGATGGGAACGGCGTTGCAGTGATCAAGGATGGTCGTGTGACAGATACAATCAGGCAGGAGGACGGGCTCAGTTCAGATATCATTTTGAAGATTGTCCCCAATTCTGATGATAACGGTTTGTTTATTGTAACATCGAACGGATTGTGCTACGCGCAGGAGGATGGTAGCATCCGTATTTTGGACAATTTTCCGTATTACAATAACTTTGATGTCATTGAGGGAAACAACGGTGAATTGTTTGTGCTCAGTTCTGCAGGAATCTATGTGGTTGACAAGGAGGAACTCCTGGCGGGCGGTCAGATCAGCTACGAACTGTTGGATGCCAGAAAAGGTCTGCGTCTCGGACTGACACCAAATTCCTTTCCGTATATGGATGAGGAGGACGAACTGTATCTGTGTGGTGACAGAGGAGTGGTTTGCATTAATCTGAACCAGTATGATATCACCGAGAGATCCTATCGCATGCTGCTTACGCAGATTGAGGTGGATGGGGAAGTCTATCCCGTGGAAAAGGGAGAGGCCATCCATATTCCACGAGGTGCGAAGAAGATTGATATAACGCCCGAGATTGTTAATTTCTCGATTCATGATCCTGAAATCCGCATCTATCTGGAAGGGATTGACAAAATGGGGAGCACCATGCTGCAGAGCGAAATGAATCACATCATTTACACGAATCTGCCTTCCGGGGAGTACCGGTTCCACATTGCGGTGCTTGACAGTAAGACAGGTGGTGTGATCGCAGAAAACTCTTATCAGATTATTAAGGAAAAAGAAATCTACGATAACTGGTGGTTCCGTCTCTACGTGGGCTGCGTGGCCGTATTGTTCATAGCGTATCTGACATGGCTGTTTTTCCGGACACAGATCCAGAAAACGCTCCGTATGCAGCGGATGGAACTGGAGTGGACAAAGCGCCAGGTGCAGATGGGCAATGAGACGATTATGACTATCGCGCAGGCGGTCGATGCAAAGGACGAAAATACCAGTCAGCATTCCGTCCGCGTATCGGAATACTCAGTGATGATCGCGCGCAGGCTCGGCTATGACGATGAGGCGTGTGAGCAGCTGCGACGGACGGCAATCCTGCATGATATCGGAAAGATCGGAATACCGGACCGCGTACTGAATAAACCGGGGGAACTGACGGATGAGGAATATGTCATCATGAAATCACATGTGGAAAGAGGCGCGGAGATCCTTAAAAACTTTACGCTGATCGACCATGTGGAGGAGGGTGTCCTATACCACCATGAGCGGTATGACGGTCAAGGTTATACGCATGGCCTCAAGGGTGAAGAAATTCCTATAAATGCGCGGATTATCGGAATTGCCGATGCATTTGATGCGATGACTGCTAACCGTGTTTACCGCAAAAAACTTGATTTTTCGCATGTGCTTTCTGAAATGGAAAAGGGAAAAGGAACACAGTTTGATCCAAAGCTTGTGGATATTTTGCTCGGACTGATTGAGGATGGCACAATTGATGTCAAACGCATGTATCAGACAAGTGACAGTAGGGAGACGAAAGATGAAGGCTGAGAATAAACGAAACTATGTAATTACAATAATGTGTGCAGTCGTTGTCATTTTATTTGCATTTGTGCTCCATTATTTCCTACATGGCAGGGATGAAGGGAAGACTGTCAAGGTCGGATTTATCTACGTGGGTGATACCAGCACCGGCTATACCAACAATTTTGTCAATGCGCAGAACGCAGTAGAAAAAGCATATGAGGGACGCGTGGAGACTGTTTCCAAATTCAATGTGCCGGAGGATGAGGTGGAAGGCTCCTTGCAGGAGCTGGTTGACGCAGACTGTGATGTTATTTTCACAACGAGCTACGGATACGGCGTAAAGGCAAAGGAATATGCCGCGAAGTATCCGGATATCCAGTTCTGTCAGGCAACCTGCAGCAATGCCAATGAAGAGCCGCGCCTTGCCAATTATCATACCTATATGGGGAAAATATATCAGGGGAGATATATCAGCGGTGTTGTTGCGGGTATGAAACTTCAGGAGCTTATCGATACAGGAAAAATTACGCCCAAGCAGGCAAAAATCGGATATGTCGGTGCATATCCGTATGCGGAAGTGATTTCGGGGTATACGGCCTTCTTTCTTGGTGTCCGGTCTGTAGTGCCGGAGGCTACCATGACAGTGAAGTATACAAATTCCTGGGAGGATTTTCATCTCGAGAAGCAGTGTGCGAAGCAGCTGATCGAGGAGGGGTGTATCATTATTTCGCAGCATTCCGATACGTCAGGTCCGGCGATGGCCTGCGAGGAGACGGAACGTACACAGATCGTCTATTATGTCAGCTACAATGAAAGTATGCGGGATATCGCTCCCACTACCTATCTGACAGGTTCAAAGATTAACTGGGAACCCTATATCATGCAGGCGACAGAGGCTGTTCTTTCGGATAAAGCGATTGAGAAGTGCGTAGGGGCAACGATTAACGGAAATGACGCCGGAGCAGGCTTTGAGCAGGGATGGGTACAGATGCTTGAGCTGAATGAATTCGTGGCTGCAAAGGGATCAGCGCAGCGGATCGAGGAACTGATACATGACTTTCGGCAGAACAAGATCACCGTCTTTCAGGGAGACTATATCGGTGTAGACCCGGAGCATCCGGATGACAGGATTGATCTGAGCGAAGGATATGTTGAGAATGAAACAAGCTCGGCTCCAACCTTTCACTATATTTTGCAGGATGTGATCACGATCGAGTAGGCGACTTGGGGCTAGCGGAGAAAAACAGGGCTACAATAAAAAGAAAAAGGTGGAAGGATGCACGTTTCAAGACAAGAACGGATGGAGAGCTTTGACCAAAAACATTATGTGAGACCGCATCTGGCTTACAGTAAGATGAAGCTGGCGGAAGAGAGCGGGAGAACTGTATGGCTGTATGGCGCGACCAGTTATGGAAAGACCAGCTTCATCAATTCCTATTTTGGGAACCGTCATATCACATATTTTTCGGCAAATCAGTTGCAGGAGGCAGATCTGATCACTTCGGAGGAGTTGCGTGGTACCATTGTGATCGACGATCTGCAGACCTTGCTGTGTCCGGATATCTGTCAGGATATCTGGAAAGCCATAGAAAAGCTTGTCATGAAAGAAGATGCATGGCTTATTTTAATTTCGCGAGGAAAAATCCCGAAGTGGTTGCATGGCACTTTTATCAAGCATCTTTTTACGGTCATTGAGGAGAAGGATCTGGAATTATCCGATGCCGAAATTGAGAAACTGATTCAGAAGTGGGAAGTCCATCTCACAGAGGAGCAGGTGACAGCGCTTAGTGTAAGTGCGTTGCACAATGCTTATTTTATCAGTCTGACACTGGCGCATCTGTCAAAGGGAGAGGAATATACGACGTCGCTTCTGAAGGTGGTGCAGCAGCAGTTTTGGGATTATCTGGAGCTGCATGTCTATGAACAGTGGGAGCCGCAGATGCAGGATTTTCTGCTCAGGCTTTCGATCGTGGAGCGCTTTACAGTTCCGATGGCCAGAATGATTACAGGAAAGAATGATGCGGAATATCTGCTGCGTCACGCTATGGAGATCGGCAATTTTTTGATTGAGCATGTGGAGGGCGGTATTTGTGAAAACGATCCTGCATCAGTCTCTTACGAAATGCGAAGGACATTGCTTTTATCCCTGCGCAGATGGATGTATAAAAAATATGATGAAGAAAGAATCAGAACGCTGTATTGTAATGCCGGTTTGTACTATGAGATGAACAATGAACCGCTTAGGGCGCTTGAGATGTATCAGAAGGGGCAGGCAAATGATCGAATACTTTGTCTGCTGGTCGAAAATGCAAGAATTGATCCGGGGTCAGGGCATTACTTTGAACTGCGCAAGTTTTATCTGGCATTGCCAAGGGAGGATATCAGAAAAAATCCAGATCTGATGTGCGGAATGAGTATGCTCAATTCTCTGCTCCTCGATCAGGAGGAGAGTGAGTATTGGTATGGGGAATTGAAAGCATTTGCACAGCAGCAGACGGGCAGCCTGTTGCGATATACAAAATCCTTGATTCTCTATCTGGATATCGGACTGCCTCATCGCGGCACTTTTGATTTGATTGAGATAATCAAGCATGCCGGAACGCTCCTAGAATGCAGAAAGGTTGTACTACCGGAGTTTTCGGTGACCTCCAATCTGCCCTCGATGATGAACGGTGGCAAGGATTTTTGTGAGTGGTCCAAAAGTGATGTACAGCTTGCTCGCAGCATCGGTAAGGTTGTGTCTTTCGTGCTCGGAAAATACGGCAAGGGACTTGTGAATCTGGCACTGGCGGAGAGCTTTTTTGAAAAGGGAGCAGACCGCTATGAGGTGGCTGCGCTGCTTGCGAACGGCAGAATGCAGGCTGACAGCGGGGGAAAGCTGGAGCAGGTCTTTGTGGCGGACGGTCTGATGGCATGGCAGTCTGTTTTTGATGGAAAACTGACATTCGCGAAAGACCGATTGGAGAGTTTCTATAAAAAGGCTGAGGCAGAACGTGAGGAAAAGCTGATTCCGAATATTGAAACGTTTCTGGTACGACTTGAACTTTACAGCGGTAATATCGCGGTCGCACTTCGCTGGATGGAAAGTGCTCCCGACGAAAATGTAGAGTTTATATCCATTTACCGGTTCCATTATTTGACAAAGGTACGTATCTATCTGTGCACCGGCAAATATGAGCTTGCGGTGGATCTTTTGCAAAAACTTTTGTATTATGCGGAAGTCATGAAGCGCACCTTCATCAGGATGGAGTGCGAGCTGTTGCTCGCCATCACGCAGCAGAGAATGGGTTATGACGGATGGGATGAAACATTGCAAAGGTGTCTTGATGAGGCACAGGAGTATCATTTTGTGCGGCTTGTCACAAGGGAGGCCGGAGCAGCTTATAAGCTGCTCAAGATGACTGCATGGAAGCCGCAGGATAAGACCTTTTATGAGGAGCTTTTGGAGGAAGCAGGGCGTATGGAGAAACTCTATCCCGCTTATCTGAAGACCGGAGCGAAGGAAGTGGTGCTCGGTGAGAATGCACTGGCAATCCTAAAGCTCCAGGCAGAGGGATTTTCTGTGGCACAGATTGCCAAACGGCTCCACATTCAGGAGGGAACTGTCAAATACCACAGCTCTCAGACCTACCAGAAGCTCGGCGTCAAGGACAAATCCGGCGCTGTAGCGGAAGCCTACCGGAGAGGGCTGATATAGGTTCAAACTTTAAAAGCGTAAAAGGCAATGCCATTAAGCCAGATGTTCGATAAAGTGTTCGACAAGATATCTTTCGACGAAAAATGTATGAAAGTGGGGAATCGTTTTGTAAGGGTTCATATAGTGGTAAACATCACCCTGTTCCTTCATGATTTTATTGTATTTGTCCGTGAAAAATCTTTTGACGGTAACATCAAATTCTTCCTGATCGTCCGGAATTTCCGAAGAGAAGGAAGAAAGGATTGATCTGCCGGAAGAGGGAGCCTTCAAACGAAAAACATAGTTGAGTTTCTTAAGTTCACATTGGAAGATCAGGTCGTAAGATTCATAACCGCGATCGACTGTAATGATATATTTTTCGGGTTCATCCGGACTAAAATGGGAAAGCATGGAGCGCATAGCAGCACGTTCATCAGGATGTTGCCCTGGTTGAATAACAACATCCAGAAAAGCTTTACTGGTGACATCTACGAAGCCATTAAGGTGCATGTGATTGTAGCCTTTATAATCAATAAGGCGTGGTTTGTTATAATCTTCCAGTATCTCAGCATTGGTGGTGTAGACAACATGGCAACCATCAAAGGCGAGGATGCAATGGTCTTTGAACTTGTTGGTAGTCGCAGGGAAGGAGGAAGAACCCATCCGATCGGACCGGTGTTTCGACTTCTCGATATTCTTTCTGAAGGGGAGAATATCGAATATGTTGTTGCAAAAGGCAGCGAGTGATCGAGGACTGGAGCCGGGTGTCAAGGGGGATCGAGTATGTGGGATATGATTGGAAATATATCTGCCATAGCTACATTGGTTTTGTTTGTTGCTTACATCATTGGGCATGTATGGCGTATCGCTCTATTAAAGGATACCTTGCAGGAAAAATTTGAATTGGTTGAACTAACGGA
>JAHBAA010000009.1 GCA_018385425.1 Acetatifactor sp.
CTCGCCAAAGTGGAAGTTATAGGGCTCGAACCTATGACCCTCTGCTTGTAAGGCAGATGCTCTCCCAGCTGAGCTAAACTTCCATTTTGTTGGTTTCGCAACCGACTTTGTCAGTATACAACGAAGTCTCACTTTTGTCAACAATTAATTTGATTTTCTCGTGACTTTTTCATGGGTACAGCAGTTGGATATTCTTTCTCCGGAAAGGAGGGCTAAACTCCGCATTCTGTAGGGGCGTTGATAGGGTAAATTGACATATCATTTCACTGAAAGAGAATGCAGAAACCGCATGGCACATCGAATATCGGTGAAAACACGAAAATAATGGTTTCCCTAACATCGAAAGAATCAGAAATTCAAATTGTCGATGTTTTCTCCTATCGGTACAATGCTTCTTTCAAGGAAATGACAACAAAAGATCCACATTATATGAAATCCGATGAAAAGGAAGACCACGAAAAGAGAAGAGAATGAATCATCGATGCTTCAGTCGCTTATTTCAGGCAAACTACTTCCGGAATTACAACGGAATTCACTCTGTTGTTGACTTCCGATGACGCACGCTTCATCGAATAGAGCTAAATTTCGAATTTCGGGGTAATTGCAGGAATAAAAGTAATGTGAACAAGCGCTGCACATTCGCACTCCACTTCGTTTCGTGCTCATGCGCGCTGTCGCGCTTTCCCTCTAACAAGCGCTGCACATTCGCACTCCGCTCCGCTTCGTGCTCATGCGCGCTGTCGCGCTATGTGATCCATTTGAAAAAAAGCCGTTGGTGAGCAAGCTCCCCACGGCTTTTTTCAAATGGATCACGCAGCGCTTGTTAGTAACGCGTCACATCTTTTCTGGGGCACTGAAGCCCAGCAGATCGATGCAGCACTCCAAAATATCCTTGGTGAGGGCAAGCAAAGCGATCCATCCGGCTTTCTTAGACGCATCCTCTTCTGTCAGGATTCTGGTCTCATGGTAAAAGCGGTTGAAAGCGTTTGCCAGATCGTAGATGTAGGCACATACCTTATGAGGCGCCAGTTCCTCACAGGCTGCTTCCAGCATGGAATTAAACTGAGCCAGCTGCATATACAGGTCCTTCTCAGAATCATTGGAGGGAGTGGTCAGGGCATCCATGGAGATCTCTCCGCCCTGCTCCCTGTACTTATTCAGGATCGATTTGATCCGTACAATGGTGTACAGAATATAAGGACCGGTATCCCCTTCAAAGGAGATGAATTTATCAATGTCAAAGACATAATCCTTGCTGGCCTGATTGGACAGGTCACCGTATTTTAAGGCTGCCAAAGCAACCTGTGCGGCTGTCGTCTTCGCTTCCTCTGCTCCCAGAGCCTCATTGCCGGATATCTTCTCATACATCTGGTCGGTGATCTGAGAGATCAGGCTGGACAGACGCATGACGCCGCCCTCACGGGTCTTGAAGGGCTTTCCGTCCTTGCCGTTCATCGTGCCGAAGCCCAGGAATTTCAGTTCGGTGTTCTCTGCAGCCTGGCCGGTCTTGCGGGCGCATCGGAACACCTGCTCGAAGTGCAGCTCCTGGCGCTTGTCTACTACATAAATAATGCTGTCCGGCTGAAAATCGATGGTTCTCTGCAGAATGGTGGCAAGGTCTGTGGTATCGTACATTGCCGCACCATCGGATTTCAAGATCATACAGGGAGGGATCTCCTTCTTGTCATCCTCTCTCGCCACATCCACTACCAGGGCACCGTTGCTGACATAGGCATAGCCGTCCCGCTTCATCTTCTCCACCATCTCGGGAATATATTTCTGGGAGTCAGACTCACCGTACCAAAGGTCGAAATCCACCTTCAGATTCTCATAGTTCTTCTTCAGATCGGCAATGGAGATGTCCATAATATGTTTCCAGATCGCGCGATACCCTCTCTTGCCCTGCTGCAGATCAGCAGTGGCCTGAAGGGCTTTCGCCTTGAACTCCTCATCCACCTTGCTCTTGCCGCTGGCGGTGGGATAGATCTCCTCCAGCTCGGACAGGGTAAAGGGTGCTTCTTTCGGGTATTCGCCCGTAAAGCTTTCATCAAAATAAGGAAGCTCCGGCTTTCTCTCCTGAAGCTCGGTGATGATCAGGCCCATCTGCAGACCCCAGTCTCCCAGATGAACATCGCCGATCACCTTGTGTCCTGCGAACCGCTCCATCCGCTTCACTGCCTCGCCGATGACAGCAGAACGAAGATGTCCCACATGAAGAGGCTTCGCCACATTGGGTCCGCCGTAATCGATGACAATGGTCTTGGGATGCTCGGGGCTCTCAAGGCCGAATTTTTCCTCCCTGCTCATCTGCTTCACGTATTCACTCAAAAAGGTGTCGGAGAGCTTCAGATTTAAGAATCCGGGCGCCACTGCGGTCACCTGGGAAAAAACAGCAGTATCTGCCAGCTGCTCAGCCACAGCATTGGCGATCATAATGGGAGCCTTCTTATACTGCTTGGCACCTGCCATAGCGCCGTTACACTGATATTCACACAGATCAGGGCGGTTGGAAATCGTCACACGTCCCAGTGCAGCATCATATCCGGCAGCCTCAAAGGCTTTGCCCATCTCCTCACTCAGTATTTCCAATAATTTCTTCATGGGTTATCCTTTCTATCCTATTTACTATAGATGTTCCGATTTCGAATTGTTATCACTATATCAAAAAAAGGGGATTCCCGCAAGAGCTTTGTAAGCCTGTCCTCCGGTTTCTTTCCTGATCTCATCAGGTACGGGACAGCGCCTCCGCCTTGGAGAAGCCGCAGCCGCAAAAGTTCTGTCGATACAGCTCATACTCTGCGGAAAGCTCCACGGAACGCTTGTAGCCATTCTTTTTCTTGAAGTCCGAGGGCAGCCATGGAATCTGATACTCTCCGGCTAACGCCTCGCCGATCTCATTCAGCTTCACCGCATTTTTTAACGGACTGATGGTCAGCGTGGTACAGAAATAGTCGTAGTCTCCGGCTGCCGCCTGTCTTGCGGTCTCCCGCAGACGAAGCTCAAAGCAGCGAAAACACCGTTCTCCGCCCTCCCTGCAGTCCTCGTAGCCCTTCGCGATCTCAAAAAATCTCTCCGGCTCGTAGTCTCCCTCCAGGATGCGGATGGGGTAGCCCCGGCCCAAAGCGTTGAAGGCAGCGATCAGTCTCTTCTGTTCCTCCACACGCTTTCTGTATTCCTGTTGTTCGGAAATATTGGGATTGTAATAAAACACCGTAATCTGAAAATACTGCTTCAGGTACTCCAGCACGTAGCTGCTGCAGGGTGCACAGCAGCTGTGCAGAAAAAGCCGCGGTGCCCCTTGCAGCTGTTCCAATAGCCTTTCCAGTTCCTTCTGATAGTTTCTTTGGTTCATTCGATTTACCTCGTAGTTTATTTGCCAAAGGCATCCTCATATCTGCGGAGTGCCTTGCGCCAGTTGATCAGCCGGATAAAGCCCTCCACATAGTCCAATCTTCGATTCTGATACTGGAGATAATACGCGTGCTCCCACAGATCAAGATTCAGGATGGGCGTCCACTCCTTTAAGTTCGGCACATCCTGGTTTCGGGTAATACACATATCCAGCTTGCCGTACTTATCGGTGATCAGATGGACCCAGCCGGAGCCGAAGACGCTTGCCGCCAGGCTCTTGAGTTCATCTCTCCACTCCTTGTAGGAGCCAAAATCTCTGTCGATGGAGTCCTTCAGGCTCCCCTCCGGGCACTGTCCCATGGGAGTCTGCATGGAATCAAAGTATAATTCATGATTATATACCCCTCCGCCGTTGTTGACAATGCTTTTTCGGGCGGCAGCGGGCAGTCTCCCGCTGTCGATCAAAAGTTCTCTCAGAGTACAGTTGTGAAGCTCCGGGTAATCTGCCAGAGCGTTGTTCAGATTGTTGACATAGGTCTGGTAATGCTTGTCGTGGTGGAAATACAGAGTCTTCTCATCCAACACCGGCACCAGGGCATCCGGCTCGTAGGGTAAGGGTCTTGCTACAAAGTAATAAGTTTCCGGCTTCATTGTCTCTCCTATCCGTGCCAATCATGGCACTATCACAGATAGTATATCCAACACATGCTGAAAATATGAATCAGACCCTGCTTGTACTGCCGGACAAAAAAGCTCATACACCATAAAAAACCCGATGGATCTGAAATATCCCATCGGGTTTCCTTGTTTCTTATCGAATCGCATCCTTCATGGACTTCACGTATTCACCGATGAAGTGAGGCGCATCCTTGCCGTATTTCTCCAGGAACTTGATGATCGCAGAGCCTACAATGGCACCATCCGCAATGTCAGCCATCCTTTTTGCCTGCTCAGGAGTGGAGATCCCGAAGCCGATGGCACAGGGTACGGAGGTGTTTTCCCGGATGGCGGCGACGATAGAGGTCAGATCGGTCTGAATCTCTGCTCTGGCACCGGTCACTCCCAGGCTGGACACCACATAGATAAATCCTTCCGCCTCTCTGGCGATCATCGCGATGCGATTAGCGGAGGTAGGTGCGATCAGGGAAATCAGATCCACACCGTACTTTCTGCAGATGGGCAGAAACTCCTCCTTCTCCTCAAAGGGCAGATCCGGCAGGATAATTCCGTCGATCCCAATGCGCCGGCAGGTGGAGAGAAACCGCTCCGCACCATAGGAAAATACCACATTGGCATAGGTCATAAATACCAGCGGAATGGTCACAGACTCCCGAAGCTCTTCCACAAACACAAAGATCTTGTCTGTGGTCACGCCTCCGGTCAGCGCCCTGAGGTTGGCCCCCTGAATTACAGGGCCTTCCGCCGTGGGATCCGAAAAGGGAATCCCCAATTCGATCAGATCCGCCCCATTTTCTACTGCCTCGAGCACTGCAGCTTTGGTAGTCTCCAGATCCGGATCCCCGCAGGTAATAAAAGGAATGAATGCTTTCCCGTTTTCAAATGCTTGTCTGATATTACTCATGAAGATCCTCCCCTCTGTAGCGGGCAATTGCCGCACAATCCTTGTCTCCTCTGCCGGAGATGGTGATGACGATCGTCTGATCCGGCCGCATGGTGGGTGCCAGCTTCATGGCATAGGCAACCGCATGCGCGGACTCAATGGCGGGAATGATTCCCTCCGTCTTCGCCAGATATTCAAAGGCACATACCGCCTCCTCATCCGTAATGGCCACATACTCTGCACGACCGATATCATAGAGGTGGGCATGCTCCGGGCCGATACCGGGATAATCCAGTCCGGCGGAGATAGAATACACCGGTGCGATCTGTCCGTATTCGTCCTGGCAAAAATAGGACTTCATACCGTGGAAGATGCCCAGCTTGCCGGTGGCGATGGTTGCGGCAGTCTCCGCGGTATGGATCCCTCTGCCGGCCGCCTCACAGCCGATCAGGCGCACATTCTTGTCCTCAATGAAATGATAAAAGGTTCCGATGGCATTGGAGCCTCCTCCCACACAGGCCAGCACCGCATCCGGAAGCTTTCCCTCCTTCTCCAGCATCTGTTCCTTGATCTCCTTGGAGATCACCGCCTGAAAATCACGTACAATGGTAGGAAAAGGATGGGGACCCATCACAGAACCCAGACAATAATGGGTGTCATCGATTCGACTGGTCCACTCACGCATAGCCTCGGATACTGCGTCCTTTAAGGTCTTCGTACCGGTCTTCACCGGAATCACCTCCGCCCCCAACAGTCTCATCCGGTACACGTTCAGTGCCTGGCGAATGGTGTCCTCCTCTCCCATAAACACCACGCACTCCATTCCCATCAGCGCTGCGGCGGTGGCGGTGGCCACGCCGTGCTGACCGGCGCCGGTCTCCGCGATCAGTCTGGTCTTGCCCATCTTCTTCGCGAGCAGCGCCTGCCCCAGCACATTGTTGATCTTGTGGGCACCGGTGTGGTTTAAGTCCTCTCTCTTCAGATAGATCTTGGCTCCTCCAAGATCGGCGGTCATCTTCTCCGCAAAGTATAATCGGGAGGGTCTGCCCGCATATTCGTTGAACAATTCCTGTAGTTCTCTGTTGAATTCCGGGTCATTCTTGTAATGCTCGTATGCTTCCTCCAGTTCGATCACTGCGTTCATCAGTGTCTCCGGAATATACTGACCTCCATGGATTCCAAATCGTCCTTTCTGATTACTCATGGTCTTCTCCTGCCTCTCTGTCTCTCTTTTCTCGAACTTTTAACACAAATCTCTTCATCTTCTCTGCATCCTTGACGCCATCGGTTTCGATCCCGCTGCTCACGTCTACTGCAAAGGGTGAACATTGACACAGTGCCCGTTCCACATTTTCCGGGTTCAGTCCCCCGGCCAGAAAATAGGGTCTGTTCATCTCCTTCAGAAGACTCCAGTCAAAACTGTTGCCGGTTCCGCCTTTCCCCGAATCTAACAGCACATAATCGGCCTCACTGGCGCATGCTGCAGCAATGTCCTGTGGGCTCTCCACGGAAAAGGCCTTGATAATGGGCTTCCCCGTCAGTTTCTGAAGCGTCAGGATCTGTTCCCCGGTCTCATGGCCGTGAAGCTGAGCCATATCGATGATGCCCTCGGTCAGGCAGGCTGCGATCTCCTCCACCGGGGCATCCACGAACACACCGACGGCCCGGATCTCTTTCGACAGCGTCCCGCGCCATTCTCTCACCCTTTCAGGAGTCACATACCGCCTGCTCTTTGGGGCAAATACAAAACCCACATACTCCGGCTGCAAGGCATTGGCCACTGCAATATCCTGTTGCCTCATCAGTCCACACAATTTGATCTTCGTCATCAGGCATTCCTCAATTCTTCCAGAGTCCGCCGCTTGTCAGCCGCGCGCATCAGTGTCTCGCCGATCAGCACCGCATCTGCTCCCATCCTCTTCACGGCCCGGATATCACAGACATCCCGGATGCCGCTCTCGGACACGAAGAGAACTCCCTTGGGAATTTCGTTGCGAAGTCTCCTGCTGTTCTCGGTGTCCACCGTAAAGTCCTTCAGATTGCGGTTGTTGACTCCGATCAGTCTTGCCCCTGCTTCAAGTGCCATAGCTGCTTCCGCCTCATCGTGGGTCTCCACCAATGCGGACAGCCCCAGTTCCTCGCAGATCGCAAGGTACTGCTGTAACTGTTCCGGGGTCAGAATGGAGCAGATCAACAGCACCGCGCTTGCTCCCATGACCTTCGCCTCGTAGATCATATAGGGCTCCACCGTGAAATCCTTGCGGATGATCGGGATGGAAACCTCTGCTGCGATCTCCCGAAGATACCGATCGCTTCCCAGAAACCACTTGGGCTCCGTGAGCACGGAAATGCAGTCGGCGCCAGCCGCCTCATATTCCTTTGCGATCTGCAGATAGGGAAATTCTTCCGCGATCACACCCTTGGAGGGGGATGCCTTCTTGCACTCGCAGATGAAGGATAAGCCCGGCTTCTTCAAGGCGTTCTCAAAGGCAAAGGTTCCTTTGGGAAGGGAATATGCCTGTCTTTTCAATTCTTCCTCCGAGATCACTTTCTTTGCTTCTGCACATCGATATGCGGCGTGCTCCGCCAACTGTTGTAATATGGTCATCTTTCTTTCCTGCCTTTTATTCCGGGCGATTGCTCACCTGAATGAATTTCTCCAATACCTCCAGCGCTTTGCCTGAGTCGATCAATTCCGCTGCCAGGTTGATTCCCTCCTGCATGCTGTCTGCCTTACCGCCGATGTAAAGGGCTGCGCCTGCATTCATCAAAACTGCATCCCGCTTCGGCCCTTTTGCCCCGCTTAAGATCTCCCGGGTGATCTGTGCATTTTCCTCCGGCGAACCGCCCACCAGATCCTCCTTGGAACATCTCATCAGTCCGAAGTCCTCGGGAGTGATGGTGTAGGACTTAAACCATCCGTCCTTGAACTCACAGACGGTAGTGGGTGCGCTCATGGAGATCTCGTCCAGCTTGTCCTGCCCGTATACAACCATCCCTCGCTCTACCCCCAGACTGATCAATACCTGCGCCAAGGGCTCTACCAGATATTCATCATAGACGCCCAGGAGCTGTCGCTTTGGACTTCCGGGGTTGGTCAGGGGACCAAGGATATTAAACACGGTGCGGAAGCCCAGCTCCTTACGGATGGGCCCGACATATTTCATGGAAGCATGGTACTTCTGTGCAAAGAAGAAGCACATACCCACTTCCGAAAGCAGCTCCTTACATCTCTCCGGGCTCTGGGAAATATTGACGCCCAGTGCCTCCAGGCAGTCTGCCGTCCCGCACTTGGAGGATGCCGCCCTGTTTCCATGCTTTGCCACCTTCATACCGCCGGCTGCTGCCACCAGTGCAGAGGTGGTAGAGATATTAAAGCTGTGGGCATTGTCACCGCCGGTGCCCACGATCTCAAAAATGTCCATCCCGGTCTCCACCTTGGTGGCATGATCTCTCATGGCTGCCGCACAGCCTGCGATCTCTGCTGTGGTCTCCGCCTTGGCACTCTTGGTGGAAAGACCTGCTAAGAATGCGGCATTCTGGGTAGGTGAAGTCTCACCGCTCATGATCTCATTCATCACGGCATAGGCCTCATCGTAGGTCAGATCCTGTTTGTTGACGATTTTCACAATTGCTTCTTTGATCATTTCTTTGTTCTCCCTTCAAAATGAGTTGTTGGTGTTCTGTCAGGGATGCTT
>JAHBAA010000021.1 GCA_018385425.1 Acetatifactor sp.
CCTTAAATGCTTCTCTGGCAGCTGTAACCTTACTCAAATCACCAAAGTCAGGCCAACCAACCGCTATTACATTATTCTTCAAAAATAAATTGTCATCTAAAGTGTGTATTCCCCATATTCTTTTATCATCAGACATACTTCTAACTCCTTTGCTTTCGAATCTTTTTTATTGCCCTAGTACCACTATTGTGGTTCCCCCTACGTTTCAACTACTTCCCTGAGAAGAATCCTCTTTTCAAAGCCTCCCCGCTCCTGAATCTTCTTCTCTCTTACCATTTCCAGATCTTCGAGAGAATATCCTCTGGCCAAAGCAGCCGCATATATCACTTCCATCAGGTCGGCAAGCTCTTCGATATTCTGATCCTTATGATATTCCGCCAACTCCTCATCAAGCTTGGCGTCAATCATCTTTATGTACTCTGCATCAGAAAGGAGCTCTGTCTTACATGTTTTCCCATCGCTCTCTATGATCTCCGGAATCTTGTCCCGCACAAGCTTGTTATATGTTATTACTCCCATCGTAAACCCACTCCTGAAATCCTAACATTTGCGCCGATTCATAAACCGGCCTGATGACGTGCTCCAGCCTCTCGATAAATGAAGTCTTGTCCAGCCCTTCTGCATAGAGCTGGTTTCTAATCTCCTGATTGTTCAAATGATACGGTGCTATTTTCTGAAACTCACGGGCCACTGACTCATTCTGATTCATCAGTTCATATGCCCGATATTCTAATTCACCCAATGCCGGGAAATACATACTCCATGATGGCAGAGAGTTACTCTTACTGCTGTTAATGGACCTTGTAGTAGGATGTAAATTCCATAATTCATCATGGGCAACATATTGCCATGGGACAAAGTGATCCACAGAGATATTTTCATCTGCCAATGATACCTCACCGTAGATATCCCTGATACCGGAATCAATCTGAATAATCAGTTTCCAGTACTTTCTCACTCGATCAATATCACGATGCTCAGGTGCCTCTATCTTATCTGCAATTCCCGGTACGCTCGGATTTTTGTTCTGCAGATACCGGATTAATCGCAGCTGCGTCCATCCTTTCAGAATCTCCTTATGTCTCAAAAGATAATCTGCCCATAGAGCATCTACCTCAATCATAGTACCCAGTCCGGAGATTCGTTCAAAATAGTAAATCAATCTGCGCTGTCTGTTTATTTCATCTGTCAGCTTCTGCTTTGGCCCTTTCCACAGACTCTGATCTATGGTAATCTCATCATAAAAAGGAACCTGCAGTCGATACGGAACGTTCAGCGTAAGATCTGACTTATACTTCGCAATTCTTTTGTCCTCCGTCCCCTGTAAAAACTCTAGAATCTTCTCACGTTTCTCAGAAGACATAAATCCATAGTAATCATGGATATATTTCACTATTTCTTCCAAGTTATCGGTAATTCCCAAAGGACCCAGCCGCAAATGATACTCCGTCACCATATACCAGGCGTCAGCAATCATTTCATTTATGAGCTCATCAAACGTAAATCTGCAGTGAATTCCATCCAGCTTGCGAAGGATTGCCTGAAACCAGAAGAACTTATAGCAGTTCGTGGTATTATCAAACAATCTGCTCAAATAGCCTATATTCAATTGTTCAGAATAAGGCAGCTGCATCTGATTTCTCCTCACGTTTTTTGAATTATATGTCTGCCGCCATATAATGTCAGGCACCACCTTGAGCACATTTCTTCGGGTCTCTGATTATGCAAAGGTCATAATAGTTCACTAATTATTATAACAAATCATATACAAATTGTAAAACCTAACTTCCGCATTCTCTCACTATTACAGCAAAATCTTTTCCCCCTACGACGTGATCACCTTCCACGTAAAAACAACAATCATAATCAGTCCCAATATCGGATATCGCAATCCCAGCAGGATCGCGAGCCCTACGAGAATCTGCAAACCAAATACCGAGCCGGGTCCTCCTGAGTACCCGCCGCCGGTACCGTCATATGAACAGTCATTATAATGATTTCCACCGCTTCCTCCACAATCCGGACAATTACCCATAATCACTCCTCCTGCTTCAACGCTTTTCTTTCAAAACGTTCCGTCCATCCTGCACTGTCTGTAGAACTTACAATTCAGGCAACACTTTCCGCACGCTCTTTTCTCGATTCTTTTCTTCTTCTGTAACCAGAACCATATACGTTTCATAACGACCTCTCAACCAAAAATGGAATCAGTATATCACCTTTTAGGTTTCTTACTGATTCCATCATAACCGATTCCACTGTCAGAAAACTGGACTCGCAAGTATTTTTTCAGGCTTTGTTACAGGTTTTTCTGTCCGAAGTACATGCCATATTGCGTCAGTATCTGCTGCTGCATTCTCTCAACCACATCCTCGGGGCCGACGATTTTGACTTTTCCAAGGCCCATGACCCAGCCGAAGAACAGGTTGCTCACCGCCACGGTGACTCTTGCTTTGAAGTGGTCTTTGTCTGCCTTCTGCACGACTGTATCCAGTCCGAACCGGTCGAAGATCACATCGGTCATGGAATTGTCGCAGAGCAGCTCTACATTCCGCACTTCACCGTCGAACATTCCGAACAGGCGGTGAGTGTACTGTGCCATATTCTCTTTCCGGAATACATCCTGGCCCAGGCGTTTTTCGGTGAGGACTTTTGTCCGAATCATTTTGTCGACGCGGAAATGCTTCAATCTGCCCTCTTCCTGGTCATAGGCGATCATGTAGTATTTCTCATCATCCCAACACATCGCCCAGGGGCTGACGCGGTATACCTTTCCCTGATGAGCCAGTACTTCTTTCTTGTTCACATCATAGTGGAAATACTGAAACTCGATCTGCCTGTCGTTTTCGATGGCGGTGTACACATCATCCACACTGTAAAAGTTCTTCTCATTCCGTGATTTTACACGGCCGTTCACGTATACCTGGCGGTGCATCTGCGTTGCCTGATACTTGCTGGCATATGCTTCCAGCCTCTGTATCAGATTCGCCGATTCTTTCTCGGTGACGAATCTTGATGCCTGCACCGCATCTACCAGGAGTTTCAGTTCGGGCAGCTGAAAATCTCGATTTACAAGCTGATAGTAGTAGGTACGGTCCATCTGGTATCCGGTGATGTCCATTCCGAAGATTCGCAGGTTCTCAATATCACTGTAGAGGCTCTTTCGTTCTGCCGTTACCCCATAGCTTTTCAGTTTTTCTACGATCTCCTGCAGGGTAATTGCGTGATCTTCATCCGTTTCTTCCGTCAAGATCCTCATGAGATACATGATCTTCAATTTCTGATTGCTTCTGGGAAAATGTTCTCTATGTTCTGATGTTTCAGGCATCTTTTCCTTTTCCGGCATATCACAGCACCTCCTTATTGGATATGCTCAGTATACCTCATTTCCGCATATTCGTAAAGATAAAAGTCCGGAGAATAGTCCAGCAGATTATTCATAAATCTGCATCCGAAAGCAAGGGCTTTTATTTGTCCAATAATTTCAGGTATTCCTCAACATTCAGATACTGAACATCCTCTACCTTCGCATCTTCTCCTCGGTAAATCACATATCGCCCTGTGATATCACCATACCTCTGTCTTGTCATAGCACATTTTCTTCGTTCGTAATATGACGATACTGTTCCGAAACCTGGTCCTTGCTATACTTTACTTCATAAATTTGGCAGGTAAGTGTTTTCTGGTCGAAAACAACCATATCAAACTCTCCTACTGCGAACTGCAGCTTGAATACCTTTTTGTTCGGTTGTGCTATCTTTGTTTCAAGAAGGACGATATCCATCATCATTCTTCCACGGATTTCATTCAGCAATCTTTCTAGTATACATTGTCTTTCCTGAACAGAAAGTTCCTGAAGCTTTGCAATTTGTTAATTCACCTCGCTCATACAAATCTGACAACCGGCGAAAATGTCCTCCATACTGATAGCTCTTCAGCGAGTGCCGGATGTTCTTTGCAATCGCAGTATCAATGTACTCCTCCGCAGTCTTCGAATTGGAAAATGTCATATCTGCATTATAATTGATACCTCCAGGACTCATAGTTCCTCCTTTTCCATTCTGTATCATATCAGATATCAAATCAAAAAAAACAAGAAGAATATATTATTTTGCAACAATGGTAACCGGATACTCTTTCTTATCCACTGTCACGGAAGTAATATTGGGATTCGCACTGAAAATTTCCTCGTTCACATAGTAGTACTTATTGGGGACTCCTCCGGATTCCACCGTATCGATAGCAACTCTGACAAGCGGACCAAGCAAGGGATTGCATTCAGCAATACAACTGATCTTTCCCTCCTGCACATAGCTCCTGGCTTTTTCATTGATTCCGTCAAAGGAAATAACCATTACTTCTCCGTTTATCAGATTGGAGCCCACCTTTTTACCGGCCTCCTCCAAAGCCTCAATTGCGCCAAGCGCCTCGTTATCATTCTCACAATACACGACATTGATATTGTCGTATTCCTGCAAAAGAGATTTCATTACCTCCTTGCCCTTCGTCTGGGTGAAATCGCCGGTTACCTCCGCCAGAAGATCCCAGCCATATTTTTCAGCCGCGTCCTGCAGCCCCTTGGTTCGTCCGATCTGGGCGGATGCACCAAGGGTACCCTGGATATTGACAATATGAATATCCTGTGCCGGGATCTTTTTATTCTCCGCATACTGATGCAGCCATTCCGTCGCCTTCTGTGCCTCCAATTCAAAATCCGAACCGATCCAGCATACGAAGAGACTCTCATCCTCCACATTCACACGGCGATCCACGATAATGACAGGAATATTTGCATCCTTTGCCTCCTGCAAAACAGTATCCCAACCGTTTTCCGTAACCGGAGCCAAAACGATATAATCCACTTCCTGTTGAATAAATTTGCGGATTGCCATAATCTGATTCGCCTGCTTCTGCTGTCCATCATCAAAAATCATGGTATATCCATCCAAACCCGTAAAAGAGGATTTCATGGATTGTGTATTGGCACTTCTCCAGTCAGACTCTGCCCCTAACTGAGAAAAGCCCACAACAATGGGCTCCTTTTCAATTATTTCCTCTTCTACCGTATTGGAATTCTCTTCTATGGACGTTGTACCGCAGGCAACTGCCATGCACAAAAGCATGGCAGTCACTACAACGGGGCACAAAATACTTTTTAATCTGTGTTTCATTTACTATCCCTTACTTTTTTCCACCGGATTTCTTTTTACGCGCCATAACAACGCTCTGGATAACTAAGAACAGACAAAGCATTGCGGCAATGGTAATTCCTGTCCACCAGGCCTGATCCAGACCTGCAGAGGATACGATATTCTGAATCGTACTCAGGGAAAGCACACCGAAGAACGTTCCAATGATATTTCCCACACCGCCGGTCAGCATGGTGCCACCGATGATGGAAGAAGCGATTGCGTTCATTTCCATACCGGATGCATGGGAAGGAGAGCCGGAGCCTACATGCATGAAGTATACGAATCCGCCGATTCCTGCCAACAGACCACACAGTACATGGGAGAGGAATTTCGTCCTTCTAACGTTGATACCAAGCATCAAAGCGCTCTGCTGGTTACCGCCGACTGCATAGAAGCTGCGTCCTAATTTGGTCCAACGAAGCAGACAGAACATAACCAGTACCACCAACAGTGCAACGACAACACCGATCTCTATATAGGCGTTTACGTATATACCTTTCTTTGTCGTGCTTCCCAAACCGGGAATAATGATACGGGCAGCCTTTAACGCGCCAAACTCCTCATTTTCTACATTGAACGGGTTGGTATTAACAATCGTGGTCATGCCTCTTGCAAAGAACATTCCCGCCAATGTTACGATGAATGGCTGAATATCCAAATATGCTACCAGGAATCCCTGAACAATACCAAAGAGAAGTCCGATACCAAGTGCAATCAGAACCGCAGTGAAGACGTTTCCGCCCTTTCTGTCCAGCCATACTGCACAACACATACTGATCAGAGCTACCACACCGCCGACGGAAATATCAATTCCACCGGTAATCATTACTAAGCTAAGACCACAGGATACGATAATCAACGCCGCGTTCGCATTCAGGATGTTCAAGAAGGTCTGCGGCTTCAGGAAACCCTTTCCCTGGAATACCACTGCTCCGATATACATCAGGAAAAACACAACAATTGTAATGGTCAGCAACAGATTGGTATCCGTCATATTTTTCATCTTGTCGCCAAGACGAACCTTGTTTGTATTTGCATTTTTGCTCATATTAAGCCACCTCCTTTGTCTGGAGCTTTGACTTAAGAGACTTACCCACCTTGGAGAACCATGTTCTCACTGCAGGAGTACTAATCACTACCAGAATAATTACGACAACTGCCTTATATGCAGGAAGCGCATCCGAACGGACATTGCACTTATAAAGTGTGGTCGTCAGGAACTGGATGACATAGGCACCCAAAATGGAAGCCCACATATTGAATTTACCACCACTTAATGCATTTCCACCAAGTGCAACTGCCAGAATGGCATCCATTTCAATATCCTTAGCCACAACGGAGTAGTTGATGGAGGAAATACGGCTTACCTTAATCAAGCCTACTACAGCTACGCATACACCGAGAATTACAAAGGTAAGGAACTTGATGAATGCGGGATTTAAACCATTTAATCTGGAGGAGCTCTCATTGATACCTACTGCCTGTGTATACAGACCAAGGGTAGTGAAACGGAGCACCAATGCAATAATAATCATGCATCCCAACGCAATGAAAATCGGTGTCGGAATGGGAATTCCTGGTAAGAATCCTCCGAAATACGCGAATTTCGGATCGCTGATTACGGGAAGCTCGTTGTTATTAACCCAGGCTGCAATGGAACGTCCTGCCGTGAACAGGATCAAGGTCGCAACCATGGGCTGAATCTTAAAGTAGGCAACCAGAACACCGTTGAAGGCACCCGCAAGCATCGCTGCAAGGCAGCCCACCAAAAATGCCACGATAATAGGTGCCTGAAGGGTATCGGGTCTTGAGTTGGTACCGCAGAGCACACGAAGCATTACACTACCTGCAATTGCAATCGTGGCGCCCACACTGATATCCTGTCCGCCACTGGCCGCAGTGACAAGCGTCATACCAATGGCAAGGATCGCCAGCTCAGATCCGAAATTCAGAACGGTGACAATGGGGCCGGATAAAATACGATATCCGTCACTGTTGACATCCACCGAAATATTAAAGAACGTAGGATCAACTATTAAATTGAAAAGCACTAACAGTAAAAGTGCTGCAATCGGGATGAAAATCTGATTTCTCACCAGTCCGCCAAGAACAGACCCAATCCCGGATTTCTTTGTTGTATTCTTCTGCATTATTTGTCACCTCCGGCAATGGTACTCATAATCTTATTCTGAGTCAGATCTTCACCAGAAAGCTCTCCGACAACCTTACGGTCTCTCATGACAACCAATCGGGAGCAGGTTCTCAGCATCTCATCTGTTTCGGAGGAGATGAAGGTCACGCTCATTCCCTCGGAGGCGAGTTCCAATACAAGCTTCTGAATATCGATCTTGGTTCCCACGTCAATACCTCTTGTCGGCTCATCCAAAATCAAATACTCCGGATGCGTCAAAAGCCACCTTCCCAATATTACCTTCTGCTGGTTACCACCGGAGAGGGACTTAATCGGGGTGTCTGCAGATGCCGTCTTAATACTGAGCAGCTTTATGTATTCATCTGCAAACTTGTATGCTTCTGCCTTGGAAAAAGGCTTAAAGGGTCCCTTCAATACCTGAAGTGCAAGAATAATATTGTCACGCACGGACAAATCGCCCACAATACCATCAATCTTACGGTCCTCCGGCAGATAAGCAATTCCGTTTTTCATTGCATCAATGGGTTTGTTAATATTGACTATCTTACCGTTTTTCTTAACCTTTCCGCCGATTACGCGGTCCGCACCGAAAATGGCACGAACACATTCGCTTCGCCCGGAACCGAGAAGTCCGGTAAATCCGTTAACCTCACCCTTTTTGATATAGAAATCAAAGGGCTTGATTCCGGCATCACTCTGAAGCCCTTCTGCCTCAAGTACTACCTCGGAAGCATCTTTTCCGTTATACGGAGCCTGCTCACCCTTGATATCCGACATATCATCCAGATCCTTACCCAGCATCTTGGACACCAGCATTACTCTGGGCATTTCCTGAATGGAATATTCTCCAACCAGTGTTCCGTCACGAAGTACGGTTATCTTATCGCATACTTCATAGACCTGATCCAGGAAGTGGGTTACGAAAATAATACCAACACCTCTGGATTTCAAATCTCTCATCAGCCCAAACAGCTTCTGAACCTCCAAATCATCCAGGGAGGAAGTGGGCTCATCCAAAATCAAAACCTTACAATCCATATCCACCGCTCTTGCGATTGCAACCATCTGCTGAACCGCAATGGAACAGCTGGCAAGCTGCTGTGTCGCTTTTGCGGGAATATCCAGGGATTTTAAAATCTTATCCGCATCTTCGTTTTGTTTCTTCCAATTCTGTAGCTTTCCCGTACCGCGACCGATGTACATATTCTCGGCTACGGACAAATTCGGGCAAAGTGTAATTTCCTGATAAACGGTACTAATTCCAACCCTTTGTGCGTCCTGAGGCGAATGAATCGCCACGACCTTACCATCCAGATAAATATCGCCCTCATCCTTACTGTATACCCCAGTGAGGACCTTAATCAGGGTGGATTTTCCTGCACCATTCTCTCCCATCAGAGCATGAATCTCTCCTGCACGAAGTTTAAAATCCACATTCTGCAGGGCACGTACTCCCGGGAATGACTTGCAGATATTTTTCATTTCCAATACATTTTCACTCACCAGCATTTCACCCCTTGCTTAAAATTTTAGAGAAAAACAGCGCGGGCATGCGTACATTTTCATTTACGCTGCACCGCGCTCTTTTTACGCTCTGCGTTTTTTGTTCGTATTAGATACCGTACTTATCTACATCTTCCTGAGTGATGGTATTTGCATCGAAGCCCTTCTCCTGCATGATGATGGTCTTCTCAGAAATGCTCTCACCCTTCTCGAGCTTCTTGATGATGTCATCAATGTAGGAAGCCTGGAAAGGATTACACTGTCCATCATAGTTCCAGTTCTTCTTAAGGAGCTCTTCAAGTGCCCACTTATTGCAGTCAAAGCCCATAACTACAACATCCTTGCCAACACCGTGGCTGATACCTGCTGCATCAAGAGCTGCAACAGCGCCCTTAGCCATATCGTCGTTCTCTGCATAGATTACGTTGAAAGGAGTCTTGGCATCGATAACGGACTGAACGATCTGCTGTGCGTTCTCTGCGTTCCAGGTAGCGGTCTGCTGAGTAACAATGTTAACCTTACCGTCATTCTTAGCTGCATCAAGAGCACCGGTACGTCCGATCTGAGCTGCGGAACCCATAGCACCCTGAATGTGAATTACATTGTACTCGGAAAGTCCCTGAGCAAGAAGCCAATCTACAGCCTGCTGACCTTCAGCTGCCATATCGGATACGATGGAAGCCTCGTAAAGGCTGGGATCTGCATCAATGGTACGGTCAAACAGAATAACCTTGATTCCTGCATCCTTAGCATCCTTCAGAACGCCGTCCCAACCGGCAGTATCAGCTGCGGAAAGAAGCAGGTAGTCAACACCGTCAGTGATGAACTTCTGAGCTGCGTTGATCTGCTCATCGTTCTTCAAGCTGTATGCGAAGGAAGCTTCATAGCCATTCTCCTTGGTGAACATTTCCTTCATGGACTTGTCATTTGCGGTACGATAACCGGACTCGTTAGGGTCGTTATTAATAATACCAACCTTGATTAGATCTCCACCCTTGCCACCTGCAGGCTCTGCGGAATTGCCACCACAAGCTGCAATGCCAAGAACCATGGCTGCTGCCATAAAGACTGCTAAAACTTTTTTCTTCATCTTTTATCCTCCCTTTTCACTTTGAAATCTTTCCGTTGAAATGATTTCGAATTGGTTTTTTCTTGACACTAACATCTTATGATAGATTTATGCAAAAATCCATTCACTTTACTGCTCATTTTGTTCACTTTTCTATCATCGTCAGAATAGTAGTTTGATTTTTTCCGATTGCAGTTTGTTTTTATCTTCAATGAGCGATATGGGGTACGATTACACTGACGCATGTCCCCTCCATATGCGTACTGTCAATGGTAATTCCGTATTTTTCACCGAAATCCAGCCGTATTCTCTCATTAACATTGTACAGACCATATATATCACTCTCAGTGGGAACCTTATTCACCATACCGTCAATGATCTGCTTCAGACGCTCCGGGGTAATTCCGATTCCGTTGTCACGAATCTGCACGATCGCACAGTCATTCTCCACCCTTCCGCTTATCTGAATTTTTCCTCCGCCTCTCTTGTTCTTAATGCCATGGTAGAGTGCATTTTCCACAAGCGGCTGTATGGTTATTTTCGGAATCCGATCGTCAAAAAGCTCCTGCGGGATATCTATCTCATATTCCAAAATGTCCTGGTAACGCATCTGCTGAATCTCAAGGTAGCTTCTGATATGCTGAAGTTCTTCCTTAATCGTAACAATATCCTTACCCTGATTCAGGGACATTCGGAAGAATTCGGAAAGACTGCCCACCATGCTTACCACCTTCCTCTGTTCACCGGCCTCAGCCAGCCATACAATCGCATCCAGTGTATTGTATAGGAAATGCGGATTAATCTGTGCCTGCAGCAATTCGAACTCCGCCTTTCGAAGCCGGATCTGTTCCGTGGTAACCTGACCGATCAGCTCATTAATTTTATCGATCATCGTATTCAGGGAATCACTTAGTGTACTGACTTCAGCGCAGGATCTCACATCAAAGGACACATTAAAATCGCCCTTTGCCACCTGATCCGTCACTCGGCTTAATTTCTGCAGGGGTTTAGAGATTCCAAGCGGAATGACATAGAACAGGATCAGAATCAGTGCGAGCAGACCCGCATAGATGATCACGGACAGGCTGATCAAATTCTCCGTAAATGCCTGATATTCACTTCGAAGCTGCTGCAAATCTTTCACTTCAAAGTATATGTATTGAAGGAAGGATTCCCGAAGCAACGCCGTCACAATCTGTACATCATTCTCCCAGATTTCCATGTTGGCCTCATAATTGCTCCCCTCCTCCAGGTTCTCAATGATTCGGTTCGTATAGATTTCCAGGTTTTTCAGGTACTTCTTAACACTGCTCAGACGCTCCTTATTCTCCTCCGATTCAGTGATTTCCTCAAGTCCCTGCACAATTCTGCCGGCCTCGGTAAGCAACTCGTTTAGTCTGGATTCCTCCACGGTCTTATTGCCCACAATCAGAAGATAGGTCTCATAGTCGAAATCCTTTTTAAAGTCCAGACTGAATTCACTCGCAACCACGGTGGAGTTAATCATATCCTCATACTTCTTGTTAACACTCCACAGATTATAAAGGCAGAACACCGGGAACATCAGAACCGGAATCAACAATACCAGATAGGAAAATCGGATTTTAGAGGCAAACGTCATCTTATTGTATAGTTGTATCAGTTTTTTCACTTGTTACGCTTCCTCTTCTCCGTCCTGGCTCTTGCCGCCGCGATACTGAGTGGGCGTCATGCCCTGTGTCTTCTTAAACAGATAGGAAAAATAATGGGGATCCCGGTATCCTACCTCGGCTGCAATCTCACTGCTTCCCTTTCCAGTGCAGCGAAGCAGCTCCTTAGCCTTATTCATACGATACTCAGTAAGATATTTAATAAAAGTCTGTCCCGTCTGCTGTGCAAAAACCGTACTCAAGTGATTGGGCGAGAAATTAACATGGGATGCCAGCGTTTTAAGGGACAGCTCCTCATCCGCATAGTTCTGTTCAATATAGAGCATCACCTCATCCACAATATCCCCATATCGGTTACTTGCCTTCTTATCACGAAGCTCCAACGCCATATTCATCAGGTCCGTCGCATACTGCATCGACGCTTCCTTATCCTGCACCAGACCGGCATTGAATTCCCTTGCATCCATCTCCTCGCGCGGAATCTGTAAATCCTCCACAAATTCCATCACGCAAAAATAGATATCCATGGTGATATACTGTCTGAAAAGATTGGACTCCATTGCGCTTGCACCGAGATCATTGAAGAATTCCTCAACAAAATAAATGGTTTCCTGCGCGTCGCCTAATTTCAGGAATTCCTTAATCTTACTGCGATCCAACTGCTTTGGATTCACATGCCTGATGTCAAAGCCATCATCTCCAAGGAATCCGGTCGGGCGAAGATTTCTGCTGTCCACCACATTACTGCCATTCGTAAGAAAACGATGGGCAAACGCATGACTTGCCGTCTCGAAGGAAGCAGGCAGCTCCGTCAATCGATTCACCGGCACCCCAATGCCGATAAAATAGCGCACCTGTTTGTAGGCATCCATAATCCTTTGCAACCGTTCCAGATAATCCTGCCAGATCTCTAAGAGTTCTTCCTCGGAATCACCCTTGATAATAAACGCCTTACCCTCTGTGGTCCGGTCAAACATGAGTACCCGGTATTCCTCGTTCAGTCTGCCAACCTCCTGCTCAATCTCCACGATACTGCCGGAATACTCATTCTGCTCATGATTCATGGACTGGACATGAAGCAGAACGATGTTATACCACATGGAGGACAAATCGATATTCAGCCTGGAGGCAAGATCAAAAAGCTCCGCAATGGACCTGCTTCCGGTCACCAGATAGCGGAACAATTCTCCTCTCTCCTGCAGGAAATTCTCCTGCATCTCACGCATATACTTTTCCTTAATCTCCTGCTCCTTATGCTTCTCCTCGATCTTGACGGCGAGCGCATCCACTTCCTTCAACAGATCCCTGCCGTTAATCGGTTTGGTAAGGTACTGGGCAATGCCGATTTTAATGCCCTCCTTGGCGTATTCGAACTCCGCATAGCCGGTGAGAACAATGATTTCAATCCAAGGCATCTCCTTTTTGATGAGGCGGCTCAAGGTCAAACCATCCATAAAGGGCATCTTGATATCCGTAATAACAATATCCGGTTTTAATCTCTGAATCATAGGAAAGGCCAGCTCTCCGTCGCTGGCCTCCCCACAAAATTCATATCCATTGGAGGACCAATCAATGTTGTTCTTGATTCCCTCTCGCATTACATACTCGTCTTCTACTAAAAAAACCTTCAGCATAAGCTCTCCTGCATTATATTCCTTATCCGGAACTTAGAAAAATGACTTAACAGAAGCGAAAACGCCCTCTGCGTCAAGTCCGTATTTGTGTACCAGTGCAGCTGCTGAGCCGGATTCACCGAATACATCCTGCATGCCAATCTTCTTAACCGGTACGGGATAATTCGCACACAGGCAATCGCATACAGCGCTGCCCAGACCACCGATTACGGAATGCTCCTCAACAGTGACAACCTTACCGGTCTTCTTCGCACTCTTAATGATAATCCCTTCATCCAAAGGCTTAATCGTACAAATATTGATTACCTCAGCATGGATTCCCTCCTCCTCAAGGAGCTTTGCAGCGCCAAGGGCAGAGTCCACACAAATTCCGGTAGCAACGATTGTCACGTCGCTTCCCTCTTTTACAACGGTACCCTTGCCGATCTCAAATTTATAATCGGGCTTATCGTTGATAACAGGCACTGCAGCGCGTCCAAATCGGATATATACGGGGCCCTCGTGCTCGATTGCCGCACGTACTGCCGCTCTGGCCTCCACATCATCGGAGGGACACATAACTACCATACCGGGAATCGTTCTCATCAAAGCGATATCCTCGTTACACTGGTGACTCGCACCATCCTCACCAACAGTGATACCTGCGTGTGTTGCGCCGATTTTTACATTCAGATGAGGGTAACCGATGGAGTTACGAACCTGCTCAAATGCACGTCCTGCCGCAAACATTGCGAAGGAACTTACAAAGGGAATCATTCCGGTAAGGGACAGGCCTGCTGCCACACACATCATATTCGCCTCAGCGATACCGCAGTCGATATGTCTGTCCGGGTAAGCCTTGCGGAAGATTCCGGTCTTGGTGGCCGCTGCCAAATCTGCGTCCAGCACCACAAGGTTGGGGAATTCTTCAGCCAATTCCTTCAATGCATTACCATAGCTTTCTCTGGTTGCAACCTTTTTGATTGTAGTGTCAGCCATTATGCATCCACCTCCTTTGCCAGTTCTTCCTCAATCTTATTCAAATCTGCCATGGCAATAGCAAACTCCTCATCATTGGGTGCCTTACCATGCCAATCACAACTATTCTCCATAAAGGAAACGCCCTTACCCTTTAAGCTGTGAAGCACGATACAGATGGGCATACCCTTGGTCTCCTCTGCCTCCTTGAAGGCTGCGCGAAGCTCGTCAAAATCATGTGCATCCACATTGATAACATGGAAGTTGAAGGCTTCAAACTTCTTATCAATGGGATAGGGAGAACAAACCTGGTCGATGGGACCATCAAGCGGACATCATTGGCATGCTTCTTCAATTCCAAATTTGTCATATTAAACATCCGTTCCCGCAGGAACTTTTTGTCCTCTACGGTATATGAATTACAAGTTCGTCCATCGCAAACTATCATACCATGAATTCTGTGTTTCGTCCATGCGTAAATTTTATTCTGCTTTCTGTCCATAATAAGCATTTGCGCCATGCTTGCGATAATAATGCTTGTCCTGTAACTCCTGCGGCGCAGGAAGAACCTTTGGATTAATTACTTCTGCGCGATAAGCCATTTTCGCTACTTCCTCGAGTACCACAGCATTATGTACAGCTTCCTTCGCGTTTTTACCCCATGCAAAGGGACCATGATTCTTGCAAAGCACTGCCGGTACTGCCATGGGATCCTTGTTCAGTCGTTTCCATTCCTCCACAATCAGATGTCCGGTATTTTCTTCGTAGGCATCAGCGATTTTCTCCGCCGTAAGGCAGCGCAGGCAGGGAACCGGTCCGTAAATGTAGTCTGCATGCGTGGTTCCATAGCAGGGAATATCCCTGCCAGCCTGTGCCCAGCTGGTAGCGCAGGAAGAGTGGGTGTGTACCACGCCACCGATCTCGGGAAACGCCTTGTACAGCTCCAGATGTGTCGCGGTATCGGAGGAAGGATTGTAACGGCCTTCCATCTTCTCGCCATTTAAGTTCATAACAACCATATCTTCCGGTTTTAATTTATCATACTCCACGCCGCTGGGCTTAATGACAAACAACCCTGACTCGCGGTCACTGGCACTTACATTGCCCCAGGTAAAGGTAACCAGACCATAGCGGGGCAGATCCATGTTCGCTTCATATACCTGTTGCTTTAATTCTTCCAGCATTACGCGTTCCTCCTTACCTTCATTCCCTCCACGGCTGCAATCTGCGCAGGAAGGGTTGCCTTATAGGTCGCAACAAAGGCATCAAAGCCTTCCACATCCTCCTTTACCGGATCAACGGTAGAACCCCTCTGACCTGCGAAAATGCGATTATCCAGATAATCTGCAAGGCTTTCCTCCCCATGCTCAAGCATGTATGCGGCAAGCACAGCCATACCCCAGGGACCACCCTCTCCCGCAGTTTCCATAACGGTTACCGGCGCATTCAATGCAGCTGCAAGAATACGCTGTCCCACAACAGGGGTCTTAAACAGACCACCATGTCCCATAATGGAATCTACGGATACATTTTCCTCCTTCAACTGTATTCCATCACATTTGCTTGCAAATAGCAATCCATATGCAAGCATGCTGCATATGGATATTATATGGGCAAGGCGACTACTTTATCCTATTTCATCTTCTGCACCAAAGCATCCTGCCACCATCTTCTCTACTCCCCAATGGAACTTCTTCCACCAAAAATCATATTCATTATAATCGAGGGCAGTCCGGTTGATAATCCTGCGATTTTGTAAAATAGGGATACAATGGGAGTACAAATACCATTCTTTTTCCCAAAAGTCCTTGATTTTAAGCCATTTCAAACAAAAGTACAGGTTTTGCCGTGGCAGATGAAAAGTACGTTAATCTTTCTTGCTTTCTTATGCATTACACCGGGTTATCGTTTTTCCTTGGCAAAATATAATCTACATTAAGTCCCATTCGTATCGTTATTAATTTTATTGAATAGATTAAAAAATGCTCTCGAATAGATTTTTCCTGATCGAAAGTGCTTCATTTCTTACCGCTTATGCCTTATTTTATCGCTGTTTTGAGGAATTTGTAAATATGTGCATTTGAGTTTATAAATCTTTTATATTCTGTTTGTAATTTCTTTCTTGTACCTGACACCCAGTCCTTGGTAACTCAATTCTACTTGGTGGTCGGAACTATGTCTATTTATTTTTTAGGATTGGAAATGAATCCAGAAGAATTTGCGAAACTTATTATACGTTATCTGTACTTTTTGGCTTAAAAGTACAACGGCATTGAACTTTTGAAATAAGCATCAAAAAAAGACACCTACAGCAAAGTAAGTGTCTTACACCACATTATCATAATCTCATTTTAAAAGATCTTCATTCAGAAGGAATTGCTCTATCCCAACATATGTGATTCCGTTTTCGTCCTGCCACGGCTTAAGGTAATCCCGAACTACGACAATCTTGCTAAAAGAGTCGGGGATTCTTTTCAATGATTCTATCTCCTGTTCTTTTTTTTCCGGATCAGCTATGGATAAGGCCGATTGAACATAAAACCGCTTGCCTCCCTGATTTACAACAAAATCCACTTCCAGCTGCTTTCGGATCTTCTTACCGTTTGCATCCTTGGTATTGTATTCCACCACACCCACATCAACATTCATGCCTCTTCGGATGAGATCGTTGTACAGTATGTTTTCCATGATATGAGTCTCTTCCAGCTGTCTGAATCCAAGCCTTGCATTGCGAAGCCCCAGATCGGTGTAATAGTATTTGGCAGGGGTTCCGATGTATTTCCTACCCTTAACATCATAGCGAACAGCTTTCTCAATGAGAAATGATTCCTCAAAATATCCAATGTATTTTTCAATTGTTTCTGAGCCTATGCCAATCTGCCGCTCACTTTTAAATGTATTAGCCAGTTTACTTGGATTGGTAAGCGATCCGATCCCCGATGCAAGGACATCCAGCAATATATCCAGTACTTCCGTATCATTCTTTATTTCGTGTCTTTCAAGTACGTCTTTTATATAAGTCCTGTCGAAGAGATCCTTTAAATATCTGCTTTTCTCCTCATGTGATTCAAGAGAAGTGGCAAGTGGCATCCCGCCATAAGTATAATAATCCTGCCAAGCTCCTCTTTTATCCCCTTCATATTCGTTATAAAACTCCGCAAATGACAACGGATATACACGGATTTCATCGCCTCTGTCTCTAAACTGAGTCAATATATCTGAAGACAGCATTTTAGAATTACTGCCGGTAACATACACATCGGCATTATCCATATGCATAAATCCAAGGATTACATCAATAAATGTTATCTTGGCATCCTCATTATCCACGTAAGGATTCCGGATCTCAGATACAAACTGAATCTCATCGATGAAAATGTAATATCTCTTTTTAGGATCAACCATATGATCACGCACGTATTTATCCAATTCCAATGGATTACGATACTTGGCATTTTCCAATATATCCAATGCCAAGGCAATGATCTGGTCTTCCTTCACACCTTCTCCCAGAAGCCATTCCCGATACAACCTAAACAACAGTACCGATTTACCGCTTCTGCGAAGTCCCGTGATGATCTTAATACGTCCATTATCCTTCTTTGAAATAATCTTTTTCAAATATTGCTCTCTCGGATACATTTAGACACCTCACGATTTATTTGCGGTTATCCGCATTTATTTCATGTATAATATAACATTTCCCAACCTTCTAAGTCAATGATGTTCATGAATTTTTTGCGGATATCTGCATTTTACTATCAATGCTCCGGGTGTATCGTCGCCAGCAGTTTCATCTGCTCCAGAGCAATTCCCTCTATTTTAGGGTCTTTCAGACTCATATATACCGTAATGATTTCCAAGAAGTCCTCACCGTATTCCTTGTATGATTAATTAGAAGCTAGTAATCATACAAGGAAAGGAAGATGTACACTATGTCCCAAATCAATCATATCAAAGATTTGAGCAGTTGCGGATACCGGATCAGTGAAATTTCAAAAGAAACTGGTGCGGATCCCAAAACAATAAAAAAATATCTTGCGCAGGAGGATTTTCCCCCCATGCCTCCGGTTGTACAGGGACAGCCCTCAAAACTGGATCCTTTCAAGCCGGTGATCCAGGAATGGCTGGACGAGGACAAACGGCACTGGTGCAAGCAGCATCATACAGCAAAGCGCGTTTATGAGCGTCTGGTTGAAGAACACGGATACACCGGCAGTTACAAGAATTCGGTGTCAGGTACCATAAAGACACGGCTTCGATGGAAGGTATTTTTACAACATCAGTAACAAAAGATACATTGGATGAATGTCCCATGGTGTATAAACCGATGGAAGAAATAATTGCAAATATAAAAGATACGGTAACCGTAGACATGATAATCAA
>JAHBAA010000028.1 GCA_018385425.1 Acetatifactor sp.
CTCTTGCAGACTGTCGGCGAATCGTCGGTACTTAGGCCGCGTACTTTGCGGCCTTATGTACCGCTACGATGCAGCCCAAGCGGAAGCGTGTCTGCAAGAGATATACCGGTCTCAAGCCGAAGGAATGCGGTCCGGGCAATGGAAGCGTGTCTGCAAGAGATACCCCGGCCTCAGGCCGCAGGTCTGCGGTCCCCCAATCCAACGTGTCTGCAAGATACACACCGGCCTCAGGCCGCAGGTCTGCGGTCCCCCCCAATGGAAATTTTTTCTGTCACTTTTCTGTCACTTTCACCTGATAGGATAACCACAAAGAAAGGGCAGTGCAAAGACACGATCAACCAGCGCCCTTCGGAAAGGAACCCTATGGAACTACTAAAAGTGGAACATCTGACAAAAATTTACGGAAAGGGAGAAAATGCGGTCCGGGCAGTGGACGACATCTCCTTTACGGTGGAAAAAGGAGAATTTGTCGCCATCATCGGGCCATCCGGCTCCGGCAAATCCACACTCCTCCATATCCTAGGCGGAGTGGACCGCCCTACTGCCGGCAAGATCTACCTGAACGGACAGGACGTTTACGCCCAAAATGAAGACCAGCTTGCCATCTTTCGCCGCAGACAGGTGGGACTGATCTACCAGTTTTACAATTTGATTCCGGTATTGAACGTGGTGGAGAATCTGACCCTCCCCGTACTGATGGACAACCGGGAGGTGAATGAAGAACGCTTGAACGAGCTGCTGCACACCCTTGGGCTGGAACGACGCAAAAACGCGCTTCCCAACCAGCTCTCCGGCGGACAACAGCAGAGAGTTTCCATCGGAAGGGCCCTGATGAATGCCCCGGCGGTGGTGTTGGCAGACGAGCCCACGGGAAACCTGGACTCCAAGAACAGTCAGGAGATCGTAGAACTCTTAAAATACTCCAACCGAAAGTACCATCAGACATTGATCGTCATCACCCATGACGAATCCATTGCCCTGCAGGCAGACCGGATCCTTGCCATCGACGACGGCAGGATCATCCGGGACGAACGCGTTCGGGAGGTGAGATAGGTGAATATTTTTCAGAAATATACCGCCAGATCCCTGATGAAAAACAAGTCCCGCACCATCGTGACGATCATCGGCATTCTTCTCTCCACCGCCATGGTGACTGCCGTCATTCAGGCGGCAAACAGCGGATTGGAATACTTAAAGCGCGTGGAGATCGACGAAAACGGTGCCTATCACGCCCTCTTCCGCAATATTGACGCCCCGGAGATCAACACCCTGCTGCAGACCGGCCTGGCCAAAGACATGACTGCCTGGCAGGAGGTGGGCTGGGCAATGATCGGAAGCACCAACGAGGACAAACCCTTTCTGTTGATCGAAGCTGTGCCCGACGACCTGGAGGATTTTGTGGCTGTGCACCTTCTGTCCGGGCGATTTCCGGAGAATGACTCTGAGATCCTGCTGCCCAAGCACCTCTCCTACAACGGCGGTGTTGCTTTTGAGATCGGAGACGTGCTGACTTTGGAGGTAGGCACCAGAACCCCTTCGGATCAGTATTACCCCCTGACCATGTCTAACGGGTATGTCAAGGAGGAGGAGCCCCTGGCAAACTGCCCTGCCCATACCTACCCTGTGGTGGGCGTCTATGCCCGCTTTTCCTATGAGGTAGAACCCTACTCCTGCCCCGGATACACTGCCCTGACAAAAGGGACCGCAGACGGTCCCACGACACTCTTTGTGACCTTTCGAAAGGTGCAGGAGATCTACGACCAGGTGGATTCCGGTTCTCTGACCACCCTGCGGGATAAATTTGTAGCCCACAGCGACCTGATCCGGTTAAGCGGAAGCTTTCGAAACGGCAACCTGGTCAGTCTCCTCTATGGGTTTGTGACGATCCTGATACTGCTGATCGGTTTTGGCTCTGTGATGTTGATCTACAATTCCTTCTCCATCTCCGTCAGCGAACGGACGAAGCAGTTCGGCATCCTAAAGTCCATCGGTGCCACCAAAAAACAGATCCGACAGAGCGTCCTGTTCGAGGGCTTTCTGCTCTGTCTGGCGGGAATCCCTCTGGGAATCCTGTCCGGCTGCATCGGAATCGGCATCACCCTCTGGTGTCTGCGGAACAATTTCACCTTTCTGATGGGCTCAACCGTGGAGATGAAGCTGGTGATCAGCCCCATCGGTCTCATCCTCACCGTTTTCATCAGCCTGGTGATCACACTGATCTCCGCCTGGATCCCCGCCGGACGGGCCATCCGCATCAGCGCCATCGACTCCATCCGACAGTCCCAGGATATTAAGCTGAAGGGGAAAAAGCTTCGCACCTCACCCCTTACGAAAAAACTGTTTGGCTTCGAAGGAATGATGGCCTCCAAAAACTTCAAGCGGAACAAGAAGAGATACCGCTCTACCATCGTCTCTCTCTTCTTGAGTATCGTACTGTTTATCTCCACCTCGGCCTTCTGTGCCTATCTGACCCGGTCCGTGGAAGGAATCATGAGTTCCGACTCCAACGAAGACCTGTCCTACTATATTGCAGGGGATGAGGGAACCAGACCGGATGCAGAGGAAGTATTTCAGCTTCTCTCCTCCGCCCAGGGAGTAGACGGTGTATCCCAATATGCAGAGAAACAAGACGCCTTCCGGATCGATCCGGAACTGGTTCGTGAGGATCATTACAGCAAAACCGACAGCAATGAGGAAGACGCTTCTCTTTCCTACTACTATCTCTCCTATGTCTTTCTGGATGATGCAAGCTTTCAGACCCTCTGTGAGGAGAATCACCTGTCTCCTCAGCGGTATATGGACAGCGAACACCCTCTGGGACTGCTTTTCAACCGGGAAGTGATCATAGAGACAGACGGCAATCAGAATGCCAAGTGGAAAACCTACTCGCTGCTGAAGGAAAACTCCCTGCCCTGTGAGATCGTCAGAATTTGCACCCGGGAGATCCCGGGCTATCTCCCTTATGGGCCGAATGTCACGGTGGATGGGCAGGAAATGGTCGCCTACTATCCTACGAAATACTTGCTCTCCTACCAAAGAGGTGAGATCGATACCCTGGACATCGCGATGGCAGACCTCTATCCTACCGAGGAAGTGGAGAAGAAAACAACCTTCCCCATCGGTGCATTGATCGAGACTACGCCTATGGGTCTTAGTGCTAATCAGCCTATGATGTTCTACCCGGACTGCTGCAGAGAAGCAGTGGTCGGAGACGAATACTCCTATGTGATGGATTATTCCATCCGGGCACAAAACCATGAGCTCGCCTACAACAATATCAAATATGCTTTGCAGGAACACGGCCTTGACACCTCCAGGCTGCACAATCATGCGGCGGACAGAGAGTCCGAGAGAATGCTGGTCACCGTCATTCGGGTATTCTCCTACGGCTTTATCGTCCTGATCTCCATGATCGCCATCGCCAATGTGTTCAACACCATCTCCACCAACATCGCCCTGCGCCGGAGAGAATTTGCCATGCTGCGCTCTGTGGGGCTGACGGAAGGGTCCCTGCAGAAAATGATGAATTACGAGTGCCTGATCTACGGATTGAAGAGCCTGCTCTACGGACTCCCCATCTCCTTCGGCATCACGTATCTGATCTGGAAGGCTACAACTGACACCGTAGAATTACCCTTCTCTCTTCCATGGCCAGCCGTCGGAATCGCAGTGGGCAGTGTGTTTGCGGTAATCTTCATCACCATGCTGTACTCCATCCAAAAGCTGAAGGGGGACAATCCCATCGATGCACTGAAGAATGAAAATCTGTAAACAAACACCCCGGCAGGAATCCCTGCCGGGGTGTCTTACTTTCATCAAAAGGCTTAATCGATCTTCAGAATCAGTCCCAGGATCCTCTTTCCGCAAAGCTCCATCTGCTCGCGGGTCAGTTCTCCTCTTTCCTTCGCGATCAGAAGTCTCTCCGGAAAGCCGATTGCCATCTTCATATCGTTGCCGGCATTCACTTCCTTGTAGTGCTCGCCGCAGGTCCACCAGTCAGTGGTAACCATGCCCTCGAAGCCCCACTCACCGCGCAGGATATCCTCCAGCATCTCCTTGTTCTCGGAGGCTCTGTGACCGTTGATGATATTGTAGGAGGACATGATGCTCCAGGGCTTCGCCTCCTTCACAATGATCTCAAATGCCTTCAGATAGATCTCGCGGATGGCACGCTCACTGGCTCTGGAGTCGCTCTCACGGCGGTTGGTCTCCTTGTTGTTCAGCGCAAAGTGCTTCACGGTAGCAGCCACATGGTTGCTCTGGATTCCGGTCACCATAGCACCCGCCATCTTACCGGTGAGCACCGGATCCTCAGAGTAGTACTCGAAGTTTCTGCCGCAGAGAGGACTTCTGTGGATGTTGATGGCGGGAGTCAGCCATGCGCCGATATTGTTCTCCTTTGCCTCAGCACCGCCGGCAGCGCCTACCTGCTCCACGATCTCAGGATTCCAGGTACATGCAAGCAGAGTAGAGCATGGGAATGCGGTGGTATTCACACCGCAGCAGGGAGCGATACGCACACCTGCAGGTCCGTCTGCTGTCATAATATTGGGCACGCCGTAATCCGGCAGATTTCCGTAACCGAAGGTATTGGCAACACCGGTATTGGGCTGTCCGCCGAGAAGGATAGCGAGCTGCTCATCGGGCAGTCCGGCCACAAACTCATCCAGGGACATTCTACCCTCCGCCACATCGATGAGCTTGGGTCTGTTGTCCACTGCGCCCCAGAGACGATAGCTGTCCCGGAAGCGCACCTGGGGAGCCATGCCGTCCGCCTCTGCGCCGGAAAGCTTGGTGGGGAAGATGCTGGCATCGGTGTCGAACTTCGGCAGCTGGGGAAGCTTTTCAAAGGTACCGTCGGAAAGCAGTCGCTCCGGCAGAAGCTGGGGTACCATCTCGGCGGAGAGCTGCTCTGTGATCACATCCTCAGAAAGCACCATCACATAATTGTCCTCGATGGTATCGCGAACAGAGGTACCGATATAGAAATGATACTCGCCCTTCTCCAGTACATAGGCAGACTTGGCAACCTTGCCCAGATCATCATAGGAGGCCATGGCGTTTACCGCGAAACTCATAGTCACGGTCTGGGTCTCGCCGGGCTGCAGGAGTCTGGTCTTCCGAAAGGCTGCCAGCTGACGGGCAGGCTTGCCCAGCTTCCCCTGCGGGGCACCAAAGTAGACCTGAACCACTTCCTTGCCGGCCTTGTCGCCCACGTTGCACACATCGATCTTCACACGGATGGTGTCGCCGCACTTTACCACCTCCGGCATGGAAAGAGCAAATTTTGTATAGGAGAGACCGTAACCGAAGGGATAGTTTACCTTCTCAGCCGCACCGGGAATGGTCTCGAAATAGCGATATCCCACATAGATATCGTCTGTATAGTTGACATAGTCATCGGACTCGTGGAAATTGTAGGTGGAAGGATAATCCTCCAGACGCTTGGCAAAGGTATCGGACAGCTTGCCGCAGGGGTTGCCGTCACCGATCAACAGTTCTGCTGCTGCCAGGCCGCCCTCCATACCGCCCTGCCATGCCATCAGCACGGACCGGATCGCCGGATCCTCCTTGAACCACTCCGTATCGACCATACCGCCCACATTCATCACCACGATGACCTTGGGGAATGCGGCCTTTACAGCCTCAACCATTGCTTTTTCAGCGTGGGACAAATAGAAATCTCCGTCCTCGAAGATCTCCTTCTTGGAATCCTCTTCCACTTCCTCGTTGGGAAGAAGCCCTGCAATGGCAAGTCCGTCTACCTTGCTCTCCTTGTCATAGATACTCTTTCGATCCCAGCCCTCGCCGGAGAAACGACAGATGCTGATGATCGCAGTATCGGTAAAGGCACGGGCCTCCTGCAGCAGATCGTCAGGAACCTTTGGCTCCACCGTCATGCCGGGTTCTCTGCCCATCGCATACTGCTTCTTCACATTTTCCCGGTAGAATTCTGCCAGCTTTTCAAAGATGCTGACATGACCCGCCTTCAGGGACAGTCCCTCGTACAGATTGCGGATGTAGGAAACGGTCACGTCTCCGCTTCCGCCGCCGCCCTTGACATAGTCAAAGGTTGCCTTGCCGAACAGGGCAAGCCTGGTTCCCTTTGCCAGGGGGAGCAGCCCTCCCTCATTCTTTAAGAGCACCATACCTTCCTTCGCTGCATTTTTGGACAGCTCGATATGTGCCTTGCACGCTGTGATGCGCTCTCCGTTCTCCCCCAGAGGCAGCACAGGAGTATATTTTGCTCTGGCCCATCTTTCCATAGAAAAAACCTTCCTTTCGTAGTATTCAAAGATACCTTTATTATCTCTGAAAATCCCGTGCTTTGCAATGGTTTTTCTTGCGCCGGGAGGGACTATTTTGTTCTTCCTCAGATCCGGGATGGTAAGCCCTTGTTCTTTCCGGAAAATTAGGGTATACTTGCAGAAAAGAGTTTACTGATTCTGATAGAAGGAGCATGTGATATGAAGCATTTCAGAAAAAATAGATGGCGTCCTTTCGTTTGCCTTTTCACCTGCCTGCTGCTTGTTATAGGAGAATTTCTCCTCTCAAGTGCTTCCGCACAGGCGGCGGCTGCACCCAAGGAAGTGGACATCATTTTCTTCCATGACACCCATTCCCATCTGGAGACCTTCTCCACCATCGAAAACGGGGAAAGAATCCTGTCCGGCGGGTTTGCAAAGATCAAGACCATCATCGACAAAGCGCGGGAAACCAACCCCCACACACTGGTGCTGGACGCCGGTGATTTTTCCATGGGCACGTTGGCCCAGACGATCTACAGTACCCAGGCCTCCGAGCTTCGCACACTGGGGGCGGTGGGCTGCGATGCATCCACACTGGGCAACCACGAGTTTGACTATCGCTCCCAGGGTCTGGCCGATATGCTGAATGCAGCCAAAGTTTCCGGGGATGTGCTTCCGGAGCTGGTGCTCTGCAATATCGACTGGGAGACCATGGAAGCAGAGGGACTCACCGAGGAGCAGCAGCTGCTGAAGGATGCCTTCCAGGCATTCGGGATGAAAGAATACACCATCCTGCAAAAAGGAGATGTGAAAATTGCTCTGTTCGGCCTGTTCGGCAAGGATTCTCTGGCCTGTGCCCCTACCTGTGTATTGAAATTCAAGGAGCCCGTTGCCGCTGCCGCCGCGACTGTGGCACGGATCAAGGCGGAGGAGAAGCCCGATCTGATCATCTGCCTCTCCCACAGCGGTACCTCCCAGACACCCTCCAAGTCCGAGGATGAGCAGCTGGCCGCTCAGGTGCCGGACATCGACCTGATCATCAGCGGACACAGCCATACCACCCTGCCCCAGTCGATTCAGTGCGGCGACACCTACATCGGCTCCACCGGCGAATATGCCAGACAGATCGGCACCATCTCCCTTCGTCAGAAGGAAAACGGACGCTGGGAACAGACCGCCTACGAGCTGGTCCCTGTAAGTGCCGACATTCCTGAGGATCCCGAAGTGCAAAAGAAAGTTTCCGATTTCTTTGAACAAGTGGATGCAACCTACCTGAAGGACTTCGGCTACACCTCCAGGCAGCAGGTACTGGTACAGAATCCCTACGTTTTTTCCTCCACAGCAGACCTCTACAAGGTCCACACGGAGCACACTCTGGGAAATCTGTTGTCCGATGCCTTCCGCTACGCAGTGAATACCTTCGACACCACAGACACCCACCCTGTGGATATCGCCATCGTTCCCGCCGGCACGGTCCGGGAGACCTTTCCGGTGGGTGAACTCACCGTGGAGGATATCTACAACTCCTACTCCCTGGGCATCGGCCCCGACGGCGTAGCGGGCTATCCGCTCTTAAGCATTTATATCTCCGGCAAAGACCTGAAGACCGCTGCGGAGATCGACGCTTCCATCTCCGCCCTGATGGCAGGTGCCACCCTATACCCTTCCGGAATGAACATTACCTTCAATCCACACAGAATGATCCTGAACAAGGTGACGGACTGCTATCTCATCGATACAGAGGGGAATCGTGTGGAGTTTGAGGACGACAGACTTTACCGCGTGGTCTGCGATCTCTACACCGGCCAGATGCTGGGAAATGTCACAGACCTCTCCTTCGGTCTTCTCTCCATCCAGCCCAGATTAGCCGACGGAACCGTTGTCGAAAACGCAGAGGATGCCATCGTCTATGCGAATGGCAAAGAACTCAAGGCCTGGGCTGCCATCGCTTCCTACCTGGCTTCCATGGAGGATACGGACGGTGACGGCATCAGCAATCTGTCCGCCGACTACAGTGCTCCTCAGGGCCGCAAAATAGTGGAGGATGATGACGGAATCTGGGCCCGCATCAAAAATCCCAACCGCTTTGCAGTCGGGATCGTTGTCATCCTAATCGTTGTCATCCTGTTGTTGATTCTGATCCTCAGACTCCTTGTGAAGCTGATCAGATGGATCGTCAGAAGGATCCGCAGAAAAAAAGCGTAAAAAATAAGCCATTGGAGATGATGATTTCGTCCCCAATGGCTTTTTTATATGCTTCGTCCACAGATGGACGCTCCTGCAGTGATCAGAAAAGATCCAACGTATTCTCCAGATAGATCTCCTCTCTCACCTGCAATTGATACTCCGGCTTTGTCATGTAGTAGAGCAAAAACTCCAGAATCAACGCACTTCCCAGACTTCTGCCTTCTATCTTAAAATGAGAAAATCCCATAGGCAGGTACACCCTCGTGATATCCTCTATGCCGATAAACCCGGGATTTTTCATAGCTCTGCTGAAGCGATACCCCTCCTCTGCTCCCGGTGCGGCACAAGGATGCTCCGGACAATTCTCCCCGAGACTTTTCCGACTCACCGCCTCGTAGCAGCGCTTGCGGTCAACACAGCCAAAATAGCAGCACTCGTTGCACAGAAACTCGATCTTATCCTTCTGCGCCTGAGACAAAGTACTCAACTTCTCAAAAGACTTGTTCAGGCGAAAATCCGGCACCACATAGCGAAATTCCTCCCGATTCACTTCCTCCACAAGCTGCGGAAACTCCGTCAGCACCTTGGTGGTGGAGGATACCAGATAAAGCTCTGGGAAGTGTACCCGCAGGTAATCCGCCAGCATCTCCTAGTGCACGAGCACTCCGTTTTGCACCGATTTGCTCTGCCGGAATAGCTCGCAGAGGGCGTTACATCTCCTGTCTAAGAGGTGTTCTTCCCTCAGCAGAGAATTGCTGAAGGTCAGCCTGGAAGAGATTCCATACTCCTCCATCAGTTCAAAAACCTCCCTGGGATCGCTGTCTCCAAAGCCCACACGACCCCCTCCCCAGATACAGTCCGCCGGGGCACCATAGATGGAGCCGATGTCGCACCAGTCATA
>JAHBAA010000037.1 GCA_018385425.1 Acetatifactor sp.
TGTATCTGTTAGGTATCAGACCTATGGCAGAGTAGCCAAGTCCGGCAGGGATAAACGCTGAAGGCATCTAAGCGTGAAGCCCCCCTCAAGATGAGATATCCATTGAGAACCCTTGAAGACGACAAGGTAGATAGGAGTGAGGTGTAAGCACAGCAATGTGTTCAGCTGACACTTACTAATCGGTCGAAAGCTTAACCAAGATAGAAAGAAGTCTTGAAAGAGAGATTTGATCAGTGTTCGGTTTTGAAGGTACAAACCTTCTGTTGTGAAAGATTTTCACAATTCATACGGCCCAGTGGCTCAGTTGGTTAGAGCGTCGCCCTGTCACGGCGAAGGTCGTCGGTTCGAGTCCGATCTGGGTCGTTAATGGGGTCTTAGCTCAGCTGGGAGAGCATCTGCCTTACAAGCAGAGGGTCATAGGTTCGAGCCCTATAGGCCCCATTTCTTTTGAAGATAGGTGACGCCGATGTGGCTCAATTCTTGACGATAGTCAGGAACTGACTAGCGAAGGCAGAGCGGCTGATTACAAATCAGCTGCAGGAATTATTCGCCGATGTGGCTCAATTCTTGACGATAGTCAGGAACTGACTAGCGTAGGCAGAGCAGCTGATTACAAATCAGCTGCAGGAGTTATTCGCCGATGTGGCTCAATTGGCAGAGCAGCTGATTTGTAATCAGCAGGTTATCGGTTCGAGTCCGATCATCGGCTCTTGGATTTGTTTACAATTCCATATGGATGGATTCCCGAGTGGCCAAAGGGGACAGACTGTAAATCTGCTGCAAATTGCTTCGGTGGTTCGAATCCACCTCCATCCATTTGCTTTCTTGAATAGATCTGTTCATGAGAGCATATATATATTAATAACTTTATATCGCGGGGTGGAGCAGTCTGGAAGCTCGTCGGGCTCATAACCCGAAGGTCATAGGTTCAAATCCTGTCCCCGCTACTCAAAGACTTATAAAGGAAAACCTTTATAAGTCTTTTGCCCAGATAGCTCAGTTGGTAGAGCAGAGGACTGAAAATCCTCGTGTCACTGGTTCGATTCCGGTTCTGGGCATTTTTTATTTTCAACTTTATAGATCTATGATCAGAGTACTGCAGAAGTTTTTTTGCGTGCTCTGTTTTTTGTTGCAGAAAAATACATTTTCCGGCATCTCAGTATCTTATGCAATGTTCAGGGGACTGTTTTTTTCCGGGAAGATATGCTATACTTTCCAGAGTGAGTAGAATTGGAGTAACAGGGAATGGATGAACAGAAGGAAATAATCTGTAGCAAAGAGAGAAAAATTTTCCGAAAAGTGCTGATTGGGCTTTTGGAGGCATTCTTGCTGCTTATGGCGACCGGATACTTTTTGGGTGCCCGGTATTTCAGGCAGCACTTTTTGCCCGGAACACTGATCAATGGGATAGAGTGCGGCAAATTGCTGCCTGTTTCTGCCGTGTCTTTGTTGGAGAGAGACCGAGAACTTTACACCTTAGAGATTTATGGACGAAGCGTCAACGGTGAAGAGATTTTGTTGGGAGCACTGACAGCAGACCAGGTGGGTATGGAATATACCAATACCTCCGACACGCTGCAGGAAGTTCTGGACAAACAAAATCCCTACCTGTGGCCAAAGGCTTATCTGGCAGGCAGCGGGGAGACAGAATACGTGAAGGAATATCAATTGGATCCGGCGAAACTGAAGGAAGCCCTGTTTGATCTGGAGGCTTTTCAACAAGCCGGTGACGATCTGCCCAGAGATGCTTTTATCAGCGGATACAACGCAGATACGAAGCGATATGAGATCGAAGAGGAGCACCTCGGCACCGCATTTGATACCGAGAAAGCATATCGGTATATTGTCAAACAGCTAGAGAGGGGAAATACCTGCATCTCCCTTATGCAGTCCGGCTGTTATCGGAATCCGGATGCAAAGAGGAATGACCGGAGACTGACGAGAATCACGGATACGCTGAACAGATGGCTCTCTGCCTGTATTACCTATGATTGGCACGGAAATACTGTTGTGGTAGACGCAGATCTGATTCACGAGTGGGTGGGTATAGTAGACGGACAGCCTGTACTGGATGAGGCGGCAGTGCTTGAATTTCTGCAGCAGACTGCGGAGAGATGGAATACCTACGGTACCGTTCGGACCTTTGAGACGAGGTTGGGAGTCACCCTATCCCTGAAGGCGAAGAAGTATGGTTGGCGGACTGACACAGACGCGGAATTTCCACTGCTTCTGGAGGCAATCTACGGGGGAGAACAGACGAAAAAAGAACCGGTCTATGAGATCGAGGGCTATCATAAAGGGAGTGATGATATCGGCCCTTCGTATGTGGAGGCAGACCTGACAAATCAGCACTTATATTTGATGCAGGACGGAGAACTGATTCTGGAAACGGATTTTGTCTCCGGCAATATGAGTTCTACTCCGGACTGTATTACGCCGGAGGGAATCTTTGGTATCACCTACAAAAAAACGCCGGCAGTGCTGCGGGGGGCAGATTATGCCACTCCGGTGACCTATTGGATGCCTTTCTATCGCAATTATGGAATGCACGATGCTACCTGGCGCAGGACTTTTGGAGGAGATATCTATCTGACTAATGGGTCTCACGGCTGTATCAATCTTCCCAAGAAAGCGGCAGGAAAGATTTTTGAAGCGGTTGAAAAAGGATTCCCCGTGATCACGTATTATTACCCGGAAGGGAAAAACCCCTTGGCACAGAAGACAGAGACTGTGGATGAGGAGGCCGAACCCACCCCGGGGGAGTTGGAACCGACAATATCAGAGACAGTACAGTAGAGGCGCAAAGGCATTGGGAGATACCAATGCATCCAGTCAGAGAAGAGAGGTTACTTTGGAACGGTTATGGGACAAACTACAGGCGTATGGAAGCGGTGACTGGTACCCTTATCACATGCCCGGACATAAGAGAAACGGATGGGGAGCATTACCTCCCGAGCTTGCAAAACTGGACATTACGGAGATCGATGGATTTGACAATCTGCATCAGCCGGAGGATCTGATCAAGCGGCTGCAGCAACAGGCAGCTGTGATCTGCGGCGCGGAAGAGAGCTTCTATCTGGTAAACGGCAGTTCCTGCGGAGTATTGGCGGCAATCAGTGCGGCCGTTCCGCAGGGCGGAAAGCTTTTGATGGCGAGAAATTGCCACAAATCTGCTTACCATGCAGTCTATCTGCGCGGGCTGGAGGCGGAATATCTCTATCCAAACCTTCTACCGGACTATGATATCTGTGACGCCATCACGCCGGAACAGGTGAAGGAGGCTTTGCTGAGGGATCCTTCGGTGTCTGCGGTATTGATCGTCTCCCCCACTTATGAGGGCAGAATCGCCGATGTGCAGGGGATTGCACAGGTGGTGCACTCCTACGGGATTCCCCTGATCGTGGATGAGGCACACGGAGCCCATTTGAATTTTGCACAGTATTTTGCTGAGTATCGATTGACGAACAGTAATCTGGCAGGGGCAGACCTGGTGGTGCAGAGTACGCATAAGACGCTGCCCGCACTGACCCAGACGGCGTTGCTGCATGTGAATGGCAGGATCATCCGCCGAGACAGGCTGCGAAGGTTTTTACAGATCTACCAGACAAGCAGTCCCTCTTATCCATTGATGGCCAGCATTGATAACTGTTTGTCCTACACGGCACAATACGGCAGGGAGCCTTTCCGGCAGTTCGAGGCAAGATTTTTAAAGCTTCTTCAGGAATTGGAGAGCTTGCAGAAGCTTCGGATACTGCGCGGAGATGACAGGCAGGATATCGGAAAGCTGGTGATCAGTGTCCGGGGAACGAACTGCAACGGGAAACAGTTGTATGAACGACTGCTTCAGCAGTATCATCTTCAGCCGGAAATGGCTGCCGAGACCTATTGCCTGGCGATGTTCACGGTAGGAGACCGGCAGGAGGGGTACGACAGAATGCGGGATGCCCTGCTGGAAACGGATCGTCAGCTCGAGAGTTGTCGAGAATTCGAAACGGAAAGAGAAAATCTTCCCTTTGTGAAGGCAAGCAACAGGGTGATTGGTCTTGCCAAAGCATGGGACAGTAAGGTAGAATGGAGGTATCCGGAGGAATGCCAGGGATGCGTTTCCGGAGGATTTGTGAGTCTGTATCCCCCGGGAATTCCGCTGCTTGTTCCCGGAGAAAAAATTGAAGAAGAACACATCAAAGCAATAAACAGGTGGTTGACGATGGGGCTTTCGGTAACCGGAATACGAATGGAGGAGGAGCACTGCAGCCTGGCAGTTCTCGTGTAAATGATAAGGATTGTATGGAAAGCCCGTGAAATGGAGGAAGAAATGCGTAGAACGAAAATTGTATGTACGATTGGACCTGCCAGTGAATCAGAGGAGAAGCTCCGTGAGTTGATGCTGGCCGGAATGAATGTGGCACGATTCAATTTTTCTCACGGAACCCATGAGGAGCAGCGGAAGAAGCTGGAAGCGGTTCGCAAGGTTCGGAAGGAATTGGGACTTCCGGTAACGACCATGCTGGATACCAAGGGACCGGAAATCCGTCTGCGGGATTTTGAGGGCGGCAGAGCAGAGTTGATTGCCGGGGAACGGTTTATCCTCACCACAGAGGAGATTATGGGCACTGCCGAGAGAGCTACTATCAGCTATAAAAATCTAAAAAATGACATCTCTGTCGGAACTGCGATCCTCATCGATGACGGACTGATTCAGCTGAAGGTGGAGGAGATCGACGGGGAGGAGATCATCTGCCGCGTGGAAAATGGCGGATTTGTCTCGAATCACAAGGGTGTGAACGTGCCCGGAGCGATTCTTTCCATGCCGTATATCAGTGAGGTGGACAGGGAGGATATACTCTTCGGCATCGAAATGGGATACGAGTGTATTGCGGCTTCCTTTGCAAGGTGCAAGGAGGATATTCTGGAACTGCGCAGTATTCTGGATGCCCATGGCAGCAAAATGAAGATCATTGCCAAGATCGAGAATATGCAGGGCATTCAGAATCTGGAGGAGATCCTGGCCGTATCCGACGGAGTCATGGTTGCCCGGGGAGATATGGGTGTTGAGGTTCCTCTGGAGGAAGTACCGGTCGTTCAGAAGAAGATGATCAAGCTGGCAAACGAGATGGGCAAATTTACCATCACTGCCACACAGATGCTGGATTCCATGATCAAAAATCCCAGACCTACCCGTGCGGAGGCTACCGATATCGCCAATGCGATTTATGACGGGTCCACTGCGGTGATGCTTTCCGGGGAGACAGCAGCAGGCAAATATCCGGTGGAGGCAGTAAAGACTATGGCCCGCATCGCAGAGAGTGCGGAGAAGGAACTGGATTTTGAGGAATTGCACAGTAAGCAGAACTATAAGCAGAAAAAGGATATTACCACGGCCATTGCCCATGCCACCTGTCAGACTGCGGCGGATCTGGATGCGGCTGCCATCATTACCGTGACGATGTCCGGCTACACAGCCCGGGCGATCTCCAGATTCAAGCCCCAGGCGCCTGTGATAGGCTGTACCATCAATGAGTGCGTGTGTAATCAGTTAAATCTCCTCTGGGGAGTAAATCCTCTGCTGATCGAGCAGGAGAGTACGACAGAGGGGCTCTTTGAAAATGCAGTGGCGGCAGCGAAGAAGGCCGGCTATGTAAAGCCCGGAGACGTTGTTGTCATTACGGCGGGAGTACCTGTGGGAATTGCAGGTACCACGAATATGATTCATGTGATCGAAGTGCAGTAAAGGCGGGAGATCATTTACCGGAAAGGAGAGCTGCCTGCAGGGCAGCGGGATACCATGGGAAGCATCATTTGTCTGATGGGAAAGAGTTCCACAGGAAAGGATACGATCTACAAACGACTGCTGGAGGACAATCCGTATTCGCTGAAAAGGATCGTGCCCTATACGACCAGGCCCATTCGAATCGGAGAAGAGGAAGGGGTAGAGTATCATTTTACCGATGAAACAGGATATCTTGCCCTGCAGGCCGGCGGCAAGATCATTGAGGCCCGTGCCTACCATACTTACCATGGAATATGGAGATATTTTACGGTAGATGACGGTCAGATCACAGAGGAAGACCATTATCTCATCATTGGAACACTGGAAGCTTATGCTCAGATGAAGCGCTATTTCGGCAGGGAAAAAATGATTCCGCTGCTGATCGAACTGGATGATGGCGTCCGGCTGCAGCGGGCACTGGACCGGGAGAGAAGCCAGCAGAATCCCAGATATGAGGAAATGTGCAGACGTTTTCTGGCTGACAGCGAGGATTTTGCCGAGGGAAAGATCAGGGAGGCCGGAATTGACAGGCGTTTTGTCAATGATGATCTGGACCGGTGTCTGGAGGAGATCAAGTGCTATTTGGGAGAGAGATTGTAGGAGACCTGTTTAGGTCCGGAAAGGGAAGGTGAGAGCGTGGCCGGATTTCAGGATATCATCGGTCAGGAGCAGATGAAGGAACATATGCAGCGGGCAATCGCTTCCGGCAACATTTCCCATGCCTACATCATCGCAGGGGAGAAAGCATGCGGGAAGCGGACGATTGCCGGAATTTTCGCCCAGACCCTGCAGTGCGAGGCTGGCGGAACAGAGCCCTGTATGAAATGCCGCTCCTGTAAACAGACTCTTTCGGGCAATCAGCCGGATATCATCTATCTTCCTGCCCCACAGCCCAAGGGCAAGGCAGGGAAGGAGGGGGAAAAGAAAAGCACCTCCATCGGAGTGGATGAGATTCGCTCCCGGCTCAACAATGATATTGTGATCAAACCCTACAGCAGTCCCAGAAAGATCTACATCCTTCAGAATGCCGAACAGATGACGGTTCAGGCGCAGAACGCATTGCTCAAGACGTTGGAGGAGCCTCCTTCCTATGGCGTGATACTGCTGCTGACCACCAATGTAAACGGGCTGCTGCCTACGATCCTGAGCAGATGTGTGGTGCTCAATATGAAGCCCGTGCCGGATGAGACAGTGGAACGATACCTGATGGAGCAGTGTAAACTGCCCGATTATCAGGCACAGGTATGTGCAGCGTTTGCCAGAGGCAATATCGGAAGGGCAAAGGAGTTGGCAGGGAGCAGCGATTTTGAGAGAATGAAATCGGATGTCCTCAGCATTCTGAAATACGTGCGGGAGATGAGCCTGAGCCAGATCATGGAGGCAGTGAAAAAAGCAGGCGACTATAAGCAGCAGATCAATGACTATCTGGATATATGTGTGATCTGGTACCGGGATGTGCTGTTCTATAAGGCCACTGCAGAGCCAAATCGACTGGTGTTTCGGGAAGAGATCTCTGCCATTCGAAACATTGCCCGGGATGTGAGTTATGAGGGGATCGAGGACGTGATCCAGGCATTGGATAAGGCGAAACGCCGTATTGAGGCCAATGTGAATTTCGATCTGGCAATGGAACTATTGTTTCTGGAGATGAAAGAAAAGGGCTGAGGATAGATTAGGTGTGGCTTTTTGAAGTCAGTTATGTTAGGATATAGCTGTCGGCGTCTTTGCACGGCGCCTGTGAGGTGAATAGATTGACAGGTTTTCCACGGAAAACCGAAGCAGAAAGGTAATCAGAAAAATGACAAAAGTAATTGGTGTAAGATTTCGGACCGCAGGGAAGGTGTACTATTTTGATCCTCTGCAGTATCAGATCAAGAGAGGAGACCATGTTATTGTAGAGACGGCCAGAGGAATCGAGTATGGTCTGGTGATGACCGGTGTGACGGAGGTGGACGATTCCAAGGTGATACAGCCCTTGAAACCGGTGCTGCGCATAGCCACAGAGCGGGATACGGAGCAGGAGGCCAATAATAAGATCAAAGAGCGGGAGGCATTTAAGATCTGTCAGGAGAAGATCCGCAGTCACGGACTGGAGATGAAACTGATCGATGCCGAGTATACTTTTGACAACAACAAGGTATTGTTCTATTTTACGGCGGATGGAAGAATCGACTTCAGAGAGCTGGTGAAGGATCTGGCAGGCGTGTTCCGCACAAGGATCGAGCTGCGGCAGATCGGTGTGCGCGACGAGACGAAACTGATGGGAGGAATCGGTATTTGCGGACGTCCTCTGTGCTGCCACAGCTATCTGGCTGATTTTGTGCCGGTGTCCATCAAGATGGCAAAGGAACAGAATCTTTCCCTGAACCCCACGAAGATATCAGGTGTCTGCGGCAGACTGATGTGCTGCCTGAAGAATGAGGAGGATACCTACGAAGAATTGAACCGCAGATTGCCCGGCATTGGGGATACGGTTGCCACGGAGGACGGACTCCGGGGAGAAGTAGCCAGTGTCAATGTTCTGCGCCAGCTGGTAAAGGTGGTAGTAGAATCCGGGGATACCAAGGAGATCAAGGAGTATCCGGTAACGCAGCTTCGCTTCCGAAGGAAGGGCGGACACAAGGATAAGCAGGAGCTCTCCAAGGAGGAGCTGGAGGAGCTGGAACTGTTGGAGAGCGAGGAGAAAACCGAGAAGGCCGAGAGCAAAGACAATGCTTCCGCTTCGGAGGGAGGACATTCCAAACAAGGGAAGGGGAATCGTTCCAGACAGGAAGGCAGAAAGAATGAGGGCAAGAATCGCCCTGAGGCAGAAAAGCGCAGTGAAGGCAGACTTAAGGCCGAGCACGATAAGAGAAACAGAAATGAGGCCGATCGGTCCGAAGGCGGCGAGAAAAAGGGTATGACCGAGGGAGAGAAGCGCAAAGAAGGAAGGAAGCCTTTCCGCGGCGAGGGACGCCGGGATCACAAACCTGCCGAGGGCGGCGAGAAACGGGTCGATCATAACCGGGAAAAACAGGAAGCGAAACCGGAGAAACCCTCCTTGGAAGGCTCGCAGCGGGAAACTGCCGGTCAGGATCGTCCTCATGGCGGACGGAATCGCCATAGAAGACATGACAACAGACCTAAGGGAGAGGGAGCCCGGACGCAAAATGACAGTCAAGCTTAAGGCAACCGAGAGGATCGATGAACTTCAGAGAAACGGTTACAGGATCATTCAGGATCCGTCCAGGTTTTGTTTTGGAATGGATGCGGTGCTGCTGACAGGCTTTGCCCATGCAAGGCAGACAGATACGCTGTTGGATCTGGGAACAGGTACCGGAATCATACCGCTTCTGATGGAGGCAAAATATCACTGTGCTCATCTGACCGGGTTAGAGATTCAGCCGGAGAGCGCTGACATGGCAGTCAGAAGCGTGGAGTTAAACAATCTGACCGACAAAATCAGCATTGTAACAGGTGACATCAAGGAGGCAGACAAGATTTTCGGGTCTGCTTCTTTTGACTGTATCACCTGCAATCCACCCTATATGATCGGGCAGCACGGCATTGTGAATCCGGATGCTCCGAAGGCGATTGCCAGGCATGAGGTGTTGTGCACCTTTGAGGATGTTGCCGGTCAGACCGCAAAGCTCCTGAAGCCGGGCGGACATTTTTTTCTGGTACACAGGCCCTTCCGCCTGGCGGAGATCATCACGATTCTCGTCAGGTACAAATTGGAGCCGAAGCGAATGCAGTTGGTATACCCTTATGTGGACAAGGAACCCAATATGGTGCTCATCGAGGCGGTACGGGGCGGAAGATCCCGTATGAGCGTGGAGAAGCCGCTGATCATTTTTGAAAAGCCGGGAGTCTACTGCCCGGAGATCACGCAGATCTACGGATTTTGATTTCTTTTGCCCTCCCGGATGTTTTCGCCTTGGAGAGGACAAAAGGAAAACTGTTGCAGAAAGCGGAGGAGAGAACAGTGCCGGGAACGTTATTCTTGTGTGCCACACCCATCGGGAATCTTCAGGATATGACCCCCCGGGTGGTGGAGACCCTGCAGAGTGTGGATGTGATTGCAGCGGAGGATACGAGAAACAGTATCAGACTTTTGAATCACTTCGGGATCCATACCCCCATGACCAGTTATCATGAATATAACAAGGTGGAGAAGGCAAAACAGCTGATCGAACAGCTGCAGGAAGGGAAGAATATTGCCCTGATCACAGACGCAGGCACTCCTGCCATCTCCGATCCGGGGGAGGTACTGGTGAAAATGTGTCACGAGTGTCACATTCCTGTGACCTCTCTGCCCGGCGCGGCAGCCTGTATCACTGCGCTGACGCTTTCCGGACTCTCCACCAGAAGATTTTGCTTCGAAGGGTTTCTGCCCGCTGAGAAAAAGGAGAAACGGCTGATCCTGGAGGAGCTGGCGGAGGAGACCCGGACCATCATCCTCTATGAGGCGCCCCATCATTTGGTGAAGACGCTGGAGGAACTGTATGCCGCACTGGGCAATCGCCGCATCACGCTGTGCCGCGAACTGACCAAAAAATTCGAGACGGTGCTGCCCACAACTCTGGAGGATGCCATTGCTCTGTATCAAAATGAGGACCCCAGAGGAGAATACGTGCTGGTGCTGGAGGGCAAGAGCCGTCAGGAAAAGAGACAGGAGGAGATCGCTTCCTGGGAGAGCATGTCCATCGAGGAGCACATGGCATATTATGAGAGTCAGGGGATGGACCGCAAAGCAGCCATGAAGCAGGTGGCAAAGGACAGAGGACTTGGGAAGAGAGAGATCTACGCGTACCTGAATCAGGATTGACGGGTACAAAATCGGTGAAAGTCAGGGACGAGCGAAAAAACGCAGACGACGGAAAGGAAATGTGACCCAGATGGCAGCATCAAATTGTGACGCATGTGTCAATTATGTATATGATGAGGATTATGAATGTTACAGCTGTATGGTGAATTTGGATGAGGATGAGATGTATCGATTCCTGTCCGGTACCCAGAGGGAGTGTCCGTACTTTCGACTGGACGACGAGTATGCGGTGGTAAGGCACCAGATGTAACCTGTAAAACATTGAGATCGTGTTACCCACAAGGCCTGTGTGTCTGCAATCAGACAGACAGGCTTTTTCTCGTGGGATATTTTTCAGTTTTTGGAACAAAATGCAAATTTTGAAAAAGAGGGTAAAATCCTTCGGTTTGGGACAAACTACAATCGGAATCCGTTCCAATGATTGAGAAGGAGGTAACAAGCATGAGCCAGATTTCAGAACTTGACCTGCAGAACCTGCGCCATCTCATCGGCGGGTATGATACGACCCACTGTAAGATGCAGGAGTATGCGAAGGAGGCCCAGGATCCCCAGGTAAAGCAGTTTTTCCAGAAGGGCGCCAAATCCGCAATGGACAATAAACAGCAGTTGATGAAATTTTTGCAGTAACAGACACTTGTGTCGGAAAATGAGGTGAAAGATGCAATTACAGGAAAAGATCATGGTCGCCGATACCCTTGCCGGGATCAACGGAGAGCTTCTTCGCTATGCGGAGATGATCCCCCAGTCTGAGAACAAGGAGCTGAAGCAGACCTTAAAGCAGCTTCGAAATGCCTGCGAGCAGTCTCAGGAGGAGCTGTACAACATTGCCAGAGAGAAGTCCTACTATGTTCCTGCCGCAAAGGCCACGGACGAGGAAGTGCGTCACGTGAAGGAACTGTTCACACAGGGCACAATCTAAAGGAATCGGCAGCAGATCGGGAGAGTCACCCGTTGTTACGGACGGGGGGCTCTCCTGTATTTTATTTTTGAAATATGACATACT
>JAHBAA010000049.1 GCA_018385425.1 Acetatifactor sp.
ACATTGGTTTTGTTTGTTGCTTACATCATTGGGCATGTATGGCGTATCGCTCTATTAAAGGATACCTTGCAGGAAAAATTTGAATTGGTTGAACTAACGGATGATGTGAGAGACTCAGACTATTATGCAGATTTCGCAGAAGAGGGCGGGCAGGTGTTTGCGGTCTCATCGCCCAACGGAATAAGACATATCATGTTTTTTGAAATACTTCTTGATAGTGATATGCAAGCCTATGGAAAAAGAATTCTGAAAGAGTTTTACCGTGTTGAACCAAACCAGAGGGTATATGCGCATGTGAAGATACCGGATTCCTGCGCACGAATAGGGGTGGAAATCCTGAAGAACGATCGTATGAAGATTGAATTTGGGATAGCAGATAGTGGTAAGAACGGGGCACTGGTCAAAGAAAATTACAAATGTCGGATGACTTTGGAAAGCTGGGTGTATTATTTGTGCATGTAACCGGAAACCACGAGAACTGTGTTTTTTGCAGTTTGTGTATAATAGAACTTGATACAAAAACTACAAAGAAATTGTATGAAGTGAAAGCGAGAAGTGAGGTTGAATATGGAAAGCTTTGAAAAAGTCGGACGAAATCAGTTCAGGGAGAATTGTGCTGCATTATTGACTGCACAGGAATTAACCAACAGAAAGGCCGGGATGTTTCGTGTTACATATGACGGATGTATTCTGGAGGGGTTGATTTCTTCGGTACATGTGCAGGACAAGTATTTTATCTTGCAGCTGCCGGATGGAACCCGGACAGAATGCATGGACATTGACAAGTTAGAAAAGATAGAAGAATATAATTGTTGGGAATTGGACTTGGAGAACAACCGATCATTTCGGATTTATGTGGATGACCTGCGTCCGGTTCCACAGGGGTATATCGGAACAAAATCAGTAAATGAAACGATAGCGCTGATAGAGTTGATAGAAGAAAAAGGTGGAACCATTGAATGCCTTGATCTGGACCATGATCTGGGAGACTTTGCATGGTTAGGTGGAGATGCGATCAAGCTCCTAGACTATTTAGTGATGGAAGAGAAGTTCTATCCGATTCAAATACATACTGCGAATCCGGTTGGGAGAGCAAATATGGAGCGAATGATAGCTCGTTACTGGCCGCAGGAATAGCTTGCAGGGCTGTCTCCTGATCCGGGCGCAGTCCGACGTTTTTCGACAAATCTTGACTGGAAGAGGTGTAATCTTTATAAGGAATCTGGCGGATGAAATCAGCTGAATGTTAGGAGGGCTCGTATGGCTAAAATTGTGAAAGAGTGGAGCAAAGGCAGTATTTCGATCGCTGTAGAGATCGGCAGAGATGATATGAACCGTGACGGAACACATGTCCATATTTACAAGCGGGGCCGGCGCACTGATTCCAGAATTCCCGGGAAAAACCGTGATCTGGATGACGGTGATTTTGATACGGCAGAGGATCTGTACTATCAGCACTTATCTGAAATTGAAGCACTTTGCAATGAGGTAAAGGCCGGAAGGTACGATTCCTGATATTTGCAGTACTAGTGCAGCGATATTGCGGATACATTCCACAAGAAGATTCGAATATACGGAGGAGAAAAGATGGGACTTTTTGGACAGATTATGGGATCAGCAGTAGAAAAACTTACAAAGGATAAAGAGCAGCGGGAGAGAGAGAAGGCGTATGTTCGCAATAATGAAGGAAGCAAGGCGATCTGTGCATACATGGCACATTTGTTTCAAAAGGGGAATGCAGGTTATGACTGGGTAAAAGAGAATCGTGTAGGTCTTTTTCCTGTGATTCATGATTCCTATGTTTCTCTGTGCTATATGCAGCCGGGGGATGGTCAGTCTCTTGCAGGAATCAGGCCAAAGGACATTGAGGTTGCGAAGTATACATTTCAGGAAATGTATCGCTGGTATGGTCTCGGTGAAGGTGTGGGTTACGCCGGTCTGTCAACCCGGACAGAAATGGACGAATTAGAGAGTATGATTAATTCAGAGGTTCAGAAATTGCCCCATATCAAGTACAACAACGGTTACCTGGTGAAAATGTTCCAGTAAGCAAGTGACTTTTCGTTATCATAGAGGAACGTAATGCTTTTAGAAACAAATATGATGTAGAGGAGAGAACACAAGATGAAAAACGTGAAAATTAGAGTTCCGTATGGAAAATTCCGTATGCCGGATAAGTGCTACGCATGTAAGGGTACAGGTCTGGATGTTTGTCCTATGTGCAACGGAAACAAGACATTCACCGGGGAACCATGCCCAGAATGTAATGGCAAAGGCATTGTGAAGTGCTATGCCTGCGGCGGCAGAGGAATTGTCAGTTGAATTGCGTGATCTCAAGGAGAGCCCGGGCTGTCATTGAGTCAGAGTTAAGCCGTTTCCCGGATACGGAAACCGGCGGTTTGCTGTTGGGGTATTCGGATCCGGAGAGGGGCATTCGCGTTCTGGAAGCGACGGACAGCGGTTATCGGGATGTCATTCACGAAGCAGGGAGTTTTCAGTATGATTTTGCCTACGAGGAGCATGTGTGCAGCATTCTTTGCGGGTTGTATCAGCCGCCGTTGCAGCTGGTGGGTGTATGGCACAAGCATAACTCTGTGCATTCCGACAATACCATACCCTTTTCCGGTGCTGATGAGGATATGCATCGCCAGCTGATGGAGAACGACTGTCCCTGTATCTCTATTTTGTTTGAAAAGCGCAGTGTTCCCGATGAAACTGTCCGATATAAATCCAGTGTATTCCTGCTGTCAGTGGGCGGCGCACACCGGAATATCACAGATTCCACTGTGTGGGGGGAGTCCCTGTGCGATGAACCATTCACCGAAATACAGGGGAACAAGGTGGACCATCGAATGAATCAATCCGGATCATGATCCGGGAGACTATGCCCGGTTAGGCGGAGATGTGATCAGGCGCTTGGATTATTTGGTGTGGAAGAGAAGTACTATCCCATAGGGTCTCAGTGCCTGTCGGCCTGCATCCATTACCGGATGCAGGCCTTGATCTTTTCTTGAAGATCCATGAATTCTTCTATCGCTGCCTCGTGATGGAGGCGGATGAATTCCGTATCCTGATCCCTTGCCGCATATTCCAACGCTTTCGCCGTCTCTGACAGATGAACAGCGCCTAGGGTGAGGGAGGTGGATTTCAGCGCGTGGGCGGTGATGCGGTAGTTGTTCCAATCCTCTGAATCGTAGAACTGCTGCAGCTTCTCAGTTTTCTCCGGATGAATGTATTCCTGCAGCAATTCCAGATAGAAGGATTCGTCCTTCATACAATAGGACAGTCCGGTCGCAAGATCCAGCTCTTTTACTTCCCGTAAACGATTCATCTGATCGGCGACAGTCAGTGCTGTGCTGGGTGTCTCGTCCTTGTCCTTAGGTTCTGCCGCTTCTCCCCGGACATTCACTAGCTCAGCGGGAAGGTAGTGCTTTAGCATTTCCATCAGTTTTCTTTCCTGAATAGGCTTCGTCAGGTAATCGGTAAAGCCCTCTCTCAGATATTCTTCCTTTGCTCCCAGGATGGCATTGGCTGTCAGCATTATGATCGGTGTGTCCTGATTCAGCGTATTGGAAGAGGAACGGAGCCGTTTCAGCGTTTCGATTCCGTCCATCTGGGGCATCATATGGTCTAAGAAAAGCAGCTGGTACCGGTTCTTTTTCATCATTTCGATGCACGCTTCGCCGCTGGTGGCGGTGTCTATTTCCATCTGCGTCTCTTTCAAAAGACCCTTCAGTACCTTCAGATTTAATTCCACATCATCCACGATCAGGATCCTTGCCTGCGGAGCAGTGAAAGTAATCTCGTCGCTTTGACGGTAATCCTGACATCTTCCATAGGACAGAGATACACAGCCGATGGGGGTGGCATTGATCACCTTCTGGGGAATCTTTGCGGTAAAACAGGAGCCTTCCCCGTAGGTACTCTCTACAGTAATGTCGCCATCCATCAATTCGATCAGACTCTTTGTAAGGCGAAGCCCCAGTCCGGTTCCCTGGATATTGCGGTTCTGTACCTCGTCGATGCGGGTGAAAGCCTTGAACAGCAGCGCCAGGTCTTCCTCTTTGATGCCGATGCCGGTATCCTTCACAGAGATCAGCAGCCGGATGGAATCGTCGGTCATAGGCTCGAAATCCAGATCCAGGGACACGGTTCCCTCCTTCGTGTATTTCACAGAATTGGAGAGGAAGTTGTTGATGATCTGCTTGATGCGGATCTCATCTCCGAATAGAACAGACGGAAGCTGTTCGTTGACATGAAGCTCCAGCTCCACAGGCCGGTTTTCCAGCTTGACCTTTGCCAGATTATAGCAGTCGTTGAGGATAGAATACAGCTGATATTTCGCGGGGAGAATGTCCATTCTGCCGCTCTCGATCTTAGAGATATCCAGAATATCGTTGACGATGGAAAGCAGCAGCTGGCTGGCGCTCTGGATATTTTCTGCATAATCCCGGATCTGTTCCTCGCGGCTTTCCTGCAGGATCATATGGTTCATACCCATGATCCCGTTGATGGGAGTGCGGATCTCGTGGGACATATTGGCCAGAAACCGGCTTTTGGCTTTGTTCGCTTCGATGAGTTCTGCCATCATCTGCTTTTCTCTGGTCAGGTCATATACGAAGCAGACAAAACAGTAGGGATTTCCCAAAAAGTCTTTGGCGACAGAGAAGTTAAGGGAACAGTCGGTTGCTCCCACGATGGTCTGAAGCTCAGCGGTACCCTGATTGTCCTGTAATACTGAGTGCCATAAGGTTTCGGTCTCCTCCTCTGAACTGCAGAACAATTGGGAGAGTGACTGTCCCTCGATGGTCTCTATGCCCAGAAGCTTTTTTCCGAAATCATTCAGAAGAACCAGTCGGTAGTCTTCGTCGAAAACCAGGATGGCTGTGTTGGCGGACTGAAAAATGTATTGGCTGAGATTGCTGACAGATATGCTGAACTCATTGAATCTGGTGGCCCAAAACCAGATGATCAGATAGGTCAGCAGCATTCCGTAGGCCGAACTGGGGAAGGAAGGCTTTCCGAAGAGGGGCAGGACAGTATCCGGGATGATGGAAAATAAAATAGCCAAATTGGAGAAGATCATTGCCTTTATGAAAAGACTTCTGCGGGCATTGCTTTCCTTTTTGGTCCAATTGATGGCCATGGCAATCAGCGTCGTGCTCACAAAGGCAAGAAAGGAATAGTGAATGGTTCTCCAGAGCCCCGGCTGAGAATAGAAACACATTCTGCCATCGATGATGGTGTAGAGTTCCGGATTCGGGGCATAGCAGGCCAGATCAACCACGCTAAACACGATATAGACTGCTTCATAGAGATAGTACAGCCATTTGGGGATAGAGATCATATACGCGATCATCAGGGATTCCGTCATCATAAATCCGATGACACCGACTAAGCCGATGCCGCGGAACAAGGTGGCAGAATCCGGAGTTTCCATAAAGCCCATGAGACCGTAGCCGCCGCTCCAAAAAGCGCCGAAGATACTCATGATCAGCAGATAATACCGCAATTTGCCGGCAGCCTTTTCCCGCATAAAATAGCTGGTACCGATGATGATAACCAACGTACTGCAAACGATGGCGAGTGTGTTAATGAAGATGCCCATTTCTCTGATCCTTTCTGAGGTTTCCTGCCTCTTTATCCGTGCAGCTTGTAATCCCGATCCTCGTTGATCATCTCAAGCATATGGTCTGCGATCTTTGGATCAAACTGTATTCCTTTTCCGCATTCGATTTCTGATCTCACTTTATCCTGGGAGAGCAGTTTTCGATAACTTCTGTTGGAGGTCATAGCATCGTAGGCATCCGCCACGGAGATGATGCGTGCGATCTCCGGAATCTGTTCTCCCTTAAGCCCGTCAGGGTAACCACTTCCGTCGTATCTTTCGTGGTGCCAGTGTGCACCCACGGAGATACTGGGCATTTCTGAGATATTTTCCAGAATGGTGGCACCGATTTCCGGGTGTTTTTTCATACACTGGTATTCTTCGTCAGTCAGACGGCCTTCCTTGTTGATGATCTCATCGGGAACACCTACCTTTCCGATATCGTGCAGCAGGGCGGTGTAGTAGATCTCCGAGAGCTCCTGGGAATTTTTGCCCATACGGCGCGCCAATTCGAGAGAGTACTGTGCGACGCGAAGGGAATGGCCATTGGTGTAGGTGTCCTTTGCATCGATCACACTTGCCAGTGTGGTCATGACCTGTGTGGACAGGTTGACATATTTTCTGTTCTTTTCGAGCAGCTCTTCGGTTTTCTTCTCCACTTCTCGCTGCAGGGATTTCTGGTAGTGGTAGAGCTCCAGGATGCGGCTGATTCTCCGCAGCAGAACTTCGGCGCTGAAGGGCTTTTGGATGTAATCCATAGCGCCTGCCTGCAGGATCTTGCCCTCGGCCGCCTGATCGTTATCTGCAGTCAGAAAGATGACGGGAATATCGGCCAGTTCACTTTTGCATTGCAGCTTCGCCAAAAGCTCCAGTCCGTTCATATCCGGCATATGCAGATCCAGCAGGATCAGGTCCGGCGTGTGCTCCTTAAGATACTCTATGGCTTCTGTCCCGGAGGAGACGCAGATGACATCGTAAGGGATACGCAGGATCCTTTCAGTGATCTTCAAATTGATGTTGTCATCATCTACTACCAGGATGCGGTCCTTTCTCTCAATGGAGAGGGCTGCCTGGATCCTCTCCAGCAGGTCTGAGGCGAGGAAGGGCTTGCGGATGAAGTCCAATACACCCAGACGAATGGATTCTATCACATCCGTTCTTATCCCGGAGAAGGACAGGATGATTACTTTTGTGTCGGAGATGGAAACGTCCTCTCTGATCTGCTGCAGCACCTCCAGTCCGTTCATGTCCAGCATATACAGATCCAACAGCACGAGATCAATCGCACTGCTTCTCAGGATCTGCAGGCCTTCTGCCCCGGAGCTTGCACAGATCACATCATACTTGCCCTCTAAGATATGGGTAGCCAGTTTTCTGCTTATTGCGTCATCGTCGATCATTAGTATTCTCTCTGCCATATCGTGTTCCTCGCTTGTAAAACAATCTCCCTTGAGTGCTATTATGAGGGAATCTGCCACAAAAGTAAAGAAAAACTGTTAGCAGAGCAGGCTTTTCTCTGACTGACACAGGAGTGCCCAACATCGTGTTCGGTGTGATAGAGGGCAGACTGGCCGTTCAGACGATCAATTATTAGGGAACTATTGGGTATGGTGTTTTATGACCTGATTCTGTCCCTTGTGGCATCATGAAGACGGGAGCAATCAACCGGAGTGTAGAAGCTGCGGTGGATGCTCCCGTTTTGATGTTTTCTGCTTTTTCGTGCAGGCTGTTCCCGAGGCTTTGCACCTGAAAAAACGGGAAATAACTGATGACAGGAGAGGTGAGGAACGATATAATGAGAGAGCAAGCGAACAATCTTAGGGGGAATGGGATGGATTCTATTTTACAAATATTGGAAGAGAATCGGGACAAAGTCTATGGGGCTTTTCAGGGGAAACTGATCCCTACCGTGGAGCAGGAGACGATCATCGGAGTCCGTACGCCTGTCTTACGGAAACTGGCGAAGAAACTCCGCAGTGAGCCGGAGGGCGAGGCTTTTCTGCAGGAATTGCCGCATCGGTATTTTGATGAGAATCAGCTCCATGGCTTTCTGATCAGTGAGGAGAAGGATTTTGCCCGGTGCATGGAGGAACTGGAACGGTTTCTGCCCTTTATTGACAACTGGGCAACCTGCGATCAGACCGCGCCGAAGGTGTTTCGAAAGCACAGGAAGGAGCTGCTTCCTTATATCAGGAGGTGGCTTGGAGCGGAGCATACCTACACGGTCCGTTTTGCTGTCGGAATGCTGATGACGCACTATCTGGACGAGGATTTCAGGGACGAGTATTTGAACTGGGCGGCAGAGATCCATTCCGAAGAGTATTACGTCAACATGGAGATCGCCTGGTATTTTGCCACAGCCCTGGCTAAGCAGTGGGATGCCGCGATCCTTTTGCTGGAGGATGGTCGACTGGATCAGTGGGTGCACAATCGCACCATCCGGAAGGCCGTAGAGAGTTATCGGATTACTGCAGAACAAAAGGCGTATCTGAAGAAACTGGTGAGAAAGAAGTAGTTAGTGGCCACCGGGGACACACAAGGAGCCAAAAACACCGTCCCCAATGGCTCGAAAGGAGAAAAAGAGTATGAGAGAATTTGGACTGTCGATGATCGCGTTTGTGATACTGTGTTTGCCCATGTTTGGCCTTCTGATCGGTGTACGGAGGAACAAAAAGCGCGGAGAGGAGATCAGGCGTCAGATGGATGAGGAAGAGAAAGAGGCGCAGGAAAGAGGGGGAATCTCTTCGCTGTATTACAAGCGTTCGGACAAGAGGGCGTTCAAGAGGATCTATGGGCTTCCCATGATCATTGGCTTCCTTGCGGCATTGGTGCTGTTGTGTGTCTTTTTTGCGCTGATACTGAATGGGAAGATTTAGAAAATGTAGCTGTGCCCCGAATACACAAAAAGGACATCCACTTGGATGTCCTTTTTGTGTATCAGCGAGCACGAGACGGGGATCGAACCCGCGACCCCCTCCTTGGCAAGGAGGTGCTCCACCGCTGAGCCACTCGTGCATATGTGTTGTGAACAAAATGTATGATACTATAAGTGAAAAGAAATGTCAACAGTTAATTCCATCATTTTTTTGAAAGGGTTCAGGGGAGTATTTCATCGGGATTCAATGATTTGAGCAGTTTGTTGCCTGTATCTGCCACAAAACGAGACTAAATCAGAGGTTTCGATGTTTTTTATTTTCTGAAATTTTGTTTCCTCGGTGGTTTTACATCGAGATTCTATTATTATTGATTTCCGATGATAGAGAGAACATCGAAACAAGTGACATTCCGATCAATTGTTGATTTTAGGCTCCATTTATAGAATTAATTCGTAGGAAATCATCGATCTTTTGAAAAAACAAATTTTTTGAGGTCGCTCCTCACATCGAATAGACGATGAATGCTCTATTGCGATGGGAATGTCGAAAACAGGATGTTTGCCGTGAGGTCATCTATGTCGAAGAGAGATAGAACGCGATGGGATAGAGACTGACACCCGGTCATATAAATTTCAGGAATATTTTAAAATATTCATGTACCATGAGGGGAAAAGTATGATAAGATAGAAAGAGATAATGAGGTAAAATCACGATCAGAAGGGATCGCAGGAGGGAGAGCCTATGAAACTGATATTTGTTGGGGCGGACCACGAAGTGACCGGCAGCTGTCACTATCTTTCGGTGGGAGAGAAACATATTCTGGTGGATTACGGTATGGAGCAGGGGGTGAATACCTTTGAGAATGTACCGCTGCCCGTTCCGGAGGCAAGGATCGATTATGTGTTCCTGACCCATGCCCACGTGGATCATTCCGGGCTGCTGCCACTTTTGTATGCGAGAGGCTTCCGGGGGCAGGTGTATACCACAGACGCAACTGCGGATCTGTGCAGTATTATGCTCCGTGACTGTGCCCATATCCAGATGATGGAGGCTGAGTGGAAGAGCCGAAAAGCGAAGAGAAGCGGTGACCAGCAGCCTGCAGAGCCGCTCTATACCATGGAAGATGCGGAAGGGGTGATCAAGCGGATCGTCCCCTGCCATTATAATACAGAGATTCAGGTCTGTGATGAGGTGAGGATCCGGTTTACGGATGTGGGGCATCTGCTGGGCTCTGCAAGTATTGAGGTCTGGCTGAAAGAGGACAACGTGGAGAAGAAGATCGTGTTCTCCGGTGACCTGGGAAATTACAGACAGCCGATTCTGCGGGATCCCCAGTATACTTCCAGGGCGGATTATGTGGTGATGGAATCCACCTACGGTGACCGTCTGCACAGCAAGGAACGCCCGGATTATGTGAGGGAACTGACCCAGATTCTGCAGGAGACTTTTGACCGGGGCGGTAATGTGGTGATTCCTTCTTTTGCGGTAGGAAGGACCCAAGAGATGCTTTATTTTCTCCGCAAGATCAAGGTAGAGAAGCTGGTGCACGGGCATGAGGATTTCCCGGTCTATGTGGACAGTCCGCTGGCTGTGGAAGCCACGGAGATCTTCAACCGGAACCGGTATGAGTGCTTTGATGAGGAGGCCATGGAGATGGTTCGGGAGGGAATCAACCCCATCGCCTTCGGCGGACTGAAGCTTGCCATCACCAGTGAAGAATCCAAGAATATCAATTTTGACGATACGCCCAAGGTGATCATCTCTGCCTCCGGTATGTGTGAGGCCGGACGTATCAGACACCATCTGAAGCATAATCTCTGGAGACCGGAGTGTACGGTTCTTTTCGTGGGCTATCAGTCTGTGGGGACTCTGGGCCGTTCCATCGTGGAGGGAGCCAAGGAGGTCAGACTGTTCGGAGAATCGATCCAGGTGAATGCCCGGATCAGAACGCTGACCGGTATGAGCGGTCATGCGGACAAGGACGGACTGATCTGCTGGATCCGGAAATTTGAGGAAAAGCCGAAGAAGGTGTTTGTGGTACACGGCGAGGACAGCGTGTGCATGAACTTCGCCGAGTGCCTGAAGATCGAGTACGGTCAGAGAGCGTATGCTCCCTACAGCGGGACTGTGTTTGACTTGACCAGCGGAAAGCTGGAATACGAGGCTGTTCCGGTACCTGTGAAGAAGAAAGCGAAGGTTGCAAGCGGTGCCTTTGCAAGGCTTCTGGCTTCTGCCCAGAGGCTGCTTGCGCTGGTGCAGAAGAAGGATGGCATGGCAAACAAGGATATGGCAAAGTTTGCAGACCAGATCAATTCCCTCTGCGACAAGTGGGAATAATTGACGTTAGTGATAAGGAAAGGAGCCGCGAAGCGGCAAGTGAAATCATATGGGTAAGATCATCATACAGCAGGAGACCACGGTGGATCCCATCAGTCTGATCGGAAGAGAGGCCGGGGTCTGCTGGGGGGCGGATATCGCCAATCAGGAGAAGAATTATAAGCGCGGAATGGATTGTCTGACCTCCGGACATGGCAGAACCTGGGAATATCCCCAGGTGTACATGGTGCTGGACGGGTATTCTGCCAGAGTGATCCGGGAGTTTTACACCCATATCGGCGGAGGACCGACCAGACTGCAGGCTTCCACCAGATATATCAATTACCAGAAGGGCTTCCCCTATGTGATCCCGCCTAAGATCGCCGCGGACGAGGAGGCAAAGGCAATCTATTGTCATACCATGGATGAGATTCTGACCGGTATGCAGAAGCTGGAGGAGAAGGGTCTGCCCAGAGAGGATATCGGTATGTTGCTTCCTCTGGGAATGGAGACGAAGGTGGTGTTCCGCACCAATCTGCGCAACCTGATCGACATGGCGCATCAGAGAATGTGCACCAGAGCTTACTGGGAATACAGGGCGCTGATGAACGATATGGTACAGGCACTGTCCGGGTATTCGCAGGAGTGGAAGTATCTGACGGAGCACTATTTTGTACCCAAGTGCGAGGTCACCGGTTTCTGTACCGAGGCAAAATGCTGCGGCAGAAAGCCAAAGAAGGAGAACGAGGCATAATTTCACCGCAGGGTGACAGAGGATGAGAGGGACGGCATGAATATTATTGTGGCAGCAGATGAGCATTGGGCGATCGGCAACAAGGGAAAACTCCTTGTGAGTATCCCCAATGATATGAAACACTTCAGACAGGAGACGACAGGCAAGGTGATCGTATTGGGACATAAGACACTGCAGACCTTCCCCCAGGGAATGCCGCTGCAGAGTCGTACCAATATCATTCTCTCCAGAGACCGCAAGCTCACCGTGAAAGGGGCAAAGGTGGTGCATTCCGTGGAGGAGCTTTTGGAGGAACTGAAAGGATACCCCACCGAGGACGTATATGTGGTGGGCGGAGAGAGTGTCTACAGGCAGCTCCTTCCATATTGTGATGTGGCCCATGTGACCAAGATCGAGCATCGGTATGAAGCGGATACGTTCTTCCCCGATCTGGATCGGGATCCGGACTGGGAGATCACCGCGGACAGTGAGGAACAGACCTATTTTGACCTGGTATATACCTTTTTGAAGTACGAGAGAAAGAAGTAAAAAGTCAGGGAAAAAAGGTACTGCTTTTGCGGTTTACCACAGAAAAGTATATTGACTTTTTTCCGCAAAAGTATAATAATAAGTCAATAGAAAAAACCTAAGAAAGAAGGTACTTCGTATGGAAAAGAAAAATATCGATTGGAGTAATCTTGGTTTCGGATACGTTCAGACTGACTACAGATATGTATCCAACTTTAAGGACGGTGCCTGGGATGACGGATGTCTGACCACGGATGCCAATATTGTGTTGAATGAGTGTGCAGGCGTGCTTCAGTACGCACAGACGATCTTTGAGGGTCTGAAGGCATACACTACAGAGGACGGTAAGATCGTGACCTTCCGTCCTGATCTGAATGCAGAGCGTATGATGGACTCCGCTGCCAGACTGGAGATGCCCGTATTTCCCAAGGAGAAGTTCATTGATGCGGTGACCAAGGTTGTAGCAGCCAATGCGGCATATGTACCTCCTTTCGGAAGCGGTGCGACCCTGTATCTGCGCCCCTATATGTTTGGTTCCAACCCCGTCATCGGTGTAAAGCCTGCTACAGAGTATCAGTTCAGATTGTTCTGTACTCCCGTAGGACCTTATTTCAAGGGCGGTGTAAAGCCTCTGACCATCAAGGTAAGCGATTTTGATCGTGCGGCACCCAACGGTACCGGACATATCAAGGCAGGTTTGAACTATGCAATGAGCCTGCATGCAATCGTTACTGCGCATGAGGAAGGCTTTGATGAGAATATGTATCTGGATTCCAAGACCCGCACCAAGGTGGAGGAGACCGGCGGCGCCAACTTCCTGTTCGTGACGAAGGACGGCAAGGTAGTGACTCCGAAGTCCTCCAGCATCCTTCCCTCCATCACCAGACGTTCTCTGCTCTATGTGGCAAAGGAGTATCTCGGCCTTGAAGTAGAGGAGAGAGAGGTTTACTTTGAGGAAGTCAAGGATTTCGCTGAGTGTGGTCTCTGCGGTACTGCTGCAGTGATTTCTCCTGTAGGTAAGATCGTAGACCATGGCAAGGAGATCTGTCTTCCCAGCGGCATGACCGAGATGGGACCTGTCACCAAGAAGCTGTATGAGACCCTGACCGGCATTCAGATGGGCAGAATCGAAGCACCCAAGGGTTGGATTCATGTAATTGAATAATCAAGGGTTTCGACTGTTTTGACTGCAGAGCCCATATCTCCCGGATGGAGGTATGGGCTTTGACTGGTTGTAAAGGAAAGTTTGATATGAGAATGAGTGGGGAAAAGAAAGCCGGCAGCAGGCGCGCGGTAGGCTGGATGCTTGTACTGTGTGTACTGCTGACCCTCTGCGGATGCAGTATGGACCGAAAAGTGATATTTACCACAGGATTTCGTGAAGGTGAGATCTTTCGGATCGGCAATGTGGGCTGCTTTCAGCCGGAACTGATGGTGTATCTGTCCTCTATGCAGGGCAGATACGAGAAAAACTTCGGCGAGGAAGTATGGACGATCACCCGCGGGGATCAGACCCTTGCGGAGAATGTGAAGGACACGGTGCTTGCCAGCATCGCACAGATGAAGTCCATGTACCTGCTGTCAAAGGAACATGATATAAAACTGGAGAAGGAAGAGGAGGAGAAGGTCAGTCTGATGGCCAAAACCTACTTTGACGCGCTGGGAGAGCAGGGACAGGAGTACCTGGGCATCACTTTGGAGGATCTGGAACAGCTGTATACAGAGTATTATCTGGCGGACAAGGTGTATCAGAAAATCATCGCTGACGTGAATCCGGAGATCAGTGATGACGAGGCCAGAACCATCCTTCTGCAGACGATCTGGATTTATACCTGGCGAACGGACAATACCGGCAATCGGGTGGAGTTTACCTCGGAGGAGAGGGATGCAGCCTACGCAGAGGCGGAGCGCATCTATGCCCTGGTGACAGAGCCGGGGGCGGATTTTGCCGGAATCGCAGCACTGGAGAGTGATGCGGAAGAGATCATCGGCGCCTATGGAAAAGGAGATATGGACGCCCGATTTGAGACGGTGGCATTCACATTGGAGAAAGGACAGATCAGTCCGATTACCGCCACCGGAGACGGTTACTGTATTATGAAGTGTATCAGTACCTTTGACAGGGATCAGACGGACATCAACAAGCAGCAGATCGTGGAACAGCGCAAGCTGGAGACCTTTGGTCAGGAGTACGATGCTTTCGTGGAGACGTTGACGAAACGGATCAATGCAAAGGCTTGGGAGCAGATCTCTTTAGAACCAGGCGCCGCGACAAATCTGCCTGATTTCTTCGCAATCTACGCGGAGAATATAGGAGAATTCTAAACAAAAAATAAACAAAGTATTAATTATTAGCACTCAAGCCTATTGAGTGCTAATTTGCTATTGACTTTTCCTTCGAAGGGAATTAAACTGTTCCTTAGCGATGCGGAAAACATCATTTTCAGCATGTTATTTTGAAAAAAAGAAGAAAGAAGGATAGGTATTATGGCAGCAAGAAATGGCAGTTTGTCGATCAACAGTGAAAACATTTTTCCGATTATCAAGAAGTGGTTGTATTCCGATCACGATATCTTCTACAGAGAGCTGATCTCCAACGGTTGTGACGCAGTGACCAAGCTGAAGAAGCTGGATATGATGGGAGAGTACACTCTTCCGGAGGGGTACAAGCCTCAGATAGACGTCATTGTCAATCCGGATCAGAAGACGCTGACCTTTGTGGATAACGGTATTGGTATGACAGCGGATGAGGTGGAGGAGTATATCAATCAGATCGCTTTCTCCGGTGCCACCGACTTCATCGAGAAGTACAAGGACAAGAGCAATGCAGACCAGATCATCGGTCATTTCGGTTTGGGCTTTTACTCTGCATTTATGGTGGCAGATGAAGTACACATCGACACCCTTTCCTACAAGGAGGGCGCGAAGCCTGTTCACTGGGAGTGCGACGGCGGCACAGAGTTTTCCATGGACGAGGGCGACAAGGCAGAGGTTGGTACGAAGATCACCCTGTTTTTGAACGAGGATTGCCTGGAGTTCTGCAATGAGTACAAGGCAAAGGAAGTCATCGAGAAGTACTGTTCCTTCATGCCCACTGAGATCTATCTCTCCAAGGCTGACACCAAGGAGACCCAGATCATCAAGCCTGAGGAGAAGCTGGACACCGATACCGTCATCGAAGAGATCCATCCTACCGTGAAGGAGGACGGAACGGTGGAGGGTGAGGAGAAATTGAAGATCACCAAGCGCCCCGAACTGATGAATGATACCAATCCTCTCTGGGCAAAGCATCCCAACGAATGCACAAAAGAGGATTACCTGTCATTCTACCGCAAGGTATTCCACGACTACAGGGAGCCTTTGTTCTGGATCCACCTGAATATGGACTATCCCTTCAACTTGAAGGGTATTCTGTACTTCCCGAAGATCAACATGGAGTACGAGTCCATCGAGGGAACCATCAAGCTGTACAACAATCAGGTGTTTATCGCCGACAATATTAAAGAGGTGATCCCGGAGTTCCTGCTCTTGTTAAAGGGTGTCATCGATTGCCCGGATCTGCCTCTGAATGTTTCCAGAAGTGCCCTGCAGAATGACGGTTTTGTGAAGAAGATCTCCGAATACATCACCAAGAAGGTAGCTGACAAGCTGTCCGGTATGTGCAAGACAGAGAAGGAAGAGTATGACAAGTACTGGGACGATATCGCGCCCTTCATCAAGTTCGGCTGCCTGAAGGACGACAAGTTCTTCGAGAAGATGAACGACTATATCCTGTTCAAGAATCTGGACGGCAAATATCTGACCCTGCCCGAGTGTCTGGAGACCAAGCCCATTGATGCAGAGGAGACTGCAGTGGATGAAAACGGCGAGAAGGTAGAGGCTGAGGTTGTAGACGCAGAAGGTGAGAATGCGGAGGATGCTGCCGAGGAGGAGAAGAAGGAGAAGATCATCTACTACGTGACCGACGAGAAGCAGCAGGGGCAGTATATCAATATGTTCAAGGCTGCAAAGATGGACGCAGTGATCCTGACCCACAATATCGACCAGCACTTCATCACCAGTCTGGAGTCCAGAAATGAGGGCGTGAAGTTCATGAGAATCGATGCCGATGTGACCGATGCCATGAAGGCTAAGACCTCCAAGAAGCTGAAGGAGGAATTTGAGGCGAAGGCTGCAGCCATTGCTGAGATCATGAAGAAGGCGCTGAAGAAGGACAGTCTGACCGTAAAGATCGACAAGCTGAAGAACAAGAAGATCTCTGCAGTGATTACTCTCTCTGAGGAGAGCAGACGTATGCAGGATATGATGAAGATGTACAGTATGCCCGGCATGGATATGGGCGGTTTCGGTGAGGAGGGACAGACCCTGATCCTCAATGCGAACCATCCTCTGGTGCAGTATGTCACCGAGCACACAGACAGCGAGAATGTTCCGATGATCTGCGAACAGCTCTACGATCTGGCAAGACTGCAGCAGGCTCCTCTGGATCCGGAGGCAATGGCAGCATTTGTTGCCAGAAGTAATGAGATCATGATGCTTCTTGCGAAATAAACAGGCTGTCCTGCCCCTGCCATGAGATGGGGAGACAGCGGAACTGATCAACGGGAAAAGTCGATTCGAAAGCCTCTGAGTCGACTTTTTCCAATTTGGAGAACAGGAGAGATACGATGGAGATTCGAAGAGCAACGCTGCAGGATCTGGACAGAATGCTGGAGATCTACGACTATGCCAGAGCTTTTATGAGAAGCACCGGAAACCCCACACAGTGGAGCGGAGGGTATCCCTCCCGGGAATTATTGCTTGCCGATATTGAGGAAGGAGTAAGCTTTGTCGCTGAGGAAGGGGGCGTGATTCACGGAACCTTTATGTTTTACAATGGGAAGGACGGGATCTATGATGTGATCGAGGATGGAGCGTGGCTGAATGACGAACCTTATGCAGTCATCCATCGTATCGCCGGAGACGGGCAGATCAAGGGACTGCTTTCTATGGCTGTGGAGTACGGCAGTCAGTTCTCGGACAATCTGCGCATGGACACCCACCGCGACAACAGGGTGATGCAGCATACGCTGGAGAAGAACGGTTTTGTAAGATGCGGGATCATCCATCTGGAGAACGGGGATCCCAGAATTGCATATCATAGAATAGAGGCCTGAGTAAAGGACCCGGTTGGACGGAAAAGTCCAGCCGGGTCCTTCTTCTGTTCAAAGCTTTTGCACTCTTACATCACATACTTCTCAAGTGTCTTAGCCACGGCACCCACACCGGAGGACAGCTCTGCGAAGTAGCTCTTGACAGTGTCTGCCATACCCACAGCCACCAGATCTACTCCGAAGATCTTCTCGTTGCTCAGCAGCGCATCCAGCTTGTTCAGATCCTTGGGGGCATCGGTGAGTTCATAATCCGCAACGTACTGGGATGCCTCTGCCAGGAGAGGATCGGAGCTGGGAGTGAAAGTATTCCCTGCATCGTCCACTGCCATCAGGTAGCGCAGCCATCCTGCGAAAACCAGAGGAATCAGTTTCAGGTCAGCCGGATCCAGGGAAGGATCCTTGCGGTAAGCCTTGATGGTCTCACCGAAACGGATCGCCAGCTTCTGGGAGGTGTCGGTGGCGATTCGCTGAGGGGTGTCCGGCATGAAGGGGTTGGGAATCCGCACATTGACCACCTGGTCGATGAATTCTCTGGGATCCAGGATGCCGGGATTTACTACTACGGGAAGTCCCTCCACATAGCCGATGGTCTCTACCATCTTCTTCAGAACAGGATTCTTCATCTCGTCGGAGATGAGGGTGTAACCGAGGAGACATCCGTAGATGGCCAGAGTGGTGTGAAGAGGATTCAGGCAGGTGCAGACCTTCATCTTCTCCACCTTGTCCACGGTTTCACGGTCGGTGAAGATGATGCCGCCCTTGTCCCAGGCAGATCTGCCATTGGGGAAAGCATCCTCGATGACCAGATATTCACATTCCTCCGCATTGACGAAGGGAGCAATATAGGTATTCTTGGAGGTGATCACAGGCTCCAGATCCTCAATGCCGTCAGCAGCAAGCATTGCCTTAACCTTTTCGTCAGGTCTGGGAGTGATCTTGTCGATCATGGACCAGGGGAAAGCAACCTTGGATCTGTCATTGATATATTCCAGAAAAGCCTGATCAGCCAGACCTCTTTCACACCAGGCGGCAGCGTAAGCCAAGACAGCGCTCAAAAGCTTGTCGCCGTTGTGAGAGCAGTTGTCCATGCTGACCATGGCGATGGGAAGGGCGCCGTTTGCAAAACGATGATACAAGAGAGAAACGACCTTGCCCAGGTAACTGTCCGGAGCCTGGGGACCCTTCTCAAAGTCTGCAGCCACTGCGGGAAGGAGCTCTCCCTGTGCATTGGTGGTCGCATATCCCTTCTCGGTGATGGTAAAGGAAGCCATCTGAAGGGAGGGATTGGCGAAGATCTCCTTCAGGCGGGTATATTCAGCCTCGTCCTTGCTGTCCAGGATCAAAGATTCCATAATGGAACCGACAACAGTCTTCTCCACCGTATTGTTGGCCTTCAGGGTGGCGAGAATGGTCAGGTTGTCGTGAGGGCGATTGCTCTTCTCGATGATCTCGTAGTCGTAGCCCTCCGCAGCGATCAGACCGGTATCCAGGATACCTTTGTTCAGCAGTGTCTGAACCACGTTGGCCTGAAAGGCGCGGAAAATATTGCCGGCACCGAAGTGGATCCAGGTAGGGCGCTCGAAAGTGTTTTTCTTTACGGTATCGTAATCAAAGGTGGGGAGCGCATAACCTGCCAGTTCGAACGCTGCGCGCTCAGAACGTATTCCGTCTAATGTGAGTTTCATAGCGATTTCCTTTCTGTTACTATGCTGATTTCAAATATGCTCCCTTGAGACCTTCGTGTCCGCAAGCAGATACACAGGCCTCCTGTCATGGAGCATATCTGTGATATGCTTATCTGTGGCTCTTCTCGATTGCTTCCCACAGACCGTTTAAGTAGGTGGCACCCAGTGCTCGGTCGTACAGGCCGTAACCGGGCATAGCTACCTCATCCCAGATCATACGTCCATGGTCGGGACGGATGGGACCTTCAAAGCCGATATCGTAGAGAGCCAGCATGATCTCATACATATCGAAGGTACCGTCGCTGGAAAGATGAGCGGATTCCTCGAAATCGGTGGGAGAGTTGAACTTCAGGTTGCGAACGTGTGCAAAGTGAATTCTTCCCTTCAGGGAACGGATCATATCGGGGAGATCGTTCTCTAAGTTGGTGCCGTAAGAGCCGGAGCAGAAGGTTACGCCATTGTGCGGGTTGTCCACCATCTTCATCATGCGAAGGATGTTTGCCTTATTGATGATGATACGGGGCAGACCGAATACGCTCCAGGCGGGATCATCGGGATGAATGGCCATGTTGATGTCGTATTTGTCGCAGACAGGCATGATGCGCTCCAGGAAGTACTTCAGGTTCGCAAACAGCTTCTCATCGTCCACATCCTTGTACATCTCGAACAGTTCCTTGATGTGAGCCATACGCTCAGGCTCCCAGCCGGGCAGGATCGCACCGTTGGAATCACCGCTGATGGAGGCGAACATATCCTCGGGATTTAACGCATCGACTGCCTCCTGGGTGTAAGCCAGTACGGTGGAACCGTCGGGACGGACTCTTGCAAGCTCGGTTCTGGTCCAGTCGAATACCGGCATGAAGTTATAGCATACCATATGGATGCCTGCTTGTCCCAGACGCTCCAGGGTGGTGATATAGTTATCGATATAGAGGTCTCTGTCGGGAGTGCCGACCTTGATGGCATCGTGAATGTTGACACTTTCGATACCGGCAAGGGAAAGCCCTGCATCCTCGATCTCTTTCTTCAGTGCCAAAATGTCCTCCATCTCCCAGGCCTCACCGGGCTTTGTGCCGTAGAGGGTGGAGATCACGCCGGTCACGCCGGGGATCTGTCTGATCTGTTTTAAGGTTACGGTATCGTACTTGCTGCCGTACCAGCGCAAAGTCATCTGCATCGTTTTTTCCTCCTGTTGGTTTCTATCCGTTTTCAGTGTTTTGCTTCACTGATTGCATTATACATCATCATTTTTGCAAGATACAGAACGTTTATTGCTTGATACAGTGCAAAAATTGCGGTAAAATATAGGGAAACACATTCTGAAGGAGAAAAGAAGACTTTTCCTCGGAGGAAAGGACAATGGAAGAAGGATAAGGAGGTTGGGTTTCCTTGGGAATTGAGAGTCAGATCAGAAAGCGTGAGGCCACAGATGAACGCCAATATATGATGAATGAGGATGTGGAAGTCTATGAGAAGCGGGGGGCACCGCTGGGTGCCGTCAGCTTCCACTACCACAATTTCTATGAGATCATCTATGTTCTGGAGGGGGAGTATTCCTCTCTGGTGGAGGACAGAAGCTTTTCCATGCACAAAGGGGACTTTTTGCTGATCGATCGAAATGTGATGCACAAGTATCAGTATGAGGAGGGAAAGCATGATTCCTCCAGACGTCTGATCCTCTGGGTGACGCCCCAAATGCTTGCCTCCCTGTCCGATGGGCAGACGGACCTGACTCAGTGCTTTGCCCGGGAGAAGGCCTGTGCTTATCACTTCCCGATCTACTATGAGGAGATGCTTCAGGGGTATCTGCTGAAGCTGGCCATGACCAATATGCCGGAGAGCAAAGACGCCGGTATGAAAAAACTGTTGGACAAGGGACTGCTGACCATGTTCTTTGTCTATCTGAATGTATTGTGCCGGAAGGAAGAGTACCTGTTTGCCAAGGAAGAACTCTACAGGCATCCTCTGGTACGACAGGTCTCGGCCTACATCGATGCACATATCCGGGAGAGGATCACGGTGGATGATCTGGCGGTGGTGGCCCACATGAGTAAGTATCATTTCCTTCGGAAATTCAAGGAACTGACAGGCGTTACCGTTCACAGCTTCCTTATCAATAAGCGCCTGATTGAGGCCTGCAGGGCATTGAAGGAGGGGAAGAGTGTGACAGAGAGCTATCTGGAGAGCGGGTTTGCGGATTACTCTTCCTTCCTGCGAAATTTCCGCGATACATTCGGCATCTCCCCCGGAAAATACTCGGATTACTATGCAGAATAGAGAAATAAAGAAACCTTGCCGGACCCAACGCATATATTTGAATGAGTTTCATGAATTGAAGGAGCTACTATGTGCGAAAAACGAAAGGATGAATCAGAACTGATCATGCAGCAGGAAGAGTACAGCGGGCAGATGAAGGTCAGCGTGGTATCTTCCGTTGGTCAGGTGCCGATTCCGGGGGCGGTGGTGAAGATCTCTTATACCGGCGATCCGGGGAATCCCCTGGTGACACTGACCACCGATGAGTCCGGGCAGACACCAGACATCCGTCTGGCTGCACCCCCTGTTGCGTTGTCTCTATCTCCGGGAGAAGAACAGCAGCCCTATGCGGAGTATAATCTGTCGGTGGAGGCCGAAGGGTACGAACCGGTACTGGTGTCCGGGTCGGAGATCCTGGCAGAGGAACTGTCCCTGCAGGCGATTCAAATGAATCCGCTGGAGCTGACGGAGGAGGAAACAAAGATCGTGGTGATCCCGGCTCACACGCTGTTTGGCGATTATCCGCCGAAGATTCCGGAGGACGAGATCAAACCTATGGATGAGACGGGAGAGATCGTCTTAAGCAGAGTGGTGATCCCGGAATACATCATTGTTCACGACGGTGTTCCCAGCGATTCTTCTGCCGGAAATTATTGGGTCCGCTATAAGGATTACATCAAAAATGTGGCCTGCAGCGAGATCTATCCCACCTGGCCGGAGTCCACGATCTATGCCAATATTCTGGCCATTCAGTCCTTTACTTTAAATCGTGTCTACACGGAGTGGTACCGCAATCAAGGGTATGATTTTACCATCACATCCTCCACTGCCTATGACCATAAGTGGATCTATGGAAGAAATATTTATGAGGACATCAGCTATCTGGTAGATTCCGTTTTTGCCAACTACCTGTCCAGACCGGGGGTGCGGCAGCCGATCTTTACTTCTTATTGCGACGGACAGCGTGTGACCTGTCAGGGTCTGAGCCAATGGGGGTCCAAATATCTGGGAGATGAGGGATATTCTGCCATTGAGATCATCCGCTATTACTACGGCAATGATATGTATATCAATACGGCAGAGCAGATATCCGGTGTGCCCAGTTCTTTCCCCGGGTATGATCTCTCGGTAGGGTCTGCGGGAGAGAAGGTGCGGCAGATGCAGCAGCAGCTGAATCGAATTGCCAGAGATTATCCCGCATTGCCCACTCTGGTTGCGGATGGCATCTACGGGCCGGCCACCGAGAGAGCGGTGAGGACCTTCCAAAGGATATTTGACCTGCCTCAGACAGGGATCGTCGACTATCCAACCTGGTATGAGATCTCGGATATCTATGTGGGCGTATCCCGTATTGCAGAGCCGGGGACCTGACCTTGTTGGACGATCCCCTGAGACCCTGATCGGCAGAGTTTTTGCAGAGTTTCTTTCGGTATCCGGTCGGATTGCTTGACATTCCGGCCGGATACTAGTATCGTGTAAGAGTAGGCACTGCCCGGAGCGCATGGGACAGTGTGACAGAGAGGAGTACCAATGAGTGATCTTGTAGAGATTTACGGGGTGTCGAAGTCGTACACATCCCGGTATGCAGCGGTAAACAATGTTAGCATCAAACTTCCGGCGGGAAAGATCATCGGCCTGTTGGGACCCAACGGAAGCGGCAAAACGACGATGATCAAGCTGATGAACGGTCTGCTGACTCCCGATCAGGGCATCATCAAAATCGGTTCTGTGGAGGTTGGGCCGCAGACGAAAAGTATGGTGGCCTATCTGCCGGATAAGACCTATCTTGCCGGGAATAAAAGGATCAGGAATATTCTGGACTATTTTGCGGATTTCTATGAGGATTTTTCCAAGGAGAAGGCACTGGAAATGCTTTCAAAGCTGGGGATCGATCCCTCTGCGCGGATGGATACGCTGTCCAAGGGCAACAAGGAGAAGGTGCAGCTGATTCTGGTGATGTGCCGTAAGGCGAAGCTGTACTTGCTGGACGAGCCCATTGCGGGGGTGGATCCTGCCGCCCGGGATTATATTCTGCAGACGATCCTTACCTGCTATAATCCGGAGGCTTCGGTGATCATCTCCACCCATCTGATCAGCGATGTGGAGCAGGTGCTGGATGAGGTCATCTTTATGAAGAACGGTCATCTGGTGCTCTATACTTCTGCAGAGAATATCAGAGAGCAGCATGGCAAGAGCGTGGATGCGTACTTCAGGGAGGTGTTCAAATGTTAGGAAAGTTGATGAAATACGAGTGGAAGGAGACCTGGAAGGCCGGAGTCGGTGTACTCTTTGCCATGGCAGCCGCCACACTTCTTGGATGGCTGGGTATGGGAGGACTTCTGTCAAATTCAGACAAGATGGAAAATCTCTATTCGTACGGAAGCGAGACACTGGAGTTTGGGGCGGCCATGATGCAGATGGCAGGAGTGTTCTCCATTCTGCTGTTTACGATGGTGCTGATGTTCTCGGTATTCTTTATGCTGATCTATCTGATCGTCCGGTATTACAAAACAATGTTTTCCGACGAAGGTTATCTCACCCATACCCTTCCGGTACAGAAGTGGGAGATCTTCCTGTCCAAGGTGCTGGTGGGAGGATTTTGGCTGATCATCGTGTATATCGGTCTGATGGCTTCGATCTTTGGCTTCGTCATCCTGGCAGCGGGAACGGAACTGGGGATGGCGGAACTTCTGGAAGGAATGAAGGAGATCGGACGGGCATTTTCCCAGGTTTTATACGGCACGGCGTTGGATGACGGACTGCTTATGCTGGGTACGATCCTTTACATGATACTGTCCCCCTTTCTGGTGCTGGTCTTTGCATATGGTTCGTTTACCATCGGACAGCTGTGTCACGGTGCCAGAGTTTTTATGGGATTTGTGGTCTATTTCGGAATCGGCGTGATCCAGTACATCCTGCAGATCGTGATGAAGGCCTGTCTGGTGGCCGGAATCAGTTCGGATAACGCATTCAGCCGGTATCTGTATCTGAATGTTTACGGAAGGCTGATCCTGAGTGTCGGACTGGCTGTCGGCATCTATCTGTGGTCCATGCATGTCCTGAACAAAAAATTGAATCTGAAGTAAAATCAAATTGCCCTGCGCTGTATTTTTTGGTATAATATAGCGTAGGGCATTTTTGTTGGAATGAGTGCTGGAATGGAGCGACTTATGCAGACCTTGATCAATCAGATCCTCGAGGGGAAATTCAATTATGAGAACCGATATCTGGATTTCTCCTGCACGAAAATAGAGATTGCATTACATAGCAGAGGGGTGACAGAGGGTTCTTTTCGAATCATCGGCCCCGAAGGCAAAGTGAATATGGGGAAGGTAACCTCCTCTGACAGTCGGATGGAGTGCCTGACGGAAGAGTACTGCGGCAGCAATGAGGAGATCCTCTATCGCTTCCATGGTGAGGACATGGCTGAGGGGGAGTGCGTTCGCGGCAGCTTTTTTGTAGTGGGCAATCAGGGAGAATACACCCTTCCCTTTACCGTGACGATGGAGCCTGCCTGTCTGGAGGCTGCCGATATGCAGATTCAGAATCTGAATCACTTTGCACTTCTTGCGAGAAAGAATCGCCCGGAGGCCCTGAAATTATTTTACACCTCCCGTTTTCGTACGTTGCTGACCGGAGAGGATGCTCAGTATGAGCTTGTCTACAGGGCTTTGTCTGCCAATGTGGGCTCCGAGCAGAATCTGGAGGAATTCCTGCTGCAGACCGGCAAGAAGCAGAGAGTGGACTATATGGTACAGGAGAATATCCTCTATGCGGAGGATTCGGATCTGTCGGAAACCCGACCGGTGCTGGAGCGGAACATCGTGATCTCCAGAAACGGCTGGGGCTATACCAGGCTGGCGGTGGAGTGCGATGGTGAGTTTTTCTTTACGGCGAAGGAATTGCTGACCGAGGATGATTTTCTGGGGAACACCTGTACCCTGACAGTCTTTATCGACCTGACCCGTTGTCATCGGGGCAAGAATTTCGGGTGTCTGAAGCTGACTCATTCCTATGGTGAACTGGAGATCCCCGTGGAGATGGTAGTGGACAGCAGGAGAGCCACCCGAAAGGCCAGACTCACGGAGAAGAATGAGACCCTCCGTCTGATGCGTCTGTATGAGGACTTTCGCAATCGGAAGCTCTCTATGGAGGAGTGGATCAAAGAGACCGGCAGACTGGTGGAGAGCATGGCGGCACGGGATGTGGATGACGTGGCTGTCAAACTGTTTCAGGCGCAGGTGCTGATCACCAGGGATCAGCCCCAAGAGGCCGGCTGGATCTTGGACCAGGTCTCTGACCAGTTGGAGAAGGGACAGGGGAACGACACGCTTCTGGCGTATTATCTGTATCTGACCTCCCTGATTCACAGGGATCTGGAGTACGTGGATCGGGTGACGGCGGAAGTGGAGAATATCTACAGGCAGGATGCGGCGAACTGGAGAGTGGGTTGGCTGCTCCTCTACCTGTCGGAAGAATATTACAGATCTGCCACTGCAAAGTGGGTCTTTTTGGAGAAACAGTTCTCCATCGGCTGCAGCAGCCCCATGCTGTACATTGAGGCACTGGGGATCATCAACAACAATCCCTCTATCCTTCGCAGGCTGGGAGCCTTTGAACAGCAGGTGATCTGGTATGCAGTGCGGCATGATGTGCTGCAGCCGGAGGTTCGCGAGCATGTCATCTATCTGGCAGAAAAGGTTCGCGATTACTCCTACGTATTGTTTAAGACCCTGAACCGGATGTATGAGAAGAGCAGGGATGAACGCCTGCTGCAGCAGATCTGTTCCCTGCTTGTGAAGGGCGGCAGGATCGGCGATAAGTATTTTCGATTTTATCGGGATGGCGTGGAGAACAATCTTCCCATCACCAATCTGTATGAATATTATATGATGTCCCTGGATGTGGATAAGGACAGAGAGATCCCCAAGAGGGTACTGCTGTATTTCTCCTATCAGAATAATCTGGACTATGAGCATACCGCATATATGTACGATTACATTCTCCGCCATAAGGAGGATATGCGGGATGTTTACGAGACGTACAGAAACCGCATGGAGTTATTCTGCATTGAACAGATCACCAGAATGCATTTCAGCAGATCTCTGGCAAATCTTTACAATGCATTTTTACAGCCCGGTATGTTGAATGAGACTACGGCACCGGCACTGTCCAGGCTGTTGTTTGCGCATATGATCCGGGTGTCCGACAGAAAACTGCAGAAGCTGTATGTCTATCAGCCCGGCAAGCAAAATCCGGAGGAATACCCGATCCGGGATGGCTGCACCTGGGCACCGCTGTATGGCAGCCAATATGTGCTGGCTTTTGAAGATGCATGGGGGAATCGTTATACCAAATCTGTAGAGTATGATCTGGAGAAGGCGATGTTCCCGGGAAAATATCTTCAGGAGCTGCAGGATTACGCTGTGGACAATCCCTCTCTGGATATTTTCCTGTTGGAGGGGGTGGCTGATCGTCCGCTGAAGAACAGTTCAGAAGTGGACCGGGCACTCCGGGTGATCAGTTCCGGTCAGGCCACGGATCAGTTCCGGCATGGACTTTTGTTAAAAGTTCTACTGTTCTATTATGAGCAGGATGCCTATACGGATATGGACCGGTTCCTGGAGACGATTCCGGTGGAGGAACTGGACGGCGCAGGACGAAATGAGGTCATGCAGTATCTGATTCTCCGTGAAAAGTACGAGCCTGCTGAGCAGCTTCTTCGAAAATACGGTCCCTATCGCCTTGAGACAAAGCTGTTGCTGCGGCTCCTGGATTATTGCTGCGACAATGTGGATATGACCAGGGACCCGACCCTTCTGGATGCAGCCATGTGCGCCTTCCGAAAGGGAAGAGTGGACAGTACGGTGCTGTACTATCTGATCCTTCACAGCAGCTGTAACACCAAGGAGTACAGAGACCTCCGGAAGCTTGCGGTTTCCTATCAGCTGGACTGCTTTGCAGTGTGTGAGAGAATGCTGCTTCAGATGCTCTACACCGGAGCATTCATCCATGAGAAGGATGAAGTTTTCGCCTATTATGTGGACAATGGCGGCGATCCTCTCGTGGTGGAACTGTATCTGGAGTACAGCTCCTACGACTATTATCTGCGAGACAGGCTGCCGGATTTTCGGGTGATCGAAGAGATCAGAAAGATGTATCTGGACGGCCAGCCGATTCAGCGTATCTGTAAGCTGGCCTATCTGAAATATTTCGCTTATGCGGCGGAGGATATGACGCCGGAGCACAGAGAACTGACGGAGAAGTTCCTGTCGGAGATGATGAATCAGGGCATTCATCTGGAATTTTTCCGGGAGTTTACCTGGAATGAACAGGTGCAGCAGGAGATGGTGGATAAAGTGATCCTCACCTTCCGGGGCGAGGAGGATGCCAAGGCTGTCGTGCATTATGCGCTTGTGGATGAGAATGAGAATCAGACCGCTTACATCCCCGGAGAGCGGGGAGATCTGGAGTATACCGCTGAGTATATGACGGAGGTCGCCAGCGGTATTTTCTGTAAGGAGTTCATCCTGTTTTACGGAGAGGGACTTCACTACTACATCACCCAGGAGCTTCCCGGCAAGGCACAGGATGCCGAGAGTGAGGAGCAGATCATGGAGGATGGTGTTCTGCACAGCGCCTTCTTTCAGGATGGCAGGAACCGTTTCCGACTGGTCAATGAGATCGTGGCTGCCAATGAGATCGGTGACTACGATAAGATGGATCAGCTGTTGGAGCGGTATTATAAACGAGAGTTTCTGAACAGCAGGCTGTTTACCCTGAAATAGGCAGGCCTGAAGTATACCGATAGAAAGGGGAAAGCATGGGACTTTTAAACAGTGACAAAGTGATCGTGGGATATGATCTTCGGAATGATTACACCCAGATCAGCTTTAGCTTTTCCGAAAAAGGGGATGTTTCAACACTGCCCCAGTCGTCAGATGCAGAGCATTTCAATATTCCCACCATGCTGGCAAAACGCCATGACAACGGTCAATGGCTGTATGGCGTGGATGCGAAACGGTGCGGCAATGAGGGAACCGGTCTTGTCATCACCGATCTTCTGGAGCTTGCCTGGAAGGGAGACAATATTGTGGTGGATGAGGAGAGCGTTGACCCGGTCGGTCTGCTGGCGCTTTTCTTTAAACGCAGTCTGAGCAGATTGTTCCAGACTGCATCCGTGAAAAAAATCAGTGCTTTGATGATCACCTGCGAGCAGATGGACTACAGAACACTGGAGGTGCTGCGCAGTCTGGTGAAGGATCTCCCCGTGAAGGCGGACCGGGTGTCCTTTCAGAGCCACGCCGAGAGTTTTTACAGCTATGTCATTCATCAGCCCAAGGAACTGTGGGCTTTTCAATCCGTTCTGTTTACCTATCAGGACAGAACCATCAAGACCTATCGGCTGGAGAGCAACCGAAGGACTTCTCCCATCGTTTCCTATATCGAGGAGAAACGCTTTGACTTTTACCGCATGGGCCCGCTCTCTGAGGAGCCGGGTCTTCGGGCAAAGGAGATCAAGGATTATGACGCTGCCTTCCTTCACATCGCCGAAAGCGTCATGGCAAATCATCTGATCAGCAGTGTATACCTGATCGGAGATGTGTTCGACCAGGAGTGGATGAAGGAGTCGCTGACCTACCTCTGTCGAGGCAGAAGAGTGTTTCAGGGCAACAATCTGTTCAGCAAGGGCGCCTGCTGCGGGATGCAGGAGCGGATCAGTCCCAGTGAGGTGGGAAAGACACATGTCTTCCTGGGAAGCGACAAGCTGAAGGCCAATGTGGGAATGAAGCTCTATGAGCGGGGGGAAGAGAAGTACTTTGCGCTGATGGATGCCGGTGTCAACTGGTATGAGGCTGAGGTGGACATGAATCTGTATCTTCGGGACGGAGGCATGATCTCCCTGATTATTACACCGCTGAACGGACAGGACAGCAAGGTGGCGCAGATCACTATGGAGAATTTTCCCGAGGGCACCAGTCTGGTACATCTTCGTATGTATATGGATACGGAGACAAAGCTTGCTGTGATCGTGGAGGATCTGGGTCTGGGAGAATTCAGAGAGCCTTCCGGACAGATCTGGCAGGAGTACATCAACATTTAGATCCTTTCGCCGGTCCTTTTGCGGATCGACAGAAGGAAACAGGAGGATACTATGCGCGTTTGTATCTGCGTAGGGGAGCGAACCACAACACCATATCGTTTTGCGGACCTGGGAATCAATGTGTATTGTATAGAGGAATTGTGTGTCTGCATCAAGGAAAACGCCTATCTTTTGGATGATTCTCTTGCGAACGACAAGCTGGTGGAATGGATCGACCATGAGTGCGAATTGCATGATCTGGCCCGGGTACTGAATTCCATGATCTATAAAAAGGATGCCCTTGTGCGTGTCTGCACCATGATTTTGGATTATACCGGTCTGTTCGAGGAGAGAACGGTGCTGGATGTGGAGAGTGTCCTAAAGCAGGGTGCAGGGATGAGCAATATCGAGCGAAGAAAAGGACAGATCGATTATCTGGTCCAAAAGAAGAAGCTCTCCCCCGCCATCAAATCTTACGACAGGCTGCTGAATCTATGGAAGGAGCAGGAACAGAAGGGAGAGACCATGCCTCCTGTGACATGCCTTGCTGCGATCTGGCACAATAAGGGAGTGGCTTTTGCCGGTTTGATGACCTATGATAAAGCTGCGGATTGTTTTTTCAAGGCTTACCAGATCGATAACCGGGAAGACTATTACAGAGACTATCTGGCAGCAAAGCGTATGGAACTTACCGAGGAACAGTATGTGTCCTTTGTGGCAGACAATATGGAGTGGTATGATGCGACGCTGGAGCTGGAGCATGAGATGGACCAGGTGCTGTCCGAGTGGGAACAGCGCCCTGAATATCTGAGGCTCTATCATCGAAAAGAGACGAGAGGGGAGACGGATCCCGGAGAGTTTTACGAGGAAAATCAGGAGATCACCCGCATTCTGAAGGACAGCTACAGAGGATGTGTGCTGGATTAGCAGGTTTCCTATTGACTTTGAAAAAACTGTAAGATATGATAGGTAATCGTTGGGACACCATTTTTCCTGAGAGGCAAAAATCATCAGGTTCTTAGGATTCGTCCTCAATATGCGGTTGAATATTTAAAGAAATAGAAAGAAGAGGTTGACTATGAGTACAGACAGATACGTGAGTCCGCTTTCCGAGCGTTATGCCAGCAAGGAGATGCAGTACATTTTTTCACCGGATATGAAGTTTCGTACCTGGAGAAAGCTTTGGATCGCTCTTGCTGAGACAGAGAAGGAGCTGGGACTGTGTCAGGACGGCAAGCCGGTGATCACTGACGAGCAGATCGAGGAGTTAAAGGCTCATGCCGATGATATCAACTATGAGGTGGCTAAGGCAAGAGAGAAGGAAGTTCGTCATGATGTCATGAGCCATGTGTATGCATACGGGCAGCAGTGCCCCAAGGCAGCCGGCATCATCCATTTGGGTGCAACCTCCTGTTATGTGGGAGATAATACGGACATCATCGTGATGCGCGAAGCACTTCGACTTGTGAAGAAGAAGCTGGTGAATGTGATGGCCTGTCTGGAAAAGTTTGCCGACAAATATAAGAGCCAGCCTACTCTGGCGTTTACGCATTTTCAGCCCGCACAGCCTACCACGGTGGGAAAGAGGGCAACTCTCTGGCTGCAGGAGTTTTACCTTGACCTGGAGGATCTGGATTATGTGCTGGACAGCCTGAAGCTGTTGGGCTCCAAGGGAACTACCGGAACCCAGGCGTCCTTCCTGGAATTGTTCGCAGGAGATCAGGAGACCATCGATAAGATCGATCCCATGATCGCACAGAAGATGGGCTTTGCAGAGTGCTATCCCGTGTCCGGTCAGACCTATTCCCGTAAGGTAGATACCAGAGTTGCCAATGTGCTTGCAGGGATTGCTGCCAGCGCCCACAAGATGAGCAACGACATTCGTCTCCTTCAGCACCTGAAGGAGGTAGAGGAGCCCTTCGAGAAGAGCCAGATCGGTTCCTCCGCAATGGCATATAAGAGAAATCCGATGAGAAGCGAGCGTATCGCATCTCTGTCCAGATATGTGATGATCGATGCACTGAACCCTGCCATCACCTCTGCTACCCAGTGGTTTGAGAGAACTCTGGACGATTCTGCGAACAAGAGACTGTCCATTCCAGAGGGCTTCCTTGCGATTGACGGTATCCTGGATCTGTGCATGAACGTGGTAGACGGACTGGTAGTATATCCGAAGGTGATCGAGAAGAGACTGATGAGTGAGCTGCCCTTCATGGCTACCGAGAACATTATGATGGATGCGGTGAAGAACGGCGGCAACAGACAGGAGCTTCACGAGCGGATCAGAACCCTTTCCATGCAGGCCGGTTACAATGTAAAGGTGGAGGGCAAGGAGAACAATCTGCTGGAACTGATCGCTGCGGATCCTGCTTTCAATCTGACGCTGGAGGAATTGCAGGCAACCATGGATCCGTCCAAATATGTAGGCCGTTCCAAGGAGCAGGTGGACAACTTCCTTGCAAATGTCATCCGCCCTGTGCTGGATGCAAACAAGGATCTGCTTGGTATGACAGCTGAGATCAATGTATAACATTTCGCTGGGGAAAGAATGGCGGGACAGCCATTCTTTCCCCAGTGATAATTAAGACGAGGAGAGTAAATAGAATGGGTGGTTTTTTTGGAGTAGCATCAAAAGAAGATTGCGTGTTTGATCTTTTCTTTGGAACAGACTATCATTCCCATCTGGGAACGAGAAGAGCCGGTATGGCGGTATTCAGCAGGGAGAAGGGGTACGATCGTGCCATTCATAACATCGAAAATGCTCCTTTCCGTACCAAGTTCGATAAGGATGTGAACACCATGTCCGGTAATATCGGTATCGGCTGTATCTCTGACTTTGAACCCCAGCCCCTGATGGTCAGATCCCATCACGGCACTTATGCGATCACAACGGTCGGAAAGATCAACAATACCGAAGAACTGATCAAAAAACTGTTCGAGAAGGGCCATTCTCATTTTCTGGAGATGAGCGGCGGCGATATCAATGCCACGGAACTGGTAGCGTCCATTGTGAACCAGAAGAGCAATATTGTGGAAGGAATTCAGTATGCCCAGGAGATCATTGAGGGTTCGATGACGATTCTGATCATGACGCCTCTCGGTATCTATGCGGCAAGAGATAAGCTCGGAAGAACTCCGGTCAGCATCGGTAAGAAGGAAGGGGCCTATTGTGCTTCCTTCGAGAGCTTTGCATATCTGAATCTGGGGTATACCAGTGAACGTGAACTTGGTCCCGGCGAGATCGCTGTCATCACACCGGAGGGCTGCAGGACGCTGGTGGCTCCCGGCAAGGATATGAAGATCTGTACCTTCCTGTGGATCTACTATGGGTATCCTTCTTCCTCCTACGAGGGAATCAGTGTGGAGGAGATGCGGTATAAGTGCGGTGCCAAGCTGGCAGAGAGAGACAATGTAGCTCCCGATATCGTGGCCGGTGTACCCGATTCCGGTATCGCCCATGCCATCGGTTATGCAAACCGGTCCGGAATTCCTTTTTCCAGACCATTTATCAAGTACACCCCTACCTGGCCCCGATCCTTTATGCCTACGATTCAGACCCAGCGTAATCTGATTGCGAAGATGAAGCTGATTCCCGTAAAACAGCTGATCGAGGACAAGAGTCTGCTCCTCATCGATGACTCTATCGTGCGAGGGACTCAGCTGAGAGAGACGACGGAATTCCTGTACTCCAGCGGTGCAAAGGAAGTGCATATTCGTCCCGCATGTCCTCCCCTTTTGTACGGCTGTAAGTATCTGAACTTCTCCCGTTCCTCTTCTGAAATGGATCTGATTACCCGTCGGGTGATCCAGGAGATGGAGAGAGAGAACAGAAATATTGACCTGGCCAACTATGTAAACCCGGATGCTCCTGAGTATAAGGAGATGGTGGAGAGAATCGGCAGGCAGCTGAACTTTACCTCTCTGAGATATCACAGACTGGATGATATGATCGATTCTGTGGGACTGCCAAAAGAGAAACTCTGTACCTATTGCTGGGATGGAAGAGAATAAACATGTTGAGAATGACTTATGTGATTCTGATCTGTCTGCCGCTCATTGCCTATTACATCGCGAAGGCTTATTACATCAAGTATCATGAGGCAGACTACTCAGAAGAGACCAGATATTCAGTTGCCAGACGGTGCATTCGGATATGCATGCGCGTGGGCCGAATCAAAACAAAATGCTCCGGACAGGAGAATTTGCCGGAAGACGGCGGATATGTGATGTTCCCAAATCATCAGGGGAAATTTGATGTGTTGGGGATCATTGCCTCCCATGATGCACCCTGCACGATGGTGATGGATTATAAGGTATCCAAACGCCCCATCGTCAATCCCTTTGTGGAATTGATCAAAGGCCAGAGACTGGACAAATCCGATCGGCGGAAACAGGTGAAGACGATTCTGGATATTGTCAGAGAGGTCAAGGAGGGCAGAAGGTATATTATCTTTCCGGAGGGCGGATATGACCATAACCACAATGAACTTCAGGATTTTCGCCCGGGAGCTTTTCAGTGCGCAACGAAATCTAAGGCTCCAATCGTGCCTGTGGCGATCATTGACTCCTACAAGGTGTTCAATGTCAATTCTCTCCGAAAGGTGACGACGCAGGTTCATTTTCTGCCGGCGATTCCCTATGAGGAGTATGTTGGGATGACCACTGCTGAAATAGCAGGAATCGTCAGGGAGAGGATCCGGACGGTCATTGCTGAGAAGCTGACGAAGGGAGCCTCCTAGAGAAGAAATCAATCTATTTTCAGAGACCGCTTTTGCATCTTGCAAAAGCGGTTTTTTTCTGCGAAGTGGTAAGAAAGCGACCAGTGTAAAGCAGTAGCCGACAAGCGGATGGAGAGAACCGGTAGTAATAGTCACCGGTTCACTATAAAATCTTATAAAATGATATTTTTTACTTGCAAAAGCGTTTATAAATATGGTAAAGTGAAATGAAATGAAAGATAATTCTCCATTCGGGTGTGTATTTATCAATTTCTAAATCTTTCGATGTACTGTAGCACATCGACTCTCTTTTTTTCTTATGTTCCGATGTAAAACCCTGCGCTGAAAAGAAGACGAACCAACAAAAAGCAACAAAAGACTAACAATTCTTGAGATCGATGACAAGGACTACAGCGAAACAATCAATTCGCTTACTTTTGTAGTAAAACGGAATAGAATGGTACATTTACTACTCTCAATAGCACCGGAGATGATCAGAAATTATGAGTTTGTTGTAGGACCATACATCGCAAAGAGTCTCTTTCATAATTCCGATGATAAGTGTCAATTTTCTTTCATTCATGTAACTGTTTTCAAGAAAGAGGGAGGTGTCCGACACGAAGAAATTATTATTGAGTCCTACAATGCTTTATCAAGAGGCAGAAAGGAGGTATGATGAACTGTATCGTGCAAAATCGATCCTGGAGAAAAATTCAGGGAAATATCCGGAGGGAAGAATTCATGTTGTGCAAAATAAAGGGAAAGTACAGTATTATGTGAGATTTTCTCCGAACGATAAAAGCGGCACGTATTTATCCAAGCGACAGAAGGATACCATTCGGTCATACCTTCAAAAGAAGTATGAGGAAGAAGTGTTAAAGCTGCTGAACAGTGAGATAGCTATTCTGGAGAAATTCCTAAAAAAATCCGGAGAGATTGGTCACAGGATTCAAAGCTCCTATTCGGAGAACCCCTTGGAGATTCGTAACTATCTGTCTCCCATAGACATGTACGATGCGGATGTTGCCAGAGAATGGCAGGAAACACCTTTCCAGTGTAAAGCAGTAGCCAACAATGTTCCTGTCTTTGTCACACGTCGGGGAGAACACGTCCGATCAAAGTCAGAGTTGATGATTGCAAATAGGCTTTCTGAATTGAACATTCCATACAAGTATGAGTGCCCTTTGATATTGTCGGATGGCAGAACGATTTACCCAGACTTTACAGTTTGGAATGCTTGGAAACGGCGGGAAGTCTACTGGGAACACCGCGGAATGATGGATAACCAAGAGTATGCGAATCACACTGTACAGAGGATCAAGGATTACCGGCGGGAAGGGATCTACTTGGGTGAGAACCTGATTGTTACCGAGGAAACTTCGGCAATTCCGCTAGACACGGGAGATATCGACAGTGTGATCCATCATTATTTCAACGAATCAGGTTCATCGGGCAGCACTTGGGAGGGTACATTTTGGTGATTACAATATAGCAGGTGTCTTTCTCTTTATCCGATGTGGGATAAGGCATCGAAAGTATTAAATGATTTGGTAATTGTCGATTATCTGTTTCTTCAATCTCAGTAAGTGGAAGGAAAAACAGCGAGAGTAAGATACTTTGAAGAATTCGATGTAGTAGGAAGCATCAAAATAGCAATAATGAAAGAAATATGTGGTAAATAATTCAGAATAGTATATTTCCGAGCAGAAAAAGCAACGGAAAGAGGAGAATATTCTTGTTTTGATGTACGAGGGGACGACAAATTGGTTTTAATGGTTCCTATCGATGAAATGAGTCGGAGAAATCCAAATGATTCTTTCCATGGCAGCGCCGGGGATGGAGGAAAGTGAGAAATGATAAGGGTGATTGGTCTTACGAGAACGAGCGGCTTCATGGGAATTCGCAAATACATAAGAAAAATATAATGCATAAGAAAATATTATGGTATCTATAAAATATATTGATTTTACTTATGGGATAATATATACTATAATTACTCCGTAAAGAATAATAAACTGCCGCGTTCAGGCTGAAACGGAGGAAACTATGGTAAAAGCGATTGTCGGAGCCAATTGGGGTGACGAGGGAAAAGGGAAGATTACGGATATGATGGCGCAGGAGGCGGATATTATTGTTCGTTTCCAGGGCGGAGCCAATGCGGGACATACCATCGTGAACAATTATGGTAAGTTCGCACTGCATACGCTTCCTTCCGGGGTGTTCTACGGACATACTACCAGCGTTATCGGAAATGGTGTTGCATTGAATATTCCTTTGCTGTTCAAGGAGGTTCAGTCCATCGTGGACAGAGGAGTTCCCGCTCCGAAGATTCTGGTGTCTGACAGAGCACAGATCGTAATGCCTTATCATATTCTTTTCGATCAGTATGAAGAGGAGAGACTGGGCGGTAAGTCTTTCGGCTCCACCAAGTCCGGAATTGCTCCGTTCTATTCCGACAAATATGCGAAGATCGGTTTCCAGGTCAGCGAGCTTTTTGATGAGGAATTGCTGCAGGAGAAGACAGAGCGCGTCTGTGAGATGAAGAACGTTCTTCTGGAGCATCTCTATCACAAGCCTCAGCTGGATCCCGCTGAGCTGCTGGAGACATTACACGAGTACAGAGATATGGTTGCTCCTTTCGTGGCAGATGTGTCTTCTTTCCTGAATCAGGCAATCAAGGATGGGAAGACGATTTTGCTGGAAGGTCAGTTGGGAACCTTAAAGGATCCCGACCACGGCATCTATCCGATGGTAACTTCTTCCTCCACGTTGGCAGCCTACGGCGCGATCGGGGCAGGACTTCCTCCCTATGAGATCAAGCAGATCGTCACTGTCTGCAAGGCTTATTCCTCCGCAGTGGGTGCAGGAGCATTTGTTTCCGAATTGTTCGGTGATGCCGCAGAGGAACTCAGACGCAGAGGAGGAGATGGCGGTGAGTACGGTGCAACCACCGGCAGACCCAGACGTGTGGGATGGTTCGACTGTGTGGCTTCCAAGTACGGTTGCAGACTGCAGGGTACCACGGATGTGGCGTTTACGGTTTTGGATGTGTTGGGATATCTGGATGAGATTCCTGTCTGCGTAGGCTATGACATCGACGGCGAGATCACCACAGAGTTCCCTGTGACAAGTAAGCTGGAAAAGGCAAAGCCTGTGTTGAAGACGTTGCCCGGTTGGAAGACCAATATCCGCGGTATCAGAAAATACGAGGAATTGCCTGCGGAGTGCAGAAACTATATTGAGTTTATCGAGAGCCAGATCGGGTATCCTATCACTATGGTGAGCAACGGACCCGGGCGAGACGATATCATTTACAGAGAAAGTGCGTTGAAATAAACCATGATCGGTAATCTGGAGTATTACAAAGTTTTCTATTATACAGCAAAGAGCGGCAGTGTTACAGGCGCTGCCGCTTTGCTGTCTATTTCTCAGCCTGCGGTGAGCCAGTCGCTGAAGCTTTTGGAGCGCAATCTTGGCGTGACATTGTTTCAGAGGGCACCCAGAGGAATCCGACTCACGTCAGAGGGCGAAGCGCTGTTCTCCTATGTGGAGAAAGGGATGGAACTGTTTGAACTGGGCACCGAGAAAGTGCTTCGGATGAAGGATTTGGGGGTGGGAGAGGTGCACATCGGTGCCAGCGACATGACACTTCGGTTTTATCTCTTGCCTTATCTGGAGAAGTTCCATGAGAAGTATCCCAACATCAATGTGGTGGTGTCAAACGGTCCCACACCGGAGACCCTGAAGGCATTGAAGGAGGGGAAGATCGACTTCGGTGTAGTCAGCACTCCGTTTCACACGGAGGACGGGATGGAAGTCAGAGAGGTTCGTCAGATAGAGGATGTGTTTGTGGCGGGAAGAAATTTTCTGGCATTAAAGCATAAGACGCTGGATTTTCAGGAGCTGGAGAGTCTGCCGATGATCTCACTGGAAAACAATACCAGCACCAGATTCTATATGGATCATTTTCTCTCGGAGAAGGGAATCGTGTTAAAACCGGAGTTTGAACTGGCGACCAGCGATATGATCGTGCAGTTTGCGCTGAGAAATCTGGGAATCGGTTGTGTGGTCAGAGATTTTGCAAGAGAAGCACTGGACGAGGGGACGTTGTTTGAACTTCGCTTTAACCAGATGATCCCGAAGAGAAGCTTCTGCGTGGTGAAAAATTCCAGGATGATGCTCTCTACTGCGGCGGAGAGATTACTGCAGATCTGCCTCGGGAGCGATTCCTTTTCCGGAGAGTAGTTGCCCTACACAGGAGCAGTCCGGATGGATTTCTGCCTGACGGAAGAACTGATCGGAACAATTTGAATGGAGAGATTAAGATGATAAGGAACGTGATTTTTGATATTGGAAATGTATTGACCGATTTTCGCTGGAAGGAGTTTCTGCAGGATAAAGGCTTCTCGGAGGAGATGATTGATCGAATCGCCGAAGCTTCTGTGCTGAATCCTGTCTGGAACGAATTGGATCGCGGTGAGTGGTCTGACGAACAGATTATGGAAGCTTTTATTGCGGCGGACCCTGAGATCGAAGAGGAGCTGCGTCTGGCCTTCGGAAATGTGAAGGGAATGGTGACGCCGAGAGATTATGCGATTCCCTGGGTCAAGAGGTTAAAGCAGTCGGGATATGGCGTGTATTATCTCTCCAACTTTTCCAGAAAAGCCGAGGAAGATTGCAAAGATGCTCTGACTTTCATCCCGTTTGCGGACGGCGGCATCCTGTCATATCGGGACAAACTGATCAAACCGGATCCGAGAATCTATGACCTGCTTCTTGACCGATTCAGTCTACAGGCAGAAGAGTGTGTGTTCATTGATGATACTTTGAGAAACATTGAAGCCGGTGAAGCCTGCGGCATCAAAGGAATCTGCTTTCAGTCCTATGAGCAGGTGCGGGATGATTTGAGAAAACTGGGGGTAGAATGGTAAAGCTTTTTGAGGTGCTGTGCAGACTGTTGGCCAGCGAGAGACTGGACCCGGTGATCCTTTGGGGATATCATCTGTTGACACATTTCGGTCGGCTGTCGGAGAAGCAGCTGGAGGATCATCTTAAGCAGAATCGGATCGCCTGGGAGGGCAGACGATCCCGCTGCCTGTCTCCTGCGGCAGACGGGAAGGTATACCTGGAATATCAGACGGGGCTTTCCGAGGGAAGAGATGCTGCCGACTGTGTGTTTGGTGTGCACAAAAGAAGACCGTTGACTGCAGATTACAATTCCTGCGAAGTCATTGCGGTCTATAATTGTCTGC
>JAHBAA010000060.1 GCA_018385425.1 Acetatifactor sp.
TTTTGACAATCCTGAAAGAACTGCAAGGGAAGGAATTGAAGCATTAAGAAGTTTTCTTATCTCTATCGGCATGCCCAGGAATTTTGAAGAACTTGGGGCAAGGGAAGAGGATATAGAGAAAATGGCATATACCTGTTGTTATGGAAAAGGAAACGAGAGTGGAAAGATTGGTGGACTTGTTCCGTTAAATCAAAAGGATGTCGAAGAAATATATAAGCTGATGATTTAATTTGGATCAAGCCACCGGTATGGATGTTTTGGCAGCAGCCCGTTTTCTGTTTTAAGAAAGTGTAGAGAAAAGGGTATTTTGATCGGGGTATCCACATCCAGAAGTGAACAGAATTTTTCAACCACTTCAATCTTCCCATCGACACGCACCTTCTTTTCAACACTACTATTTTCATGATACATAATCTACTCAAAAATGCAACCCAATCTTCAGTTGTAAACAAACTGAAGCAATGATTGACAAGTCACAACCATGTCGGTACAATGGTGCTGATTGGAGGGTGACATTCATGGAAAAACGGACGAACATGCCGAAAGTATGCATTTATGCAGGCTTCCGGCATTTGTTTCCTGCGTGGCTCTCTTTGTGGACGGGGTAATGGAATGTCTTGGGTAAAAGAGCGGTGCAGGATAGTTTGACAGAAGGTGGTAAGTGGATGAATTATTTTATCGAAGGGATACAGGGAAGCGGCAAAAGTACGCTTGTGGCAAAATTGTCAAAAAGATACCCGAGCTGTACAGTCTTTCGTGAAGGAGATTACTCACCGGTGGAATTAGCCTGGTGTGCCTATGTTACAAAAAGCAGGTATGCAGAAATACTTGATCAATATTACAGCATTCGTGACCTGATCGAGGAGAACAGCTATGCGGAGGGCGACCATAGGGTCATTTGCTACACGAAAGTGATCACCGATATTCCGGGATTTCATAAGGATCTTGAACAATATGAGATTTACAATGGGCGTCTTTCCTTTGACGAGTTCCGAAGGATCGTATTTCACAGATATGAGAATTGGATCGGAGATGACATGGTTTTTGAGTGCTCTCTCTTTCAGAATATTGTTGAAGATATGATGTTGTATCGGAATGCTTCGGATAGCGAAATACTCGATTTTTACAGAGAACTTGCCCGGATACTCAGAAACAAGGAGTTTCGTATCTTCTATCTGACCACAGAGAACATTGCCAGCTCTATCGGCGCGATCAGAAAGGAGCGATCCGATGAGAATGGAAATGAAATGTGGTTTCCGCTGATGATGGCATATTTTGATGCGTCACCCTATGCCAAAAGCAGAGGGGTGTCCGGTGAAGAAGAGTTGTATAAACACTTTTCTCACAGGCAGGATTTGGAGCTTCGCATTTGCAGAGAACTTTTCCCTGATAAGGTAACAGTGTTGGAATCAAAGGCATATTCGGACAATGAACTGTGACAGGTGACTGTTTCACTGCAAACATTCATGACAAATTGTAAGGAGAGACACAATGAAGCTGATATTGGAAAAAGGAAGCCCTGCGGATATATCCGGCAGACTTCCCAAGGAGCAAAGATGTTATCAACTGCTGGATGAGCTTGGCTTGGAGTATTACCGCTGCGATCATCCGGATGCAAATGCTGATACGATGGAGGCCTGTCTGGCGATCGATGCTATTTTGGAGGCGACGGTCTGCAAGAACCTGTTTTTGTGCAACAGACAGCAGACGCAGTTTTATCTGTTGATGATGCCGGGAGAAAAGGTCTTTAAGACCAAGGAATTATCCGGGCAGCTGGGATGTGCCAGACTGAGCTTCGGTTCCCCGGAAAAGATGGAGGAGTATCTGGACATCACACCGGGATCCGTCAGTGTGCTGGGACTGATGAATGATAGGGAGAATCGGGTACAGCTGATTGTAGATGAGGATGTGTTAAAGGGTGAGTACTTAGGATGCCATCCCTGTATCAATACATCCAGTCTGAAGCTAAAGACTGCAGATGTGTTTGACACTTTTTTGAAGGCAGTGCATCACGACTACATTAAGGTGGGGTTGGTGGGAGAGTGATACCATCATAGAAAGGGCAAAGGGGGAGAGTATGAAAAAGTTTTTACTTACCAATGACGACGGGATTACTTCCGATGGAATCATCCGTCTGGCAAGGGAAGCGGTGAAGCTTGGGGAGGTCTGGGTAGTTGCTCCGGACGGACAGAGAAGCGCTGCCTCCCACAGCATTACCCTCAGACATGCCTTTGAGGTGTGGCCTGTGGAGTTTCCGGTTCAGGGGGTACATGCGTATGCATGCAATGGTATGCCCGGAGACTGCGTCCGTGTAGGTGTGCTCAATCTTGTGCCCGGAAAGCCGGACTTTGTCCTTTCCGGAATCAATAATGGTTACAATATGGCCTCAGATCTGCAGTATTCGGCCACGGTTGGAGCAGCCTTTGAGGCCTCCTTCCAGGGGATACAGGCGATTGCTTTTTCCGAGGGGACGGAAGAACATCATGAGGTGACTGACAGAT
>JAHBAA010000074.1 GCA_018385425.1 Acetatifactor sp.
GAGGCGATTCCCGCAAATCCGATAAAGATTCCCGCAAAGATTCCTAAGACCACCATCTTAAATGCCGAGAGATTTGTCTTGTGTATGCTGACCTCAATGTAGTTTAAAGCGATTTCCAAAGGTGAATGCATCTGTTATCCTCCCATTTTCTATCCTGCCTGCGTCCTGCGTGCACTCATCCCCTGCAGGTCGGTCCGCACACAGGCTGTTACTCTGATTATACAGAAAATCCACCCTGAACGCAACCATAGAAATAGGGTCAGACCCTCTGAAACCATCCGTTCAGAGCTCTGACCCTATCGATCACGTCAATTCGTCTATTTGATTCTCACCGGTTTGGACTCCAGAATCGCACGATGCAAGCCGGCGAACAATTCGCTGTACCGAAGCGGCAGCTCCTCACATTTCGTCACACCCACATGCAGATTCAGCGGAATATCCTGCCCCTCAAACTGAATCGGGCTGCCATTGAAGCTTCGGATCTTTTCTGCGATCTGCTCCGCATAGCAAATATCCTCGCTGTTTGTCAGCATCACAAACTCATCACCGCCGATACGAAATACAATATCATCTTCTCCGGCGGTTTCCTCCATTCTTCTCATAGACTCCAGAATCGCCAGATCTCCCGCCTTAAAGGAAATATTGTTGATGGGGATCAGACTGTTGATGTCGCAGCAGACAAAATAACAATTGCTTCTCTCCTTCAAAAGATCATACAGTTCACTGATATCAAATTGTCTTCTATTACTCATATACTCTTCTCCTGACTCCACAGGCATACGCAGCCTGGGAAAAAGCTCCGGACATTTCGTGTTCTCACGAAACTTGGAGGGTTGACAGTTCCACACCTGTTTGAATGCCCGGCTGAAGGACTCGTTGGTACTGTAGCCGTACTGAAGCGCTACCTCAAGCACACTGACCTGCGGATCCGCCACCAACTGTTTGGCTGCGAGCGTCATGCGTCTTCTCACCAGATAATCCCGTACAGACATTCTGTTCACACAGCGAAATAATTTTTCGATGGTGGATTTTGAGCAAAAACATGCCTCAGCAATGTCCTCTGTGCAAATATTCTCCTGAAGATGATCCTCCATATAACTAAGTGCACACGCCAATAGTTCCAGACTCTTCATGTCCTCTCCTTCTCATTCAAACGTTGCCGGGAAACAAGCTGCAGTCTTGTTCACCCCATCACCGGTACCGTAAGTATACTATAGCAAAAGAATCCTGTTCTCGCTTGACATTTTGAGTAAAATTACCTTCCATCACAAGGAATGCGGAAAAAAAAGGGTCACAATCAAAAAAAGAAATGCAAGTGTGCCGGAGCTCGCCGGGCCCGTGGAAAGCAAAGAGGCCCGAGATTCAAGACCTCGTGCCTCCCTCTGACTTCTTATTGCAGATAAAAAATCGCTGCACCGTGCGCAGGAACCCGCTTCTTTAACTCCTGCTTCACCTTGCTCTCCTTGCCGCTCCACAGTTCCCTGGCCTTGGAATAGCCTTCCAGATCATATGCCTCCAAAGCAAAACCGACGGTCGCAGTCTTCTCTGAAATATTGAACAGTGCCACATAGACACCCTTGCCGTCCCTTCTGGGAGCGATCCAGGCGATTTCTTTTTCCGTGCGGTACAGCTGATGTCCGCAGTGTGTGGTCTTCTCGATCTCCAGCACATCCGCATTGGTCAAAAGCTTCAGCGTAAACGCATCATTTTTCGGCAGATCACCTCCCGCGATCAACGGTGCCCGCATCATACACCACAGACTCATCATGGTGATCTGCTCATCCTGCGTAAATCTGGTCCAATCATTGGGGTCGGTACACTGTCTGAGAGCTCCCACCGGAAGCATATCCGCATCCGGCCAATGCCCGGGACCGGAATGGGTACACCACTTCTCCGCCCGTTCAAACATGGCAAGCAGCAGTCTCCAGTCGTCCCAGAAATCATCGGTGATCCTCCACATATTGGCGTAGGTCTTCAAATGCTCGGCGCGATCCAGCGGAGCAGGTCCGGGTGACAGAGAAAGAACCATATCCCGGCCACAACCTCTGATGGACTCACTGATCAATTCGATCTCCCGCTTGCAGTGCGGATACTCTCTTGCGATATCGTCTACCTTCACAAAGTCTACTCCCCACCGGGCATACAGTTTGAAAATACTCTCATAATACGCCCGCGCGCCATCCTCCATCTGTTCACACTTCAAGCCATACATATCCGGATTCCAGCAGCAGATGGAATTGGGATTGGCCACCTGATCTGCGGTGTAATCTGTCCCCAGGACAGGCAACCTTTTATGAGCCGCCATTCTGGGCATCCCTCTCATGATATGGATACCGAACTTCAATCCAAGGCTATGTACATACTCGGCCAAAGGAGCAAAGCCCACTCCTCCTTTTGCGGAGGGAAAACGGTTCTCCGCAGGCAGCAGTCGTCCGTACTCATCCATCTTCAGCTCTGAAAAAGGTACATACTCATGGGAACCGGCTGTGGGCTGATACCACTGGATATCCACCACCACATACTCCCATCCGTACTCCTTCAGATATTTTGCCATATACTCTGCATTGGCTCTCACCTGTTCCTCATTGACCGCCGCTCCGTAGCAGTCCCAGCTGTTCCAACCCATAGGGGGATATTTTGCAATCATGGTTTCTTCCTCCGTTTTCTCTTCTATCGTGTCTGATAACCCATCTGTCAATCGGTCATTCCTTCTACCTGTGAATATAAACTCTGGTCATGGAATCAGAACCTTCCTCTCTCGCCATACAATAGAACTCCCAATTGTACCGCTCATAAAAGCTGGTATGATCCGTCACTAAGTACACCGGAGAAATGCCCTTGCTGCGGCAGTCCTCCACCACCATATTCAGCAGCTTCCCTGCAATACCGTTTCCTCTGCAGTCCTCCTCGGTGTATACCGCACAGACATTGGGAGTCAGATCCTTTCTCTCATGGAAATCGTTCTCGATGACTCCCAGACCTCCCACGATTCTGTCCCCGTCCAGACACAGATACCAGCCATACTCAGTCTCTCCGCTTAAATAGGCCTCCATACACTTCAGATACATCTCTGTGGGAATCCACCATTTGCCGTGAAACCACTCGGCAGCCTCCGCTTTTCGCTCGGGTATTTCCCGCAATGTTACATATCGATATACGCCCATATTTTTCTCCCTCATCTTTTCTTCATCTGTATTCCGGTGTCCGATTCTCACAAACCGTCTCTGCATTGCAATAACTCTATCTACACATTCATTCTACCATAACGCATGATAAAAGGAAAGTGCAAACACCATGTCCTGATTTTACGATTCCTCGGTCTCAATCGTCTCTTCCGTATATTTTCTCTCCATGTCATGACGTTTCTTTCGATTCTCCACCGTGTCGAACAGAATGGAAAAATCATAATCCTCCGGGTATAACTCTGCAGCCGCCACATGCAGCTTCACACGCTTGTGGTTGATGTAGATCTTTCGATTTGGCAGCTGTACCCGAAGCACTCCTCTCTCATTGATGGGCTCACAGACAATACCGATCTTTTTCTCGGGGAAGATCATCACGCTGTCTCCGATCCGATATTTCGTCTGGAGGTCCGCATGCCGCTTCGTCGTCTTCGTTCGGGTAAGCTTAGCCCCGCTCTTCCTGGCCAGACAGGCGTCCGGCTTTTGGAAGTGATACTCCTCCACCGCATCCTCACCATATGCCGCAGCAATTGCAGTTCTAAGCATCTCATTTGGCATTCCCAGACGATCCGCAATGTAGAATGCACAGCTCTCCCCAGCCTCACCGATGATCATCTGATAGGTAGGGCGCAGAGAATCCCTGTCAAACTCCATCCTGGCATTGAGAATCCCATCCGTTCCTGCGGCGTATTCCTTCACCTCCGGATAGTGAGTAGTCACCAAAAACAGCGCACCGCTCTTGCGGAGTTCTTCCAGAATCGCTATGGCGATACCCATGCCCTCTGCCGGGTCTGTTCCGGAGCCCAACTCATCCATGATAATGAAGCTGTTGGAATTGGCCTCCGACAGGATCTCCAGCACATTGGTGATATGGGCGGAAAAAGTGGACAGATTTTCCGAAAGATTCTGTCCGTCACCGATATCACACAGATAAGCACTGTTCATACAGATATCCGCCTGTTTACAGGTCACATGCAATCCGTACTGGGCCATCATGCAGTTCAGCATCACCGTCTTGATTGCCACGGTCTTCCCCCCTGTGTTGGGACCGGTGATCACGATTCCCCTGATGTCATCTCCGATCTCAAACTGCAGAGGAACGGCAATGTCTGGTTCCATCAGCGGGTGCCTGGCCTCCGCAAGATGAATCCTGCGTTCTGTATTGATGGAGGGCTCAGCCGCACCCATGTCCAGGCTCAGCTTTCCCTTGGAGAACAGATAATCCAGCTTTTCGATCATGGTCAGATCCTCCAGGATCACTTCTGCAGATGCCATGACCATTGCGGACAGCGTATAGAGGATCCGGTATACTTCATTCTCCTCGTCAAGCTTCAAAAGATACAGTTCCTCAGAGAGCTTTGCAACTCCGGCAGGCTCCATAAAAAACGTACTTCCGGTGGCAGATTTATCGATCACGCTGCCTGCGATCTTCAGCTTACACTCCTTCTTCACCGGCACACACACTCTTCCGTTTCGCACCGTATAGAAACTGTCCGCCATGCAATCCTTATGGGTACGCATGATCTGCTCTGCCTTCTGCTTCATCTGATCTTCCGTCTGCTGCATTCTCATGCGGATCTGACTCAATTCCCTGGACGCATAGTCATCCACCCCGCCGTTGCGTATCTGCCTGCTGATCTCCTCCCGAAGTTCCTCCACCGGATCCAGGTTCTCCTCATAATATGCGATAGAATTCTGATAAACCTTGCCCCGCTCCAGATACCCCTTCAAACGCTTCACAGCAGCCAGAACTGCCTCGACCCGCTCCAGCTGATAGGCACTTAAGCAGTCACCTCTTACTGCAACCGCCAACACCTCCTTTACCTCCGAGATATTCTGAAGGGGCGGAATTCCCAGCTTCTCGATCAATTCCCAGGCAGCTGTGGTGGCCCGCAGATTCTTGTTGAGTTCCGTCTCCGAGTAAATCAGGGAACTCTCTGCGATTCTCTCCCTGGCTGCATCTGTAACAGCAAACTCACACCATCTGTTCTTTATCTTGTCAAATTCAATCTGTTTCTCTATCTTCATGTTGTTTCTCTCTCCTTCTCCAAATCGGCCGCTCCGCAGGCACAGCCTTTCACCTCAGAAACAACAAAGAGCATGACCATGCAGTCATGCTCCTTCTATCTCGGGATTCTATTCCAAATAAAAAGCAATTGTAAGGTGAAAGCGCCGACAACCTTCGCTGCCGACAAATGGGCAGACTCCAAGCCTCAAAATACTGCCCCTGCAATATTTATTTTGCACTGTTCTCCATTACAATTAACAAACAACGTCCTCC
>JAHBAA010000086.1 GCA_018385425.1 Acetatifactor sp.
GCCATACGGATACCACCGTAGGGCTGAAGAGATCTCTTGAAAGGCTTATCGGTCTGGAAACCTACGATGGTCTCCTTGCTCTTGTCAAGATATCCGGGGCCGTGAGAAGTAATGGTTGAAACAACCTTGGTGTCCATATCAAGCACGCCGCCTGCTTCAGTTTCCTTCTTCTGAAGATCCAGTACCATAGCCCAAAGATCCTTGGTGTTCTGGGTAGGGCCAGCCAGGAAGGAATCATCACCGTCATAGGGATGATAGTTTCTCTGGATGAAGTCACGCACGTTGACTTCCTTGTCCCATTTGCCACGTACAAAATCTGTTTCAATTGGTTTCATTTTGAAAATACCTCCTCTAAAATTGAATTAGTTTAGTATAGTAATTAATGCTTCTAATCCTTATCTTCATTATAAGAAAAAGGCAAGAAGCAGTCAAGGTTTGAACGTGTATTTTTTGGGGAACATAGCGGAAAAAACACCGAAAAAGAATAACTTGTCAGAACGCTGTCAAGGATATATACTGGTAGAGACAAAAGGATACATTCGGGATCCGACGAAAGGAGAAATGACAGATGGCTGAGATTACGAAGGAAATGACCATTGGCGAAATTCTTCGCACCAATCCTGCGGTTGCACCCGTGCTTCTCGAGGCTGGAATGCACTGTCTGGGCTGCCCTTCCGCACAGGGGGAATCTCTGGAGGAAGCTGCTATGGTTCATGGCATTGACATCGATGCACTGATGCAGGCGATTGCACAGCTCTAAGAGAGAAAGCTGATCGGGGAGACTCCGGCAGTCTTCAAACCAAAAACCCTCCGGGCGAAACATATGTCCGGGGGGTTTTTGTCGGTGCGCCCGGCGGCGCGCATTTTTGTTCAGATGGTTCCCAGCGCTTCCACTGCCCCGGCGCCGATCAGTGTTTCATAAGCCGCCGTGGGAAGGATTTGTGTGGGGAGATCTCCGGGAATCAGGGTTCCGTATTCGGAGACGGTGCTGCAGATCCTGTCGAATTCCTTCTGCAGTTCTTCCGGCACATATTGGGTGCTTCCGTCCAGAAGGAGAAGATAATCGCCCTGTTTTTTGTCCCGGTACAGAGAACTGTCTCCCCGGTAGGAGAGGACGATGAGCTTACACACATCGATCACTCTGTTCATCGCGGAAATACGGAAGATGCGCATAAACTGCCTGCTGTCAGGCGAATCGGAGGGCGAGGTGTTGGGGTCTGCACTCTCCCTGCCCCCGGTGATCCTTCGGAAGAGATCCCGGACCTCCTTGGGAGCATCTTCCTCAAGATCCTCTTCCTCATCATGCGAGATGGGCGCAAACTTCGAGAAGCGGGTGTCCAATTCCTCCGGGTCCTCCACTTTCGTAATCAATAACACAAGACATTCCGCATTTAAGGGAATTGCCTCGATCATCAAAGGGATATCCTCGGCCTCAAAGCCGAATTCATAATTTGCCTGCTGCATCATCTCGCGGAACAGGGTCTTGGCCTTCTCGGTACCGTAAGCCAATTCGCTGATCTTTAAGTTCCGTACAGCCAGATCCTCACGGGTCAGCGTGCAGCGAATCTGGTTTTCATTCACTTTTTCTATCTTCATGGTTTTCCCCGTCCTTTCTTATGGTTTGCTTCGGTAGGTTTCGAAGATTAACTGTATCATAGCTTTTTACGGATTGTTCGTCAATAGAAGTAAAAATTGTTTCATTTTTTTTAATAAATCGTTATGAATTACTTGATAAATAATGCATGATGAGATATAATCGTTTACGTAGATGCCCCGGCAGTTTTTCATACTGGGGAGGGGGCGTTCTCGTACTTTACAGTTGATTTTCTCTATTCTCGGAAAATTCTTTCCGAATCATCCGTTATTGGCCCCTCAGCGGCACGGTAATTTCGGATGTCTTACAAGTGGCGCATAGGTTTTACGCTGCATGGTCAAAGTATTTCAACTATTATTTTCACATGAATCAATCATTTTATAACCGGTTCTGCCTATTTATTTTTATTGTGAAGTATGGTCGGGCGCATTTACGTGAAAGGGCGATTCATCACGTTCCTTTTGGTCATTATTACAGCGAGAGGAGGTGAAGTCTTGAGGACGGAACAAACCAAATCAAAAAGGATGGAAAGGACAAGGTATCAGTGGGAGCAGATGCTGGAACAGATGAGCTCTGCCGGTGTGACACTCTATGTGGATAATCGGGTTGCTCGCCCCAAGGATATCGCAGCCAGGACTGTCAGAGAGAACAGCCCATACATGGCAGACTTTATATTCGGGGATGCCGGAGAATTGGTCCAACTGCGATTTGACCGTTTGAGAAGATAGCCGACTCTTTTGCTTGATGCGCAGACAGCGTTCATGGATTGCCTCTCCTTGCTGAAGCGATGCGTGTCAATCTATCTCTGTAAAAAATGGTAATGACTTCAAAAGGGAAGTGTGTTATGATGTACGTGGTCTCTGCCAAAGGGCGGGTCTTGCATCTGATGCACTTCCCTTTGACCGTTGCAGAGCTTAGCACGACTTCCCCGGGAATAATGTGTGTTGTTCTGCAGATACTGATGAGGATGAAAGGATTATTTACCATATGAAGAAATGTATTCCGGTGATACTTGCAATTATTATGATTATCGTTGTGGCATGGATCGGGTTCGGAAATAAACTGATCGACAAATATTCCTACAGCGAAGAAGTGGCAGATCTGGATGAGTATTTTGGTGTCTCCATGCCTTCCATGAACGGTTCCGACGGAAATGTGGCGATCATGCTGCAGGATGAGCTGATCGAGGAGCAGGCCGTGGTGATAGAGGGAGAGGTCTATTTCGGGCTGGATCAGGTGAAGAAGCTGTTGAACGACGGGTTCTATGTGGATGAGGCGGAGCGCAAGCTGATCTACACCACTGCGGATGACAGTCTGGTGGCAGGCTTTGATGAGAGATCGTACACCACGAAGTCCGGAGTGCAGGAGACAGAGTATGTGATCTGCCGAAAGCAGGGAGAAAAGCTTTACCTGGCAGCAAAATACGTGAGACTTTTTACCAACTTCTCCTACGAATTGTTTGACAGGCATATTCAGCTGAATACGTCCTGGGGTGTCCGGGATATCCGCACCGTGGGCAAGGCTACCCAGGTACGTGTGAAGGGCGGGATCAAAAGCCCCATTCTGGCAGAGCTTCAGGAGGGCGACACGGTGATCTTACTGGCGGAGCTGGAGAACTGGAGCAAGGTTAAGACGGAGGATTCCATCATCGGCTATGTGGAAAACAAGAGACTGACCGGTGTGGATACGAAGATCGAGATGCCGGTGAACGATGTAGTCCCTGTGGAGTATGCTTCTAACCGGATGCAGGGGAAGGTGTGCCTGGGGTGGCACGCCATCGGAGGTGTGAAGGGCAACGACACCCTGGATGCCATGATCAAGGAGGGTGTGGGCATGAATGTGATCGCTCCCACCTGGTTCAGTTTTACCGATAACGATGGTAATTTCCGCTCCTTTGCAAAGGCGGACTATGTGAAGAAGGCCCATGAGAAGGGACTGAAGGTCTGGGGGGTATGGGACGATTTCAATTACCGCAACGAGACGGATACCCAGATCAGCACCTTCGAGATCTTCTCTTCCACCACGAAGCGGACGGCGCTGATCGACCGGATGATCGAGACGGCGCTCACCCTGGAGCTGGACGGCATCAACCTGGATTTTGAGAAGATCACAGCCGATGCGGGACCCCATTATGTGCAGTTCTTGCGGGAACTGTCCATTCCCTGCAGAGAGAAGGGCATCGTTCTCTCCGTGGACAATTACATGCCCAATCAGGGAAATACCCACTATCGTCTGGATGTGCAGGGGCAGGTGGCTGATTATGTGATCCTGATGGGATATGACGAACACTGGCACGGCAGCAAGGATCCGGGCAGTGTGGCCAGCATCGGTTTTGTGTCGGACGGAATCGAGAAGACCCTGAAGATGGTGCCGGCAGAGAAGATAGTCAATGCGCTGCCCTTCTACACCATTCAGTGGAAGACAGAGGGGGCTGAGGTGACAGATTCTTATGTGACACTGGTGAATCAGGCAGAGCTTGTTGCCAAAGTGGACGCGGAGCCGGTCTGGAAAGAGGATCTCTGCCAGTATTACCTGGAGTGGGAAGCAGGAGGTGTGCTGAATCAGATCTGGCTTGAGGAGGAGGAATCCATCAAGGCAAAACTGAATGTGATGAGTGCAAAGAAGCTGGGCGGCGTGGCAGTCTGGAGACTGGGCTACGGTACCAGGGAAGTATGGCAGCTGCTGCAGCTGTACACAAATATGTAGGCAGGACAGACGATCCTTCCGGCATCCGGATCCACCGGGCCGGGAGGATTTTTGCATAGAAGGACCCTGCCCCGGAATATACTTTCTGTAGAGTGAGATCCGGGAGTGGGGAAGCATGGAGGAATGGAGAAAGCGTTTTCTGTCGGCAGCGTTGGTGGTATGTCTTCTGTCGGCAATGGTGATCGTCAGCAGAGAGGTGCCGGTTTTTGCAAATCTGACGGATCGGGTCAGGCAGAAGCCCTGTGTTGTGGTGGATGCCGGGCATGGAGGGGATGATCCGGGCAAAATCGGTGTGGGCGGAGTGTTGGAGAAGGACATCAATCTCTCCATAGCCCGGCGGGTGCGGGACTATCTGGAACAGCAGGATATTACGGTTGTGATGACCCGGGAAAAGGACGAGATGCTCTCGGGAGAGGGCAGCGGAAAAAAGACTGCCGACATGAAGCGACGTGTGGAGATCATCAATGAGGCAAAGGCAGACCTGACAGTGAGCATTCATCAGAACAGTTATCCCTCTGCCAAGGTGCACGGAGCTCAGGTATTCTATTATAAGGACAGCGAACAGGGGAAGAGACTGGCTGCGCTGCTGCAGGATAGTCTGCGGGAGAAGGTGGACCCGGACAATCACAGGCAGATCAAAGAAAACACCAATTATTACCTGCTGAAAAAGACCACGCTGCCGATTGCCATCGTGGAGTGCGGGTTCCTGTCCAGCCCGGAGGAGGCGGAAATGCTGACGCAGGAGGAGTATCAGGACCGGATCGCATGGGCGGTCTGTCTTGGGATCCTGCAGTATTTAAACAGCCGGTAGGAATCGTCCGGCACCGAATTATGAAGAATTGAGACATGATTTGCTTTTTTACGGAAAGCATGGTATACTCATTTTAAGTATGCAGATTTATTGGAAAGTGTAAGTGTTATGGAGACGAAATACATTGTGCTTCCGGGAGGGACTCTGTCAGAGGAGGATGACAGAGCACTCAGACTGGCAGGAGAGACGATGAAGCAGGGAGGCCTGGTCGCCTTCCCCACCGAGACCGTGTACGGGCTGGGCGGAGATGCGTTGAATCCGGAGTCCTCCAGAAAAATATATGCGGCAAAGGGCAGACCCTCCGACAATCCTCTGATCGTTCACATATGCTGCTTGGAGGATATCTATCGAATCGTGTCCGATTTTCCGGAGGCTGCCGGAAAGGCGGCGCAGGCCTTCTGGCCGGGACCGCTCACCATGATCCTGCCCAAGTCGGATGCGGTTCCAAAGGAAACTACCGGCGGTCTGGATACGGTGGCGGTGCGATTCCCTTCCCACCCTGTGGCACAGAGGCTGATCGCATACAGTGGCGGCTATGTGGCCGCACCCAGCGCGAATCTCTCCGGAAGACCCAGCCCTACCCTGGCAAAATATGTGGCACAGGATATGGATGGACGCATCGACTGGATCATTGACGGAGGTCCGGTGGGAATCGGTCTGGAGTCCACCATCGTGGATATGACCGTAGATCCGCCCCAGATCCTGCGGCCCGGATATGTGACCGCACAGGATCTTGCAGGGGTGCTTGGACAGGTGGATATGGACATCACCATCTTACGGGATGATTCCGGACAGGCCCCGAAGGCACCGGGTATGAAGTACAGGCACTACGCACCGAAGGGAGAACTGGTGATCGTGGAGGGGGAGCCTTCTGCGGTTGCATCCTATATCAATGAGCAGACAGGAAAGCTTTCGGCGGCAGGGTTTTGCACGGGAGTCATTGCCGCTTCGGAAGGGGCAGACAGTTATCGGGCAGATGTGATCAAATGTGTGGGCAGCAGGGAGGACGCGGAACAGATCGCACACAATCTGTTTACGGCACTGCGGGAATTTGACGACGATGGCGTTGACTACATGTTTTCGGAGAGCTTCCCGCACAGCGGTCTGGGACAGGCCATCATGAACCGTCTGCTGAAGGCGGCCGGACACAAGGTAGTCAGGGTATCAGACGAACAATAGAAACATAAGGGGGACGAAAAAATGATCGGAATCGGAAGTGATCATGGCGGATACGACATGAAGGTGAAAGTAATCGAGTATCTGAAAGAGAAAGGAATTCCTTACAGGGATTTCGGGTGCGACAGCAAGGCATCCGTGGATTATCCTGTGTACGGAAAGGCTGTGGCGGAGGCTGTGGCAAGCGGTGAATGTGAGAAGGGCATTGTGATCTGCACCACCGGAATCGGCATCAGCATTGCAGCAAACAAGGTGCCGGGTGTGCGCTGCGCACTGTGCTCGGAGCCCTTGTCGGCGAAGATGACCAGACTGCACAACGATGCAAACGTTCTGGCACTGGGCGGCGCCATGATCGGTGTGAACCTGGCACTGGAAATCGTGGAGACTTTTCTGAATACACCTTTTTCAGAGGAAGAGAAGCATATCAGAAGAGTGAATATGCTTGAAAAATAAAAGAAACTTTCAGGAGGAAAAAACAATGGGAAAAGTTATCATTATGGACCATCCTTTGATTCAGCACAAGATCGGATTCATTCGGAGAGAAAGCACCGGAACCAAGGATTTCAGACAGACCATCAGTGAGATCGCAACACTGATCTGTTATGAGGCAACCAGAGATTTGAAGCTCAGCGATGTCCGCATCAAGACCCCTATCTGCGAGACGACGGTGAAGGAGCTGAAGGGAAAGAAGATGGCCATCGTTCCCATCCTCCGCGCCGGGCTGGGAATGGTGGACGGCATGCTGACACTGATTCCCGCAGCGAAGGTGGGACATATCGGCCTGTACAGAGATCCGGAGACATTAAAGCCCGTTGAGTATTATTGCAAGCTCCCTGCGGACTGTGCAGAGAGAGAGGTATTTGTGGTAGATCCCATGCTGGCAACCGGCGGTTCTTCCATCGCTGCCATTCAGATGCTGAAGGACAAGGGCTGCAAAAACATTCATTTTATGTGCATTATTGCCGCACCGGAGGGTGTTGAGGCGATGACCGCTGCACATCCCGATGTGGATCTGTACATCGGTGCGCTGGATGAGAAACTCAACGACCACGGTTACATCGTTCCCGGTCTGGGCGATGCGGGTGACCGTATTTTCGGCACAAAATAGCGGGGAGAAGGCCGTGGACAAGAGAAAGGATTATATTTCCTGGGACGAATATTTTATGGGAGTTGCCCATCTGTCCGGTATGCGTTCGAAGGATCCCAATACGCAGGTGGGAGCCTGTATCGTAAGCAGCGACAACAAGATCCTCTCCATGGGCTACAACGGGTTTCCCAACGGCTGCTCGGATGAGGAGTTTCCCTGGAGCAGAGAGGGCGAGGCGCTGGACACCAAGTATCTTTACGTGACACACAGCGAACTGAACGCCATCTTAAATTATCGGGGAGGTTCTCTGGAGGGAACCAAGCTGTATGTGTCACTGTTTCCCTGCAACGAGTGTGCCAAGGCCATTATTCAGGCGGGGATCAAGACGGTGGTCTACGACAGCGACAAGTATGAGGGAACACCGGGGAACCGGGCATCCAAGAGAATGTTTGCGGCAGCGGGAGTGACCTGCATTGCCTACGTCCCCACCGGAAGAGAGATTCATATTCGAGTTTAGATTTATCAAACGTCTGCCGGAAAGGGCAGAAGTATTTTAGGTGTTTCATGAAGAAGAGATTCAAAAGGACAGCAAAATACCGTAAGGGAGTCGCACTGCTTGCCGGTGTCATGCTCCTGACCGGAACATTTCGCTACACCGGCGTCAGTGATTACGGCCCCGGTGTCCTTGTGGTTTCCGCAAGCAAGACCCAGCAGGAGATCGATAAGGCAAATCAGGAAAAGGTGAACCTGGAGAACCAGCTGGGGGACAAGCAGGAAGAGATCAGCGGTCTGAAGAAGGATCAAAAGAATCTGAAGAAGGCTCTGAGCAAGCTGAATGAGGAGATGACGGCGGTAGCGGAAAATCTTTCTCAGCTGGAGACCCAGATTCATGAGACGGAGAATGAAATAGAGGTCACCCAGGCAGAGCTGGAGGTGGCGAGAGACACCGAGGAGAAACAGTATCAGGACATGGTGTCCAAGGTCCGGTTTATGTATGAGAACCAGGAAAAGAGCTATCTCAACGCACTGATCCAGGAGAGTAATCTGTCGGATATGCTCAATACCGCTGATTATGTGGAGAAGATAGCCGCCCATGACCGAAAGGTGATGGATGCCTATATTCAGAGCCGCACGCTGATCGAAGCGTACGAGGATAAGCTTCATGAGGATATGACGAATCTCCGGGATCTGCAGGCCAAGGCAGAGGCGGAGAAGAGCAGAGTGGAGGGACTGATTGCCCAGACACAGACGGAAATCTCCAAATATGCAGGCAGTATCGCCGAGGCAGAGCGGGAGGCGGAAGCCTATGAGGAGGAGATCCGCAAGAAGGAAGAGGATCTGAAGTATCTGAAGAAGAAGCTGGCGGAGGAGATCGCCCTGTCTCAGGCGGCGGCAAATGCAACCTGGCGGGATATCTCACAGGTGACATTTGCGGAGGGGGACAGAAAGCTCCTGGCCAGCATTATCTACTGTGAGGCCGGCGGGGAGAGCTATGCCGGCAAGCTTGCGGTGGGCAGCGTGGTCATCAACCGGGTGCTGAGCTCCAAATATCCGGACACTGTGGTGGGAGTGATCTACCAGAAGAGCCAGTTTTCGCCGGTTGCCAGCGGCAGACTGGAGCTTGCACTGACCAACAACAAAGCCACAGCGGCCTGCTATCAGGCGGCAGACGAGGCCATGAAAGGCATGACCAATGTGGGACAATGCCTGTATTTCCGCAGACCGGTGGAAGGACTGGTCGGAATCAATATCGGGAATCACGTATTCTATTAGACCAATGAGGGCCGAAGGAGACAAAAGTCTCTCTTCGGCCCTTTCGTTGCTTATAGTCCTTTGCTGTTCAGATATGCCTGCAGTCTGTCGAATTTATCCCGATAGATCTTGGAGAGCAATTGATTGAGATTGCAGAGACACCGGGTCATCTGCCTTTTCGTGATCAGATCCTTTTCGTAGGCCTCTGCCAGCTCGTCCAGATCGACTACCTCTACATGTCCGTCGGGGTAGAGGATCACATCCGCCAGCAGATCGGTGGCGGTCATGCCGCCCTCCTCATCAAAGTCGTAGTCCACGATATCACAGTACCAGTAGACTAAGGAGCCGTCCTCCCGGTAGATCTTGCTGACCTTGATCCCTTCGTTGAAAAGATAGCAGGAGCAGCCGTGAGAGAAGTTTGGCTTGGGATGCAGAGTCTTCCATTTGGTCAGGACGAATTCGTCGTTCTGTTCTACAATGATATCGTCCTTCAGGAACAGACATTCTGCGGGAATCAGTCTTTTTCTGTATATTTTTGAAATGTTCATACTTTTTTTATTTTCCTCTCATTTATTTTAGTTGCCCTTTTGGGAAAAAGAGGGTACACTTTAAGTCTGTGAAACTTACAGTTATTTTACAACGGCACATATTTTTCGTCAACGAGACCTGACAAAAATACACCTTTTGTATGGACTTTTTTCTCAAAATTGGATATAATCTACTTTATGAGAAAACGAGAGAATGATAAAAAAAAGACAATGCAGACGCTTGTGTTGATCAGCCAGATCGGTTTGGTGATGATCGCTGCCATCGGTCTTGGCACCGCATGCGGGGTGTGGCTGGACAGAAAGCTGGGCACGTCCTTTTTGACTGTCGTTTTTTTCGTGCTCGGGTGCATGGGCGGTATTCAGGGAGCATATGGTTTGATCAATCAGGTTTTCGGCGGTGACGACCGGGAGAAGAAATGATAGATTTTTTGAAGAGAAGAGATCGCATCCTGTTGGAAATGCACACGGGAACACTGCTGATCGGTGTTGTCTGTCAGATCGCAGGTATCTTTTTTGTGAAGGATGTCAGCTATTACAGCGCAGGACTGTGGTTTGGCATTGTGCTGTCCATGGTGGCCAATATACACATGGCCCGGACACTGGATATCGCACTTTCCGATCCTTCCCGGACGGTGAAGGTGATGGTGACCGGCTATGTGGTGCGGTATGCATTGTTTGCTGTAATTCTGGTGTTGCTGGCACAGACGGAAGTGTTCAGCCCGCTGGCTGCCTTTTTAGGCTATATGAGTCTGAAGTTTACGGCGTATCTTCAGCCGTTTACCCATAAGTTCTATCTGCATGTATTCCATGAGACAGATCCGGAACCGGAGGATCTGCCCTGTGAGGAGAACCCGGAGAATTTCGGGGAGACTTCTTCGGAGGAAGGCAGGCAGTAACGATCCGGTTGAAAAGAGATTCTATAAAGAGGAGGTGAGAGTATGGAGCATGGAATCCTGTTATCCGGCGGTTCGGATGTGGATTTTATGATTCATGGAGTCTTTAAATATTCCTTCTTTGGACATGAAGTCTGGATAACAACAACACATGTGTGCCTATTCCTGGTCATATTGATTCTCTGCGGCTTTTCCGTTGCTGCGGGTCGATGTATGAGGAAGGCCGCGGCAAGGGCTGCATCCGGAGAGGTGTCGGATGAGACACCGGGCGGTTTCCAGAATGTGGTGGAGCTGATCGTGGAGAAGCTGGACAATATGGTAGATACTTCAATGGAGAAATTCGCGCCCGGATATTACAATTATATCGGGACCGTTTTTATCTTCATTCTGGTCAGCAATATTTCCGGTCTGCTGGGACTGCGTCCCCCCACAGCCGATTATGGCGTGACATTGCCGTTGGCGCTGGTGACCTTTCTGCTGATTCGAGTCAATAAGTGGAGATACCAGAAGCCGCTTACCATCTGGGAGGACTACTGTTCTCCTCTGCCCAAGTGGCTGCCCATCTGGGTTCCCATCAATATTATCAGCAACCTGGCTGTGCCGGTGTCCCTGTCCCTGCGTCTGTTTGCAAATGTGCTGTCCGGCACTGCCATGATGGCGCTGGTCTACGGACTGTTGGGTGTGTTCGCAAGCATTTGGCCGGCTGCGCTGCATGTGTACTTTGACTTGTTCTCCGGAGCAATTCAGACCTATGTATTCTGTATGTTGACCATGACCTATATTTCGAATGAAATCGGCGATGGCGTGAGACATTAGGAGAAAATTCATTAAACATTATTTTTAGGAGGAAAAAAGAATGGAATTCAATGAAAACTTTATTTTAGGCTGCTCAGCAATCGGTGCGGGACTGGCTGTTATCGCCGGTATCGGACCCGGTGTAGGACAGGGTATCGCAGCCGGACATGCTGCATCTGCTGTAGGACGCAACCCCGGAGCACAGTCCCAGATCCGTTCCATGATGCTGCTTGGACAGGCAGTTGCGGAGACCACAGGTCTGTATGGTCTGTTGATCGCATTCCTGCTCCTGTTCTTAAAGCCCCTTCTTCCTTAATCGCCGGCAGACGCGAAAGGTAGATCGAAGAGAGGAGAAAAAGAATGATACTTTTAACGGAAGGTCAGTCCCTGTCCAGATTGTTTGACCTGGACTGGCAGCTGTTGGCGGATTCTGTGCTGATGCTGGTCGCCATCTTCTTCCTGTTCCTCGTGATGAGCTATTTCCTGTTTAACCCTGCCAGAGAGATGCTTGCAAGCCGTAAGGACAAGATCCGCGGTGAGCTTGAGAGCGCAAAGCAGGACATGGAGGAAGCATCCCGCCTGAAAGGGGAGTATGAGGAGAAGCTGAAGGAGATCAACAAGGAAGCGGAGGGGATCCTGAGCGAGGCCCGCAGAAAGGCATTGCACAATGAGACGATGATCATTGCACAGGCCAAGGAAGAGGCTGCCAGGATCATGGACCATGCCAGAGTGGAAGCTCAGCTGGAGAAACAGAAGCTGTCCGATGAAGTGAAGCAGGAGATCATCTCTGTGGCATCTCTGATGGCAGGCAAGATGGTTGCACTGTCCATGGATGATGCCGCACAGGAGAAGCTTTTGAATGAGACTTTGCAGGAGATGGGTGAGAAGACATGGCTAAATTAGTATCCAAGACATACGGTGAAGCCCTGTTTCAGGTCGCCTGCGAGGGCGGAGACGCAAAGTGCGCAGAACTGCTGGAGGAGATCCGGGTGCTTCGAGGTATTTTATCCGAGAATCCGGAGTTTGACAGTCTGATGAAGCATCCCGGCATCACAAAGCAGGAGAAGCTGCAGGTGATGGAGACGGTCTTCAGAGGACGTGTCAGCGAAGAGCTGGTAAATTTTTTGGACATCATTGTTTCCAAAGAACGCTTTGGAGAACTGAACGGGATTTTCGACTATTTCACAGATCGTGTGAAGGAAAGGCAGCAAATCGGCGTTGTCTGTATCACCAGTGCAGCCGCGCTGACAGAGAAACAGAGAGCTGCCGTGGAACAGAAAATTTTGGAGACCACAGCCTTCGTGAAGCTGGAGCCGCATTACAGTGTGGATCGGGAGCTGATCGGCGGTCTGGTCATTCGAATCGGTGACAGAGTGGTGGATAGCAGTATTCGAACCAAGCTGGACCAAATGACGAAACAATTATTACAAATTCAGCTGGGGTAACCTGCTGAAGGAAAGGTGCGCTAGATCCATGAATTTAAGACCGGAAGAAATCAGTTCAGTCATTAAGGATCAGATCAAGAGATACGCGTCCACACTGGATGTATCCGATGTGGGTACTGTCATTCAGGTGGCAGACGGTATCGCTCGTGTCCATGGACTGGAAAATGCAATGCAGGGTGAGCTGTTGGAGCTTCCCGGCGATGTATACGGTATGGTGCTGAATCTGGAGGAAGACAATGTGGGCGTGGTACTTCTGGGCAATTCCAGAAATATCAACGAGGGTGATATCGTCAAGACCACCGGACGCGTAGTGGAGGTGCCCGTGGGGGACGCTCTGCTGGGACGTGTTGTCAACGCATTGGGACAGCCGATCGACGGCAAGGGTCCTGTTCAGACTGACAAATACCGTAAGATTGAGAGAGTTGCAAGCGGTGTTATCACCAGAAAGAGTGTGGACACTCCCCTTCAGACCGGTATCAAGGCAATCGATGCCATGGTGCCTATCGGAAGAGGTCAGCGTGAGCTGATCATCGGAGACCGTCAGACAGGTAAGACTGCTATCGCTCTGGATACCATCATCAACCAGAAGGGCCAGAACGTAAAATGTATTTATGTGGCAATCGGGCAGAAGGCTTCTACCATTGCCAATATTGTAAAGACCCTGGAGGAGTACGGTGCGATGAGCTACACGACTATCGTTGTGTCGACTGCGTCCGACCTTGCTCCCCTGCAGTATATCGCTCCTTACGCAGGCTGCGCCATCGGTGAGGAGTGGATGGAGAACGGTGAGGACGTGCTGGTGGTCTATGATGACCTGAGCAAGCATGCTACCGCATACCGTACACTCTCCCTGCTGCTTCGCCGTCCGCCCGGGCGTGAGGCATATCCCGGAGATGTCTTCTATCTGCACTCCAGACTGTTGGAGAGAGCAGCCAGAATGAGTGAGGAGTACGGTGGAGGATCCCTGACCGCGCTTCCCATCATTGAGACCCAGGCAGGCGATGTCTCCGCTTACATTCCCACCAATGTGATCTCCATCACGGACGGACAGATCTATCTGGAGACCGAGATGTTCAACGCCGGTTTCCGCCCCGCTGTTAATGCAGGTCTCTCCGTGTCCCGAGTAGGAGGAGCCGCTCAGATCAAGGCGATGAAGAAAATCGCAGCGCCCATCCGTACAGAGCTGGCACAGTACAGAGAGCTTGCTTCCTTTGCACAGTTCGGCTCCGAGCTGGATGCGGATACCAAGGAGAAGCTGGCTCAGGGCGAGAGAATCAAAGAGGTATTGAAGCAGCCTCAGTACAAGCCCATGCCCGTTCAGTATCAGGTCATTATCATTTATGCCGTGACCCACAAGTACTTGTTGGATATTGCGGTAGAAGATATCACCAGATTTGAGACGGAGCTGTTCGAATTTTTGAACACCAAGTATCCCGAGATCCCCGAGGCAATTCGAACCGAGAAGGTGATTTCCGAGGACACCGAGAGCAAGCTTACTGCTGCAATCGAGGAGTTCAAGAAGCAGTTCGCATGATCGATCTGAGAGATGTGTTCGTTACAAGAAAGGTATGATAGACAGTTATGGCATCGATGCGTGATATAAAACGCCGAAAGACTAGCATCCAGGGTACCCAGCAGATTACCAAGGCGATGAAGCTTGTCTCTACCGTCAAGCTTCAGAGGGCCAGAAACAATGCGGAGAAATCCAAGGAGTTCTTCCACTGTATGTATGACACCGTCACCAGTATTCTGCAGCGTGTGGGCCAGGTAGATCATCCGTACTTAAAAAGCGGTGCTTCCGAGAAGAAGGCGGTGATTGTCATCACCTCCAACAGAGGGTTGGCGGGCGGCTACAATTCCAATATTGTAAAGCTGATCACCCGGCATCCCGATTGGAAAAAAGAGGATCTGGTGATCTATGCGCTGGGAAATAAGGGTCGGGATGCTCTGGCCAGATATGGTTACTTTATCGAGGAGTGCAATGGGGATATCATGGAGTCTCCCACCTATGCGGACGCAATGGCACTTTCCGCGGAGCTTTTGGATTCCTTTGCAAAGGGAGAGATCGGCGAGATCTATCTGGCTTACACTGCATTCAAGAATACAGTGAGCCATATCCCCACCCTGATGAAGCTGTTGCCTGTAGAGGTACCCCCGCAGAAGGATGAGGACCATACTCCCAAGGCAGTGATGAATTTTGAGCCGGAGGAGACGGAGGCTTTGGACCTGATCATTCCCAAGTACATGACCAGCCTGATCTATGGTGCGCTGATGGAGGCGGTTGCCAGTGAGAACGGTGCTCGTATGCAGGCGATGGACAATGCCACCAGCAATGCGGAAGAGATGATCAGCGATTTGGCGTTGAAGTATAACAGAGCCCGCCAGGGTTCCATTACACAGGAATTGACAGAGATTATTGCCGGTGCGGAGGCACTGGGCTAAGAAAAGTGATGTCTGCCTGATTTGCAGACAGGAAAGAGGTAGAAATGGCAGGAGAAAATAAAGGAAAGGTTACCCAGATCGTCGGTGCGGTATTGGACATTCGCTTCGATGAGGGAAAGCTTCCTGAGATCAACGAAGCAATTCGTATTCCTACCAGCGACGGCGGCTTCCTCACGGTAGAGGTCTCCCAGCATCTGGGTGACGACACCGTGAGATGTATCGCAATGGGCAGTACGGACGGACTGAAGAGAGGGCTGGACGCATATGCGACAGGTGCCCCCATTTCCGTTCCCGTAGGAGAGAATACTCTGGGACGTATTTTCAATGTACTGGGACAGCCTATTGACAATAAGCCTGCTCCGGAAGGTGTGAGCTATGAGCCCATTCACAGACCCGCTCCGAAATTCGAGGAGCAATCCACAGAGACCGAGCTCTTGGAGACCGGTATCAAGGTGGTGGATCTGCTCTGCCCTTATCAGAAGGGCGGAAAGATCGGTCTGTTCGGCGGTGCCGGCGTTGGTAAGACCGTTCTGATTCAGGAATTGATTCGAAATATCGCCACGGAGCACGGCGGATACTCTGTATTCACCGGTGTAGGTGAGCGTACCAGAGAGGGAAATGACCTGTATCACGAGATGACAGAGTCAGGAGTTATCGACAAGACCACCATGGTTTTCGGTCAGATGAATGAGCCCCCCGGAGCAAGAATGAGAGTGGGACTGACGGGTCTGACCATGGCAGAATACTTCCGTGACAAGGGCGGAAAGGACGTGCTTCTCTTCATCGACAATATTTTCCGATTCACACAGGCCGGCAGTGAGGTGTCTGCTCTGCTGGGACGTATGCCCTCTGCAGTAGGTTATCAGCCTACCCTGCAGACAGAGATGGGTGCGCTTCAGGAGCGTATCACTTCCACCAAGAATGGTTCTATCACTTCCGTTCAGGCAGTGTATGTGCCTGCGGATGACTTGACCGACCCTGCTCCTGCGACTACATTTGCGCATCTGGATGCGACCACGGTGCTTTCCCGTTCCATCGTGGAGCTGGGTATCTATCCTGCAGTAGATCCCTTGGAGTCCACTTCCAGAATTCTGGATCCCAGAATCGTGGGTGAGGAGCATTACCGCACAGCCAGAGGCGTTCAGGAGATTCTGCAGAGATACAAGGAACTGCAGGACATCATTGCGATCCTCGGTATGGACGAGCTTTCCGAGGAGGACAAGCTGGTAGTATCCCGTGCGCGTAAGGTGCAGAGATTCCTGTCTCAGCCCTTCTTCGTTGCCGGACAGTTTACCGGTCTGGAGGGCAAATATGTACCGATCAACGAGACGATCCGCGGTTTCCGCGAGATTCTGGAAGGAAAGCATGACGATATTCCCGAGAGCTATTTCCTGAATGCAGGAAGCATTGACGACGTCTTGGCGAAGTGCGGCAACTAGATCCGGAGGACACAGGATATGGCAGATAATAACAGTTTTCTCCTCCGCGTGATCACGCCGGATCGGGTGTTTTATGAGAATCAGGTACAGATGGTGGAGTTTGATACCACAGAGGGAGAGATCGGAGTACTTCCCGGTCATATTCCCATGACGGTGATCATTCGACCGGGTATCCTGACCATCACGGAGGCCGGCGGTGACAAGGAGGCTGCTCTTCACGCGGGCTTTGCGGAGATCCTCCCCGATCGGGTGACGATTTTGGCCGAGATCATCGAGTGGCCGGATGAGATCGATGAGGAGCGTGCGACGGCCGCGCTGGAGCGTGCGAAGGCGAGACTCCGTGAGAAGGCATCCACTACCGATCTGGCCAGAGCGGAGCTGGCTTTGCAGCGTGCGGTAGCGCGAATTGAAGTGATAAGATAGGCCCGGGCGGTGTGTCACTTTTCCGAGGGGCTATGCATATTTTGGTAGAAAGATACTTGAGAGGTGCATAGCTTTATGTATCAGGGAAATGATATGCCGCTGGGCCAAAGATTGGTAAGGGGCTGGAATGGGCCCCTTCCTTTTTATATGTCCCGCCCCGGTTATCTGGGGGCAAAAGAGGAAGAAAAGATGCTTGCGGATCTGGAATATCTGCAGCAGATGTATCCCGCCAAAGTCCGGCGTCTGTCGAAGCGTATTGCGCAGATGCTGGATCGTATGGATTACGAGGGAAGTATGATCTACGACGAATATCCTGACAGCACCAGTCTTCGCGCCATTGCGAATTCCTGCTGTAAGGTTCTGGAAAAAGAGGAGGAGCTGCCGCCTGAGGAAAATCTGGTTCAGGTACTCCTTTTTTCTGAAATATATAAGCGCCGCCATGGCGGAAGGCGGGGAATCATAGACATAGCAAGATAAGTATGAATACATGCACCTTTGGCGCGAATGGGAATCGGTCAAGGGTGCATGAGAGAGGGAAATATGGATCGCAGAGAGGTTTTGGAGCAGATCGTGAATGAGGAACTGGTGCAGCTGGTGTTGAGCAACGCAGCAGACCCCGCAAAGGGAACCAAGTGTAAAGTTCGTCCGGTCAGGATCAAGGGAGAGATCTTCTTCCAGGAGACAATGTATATCGGAACCCAGGTATTTCACTCCAACAGAAGGCGAGAGGAATGCGTTGACAGACTGGAGGAACTTTTTGAGACAGGGTTCCGGCAGGCTGCGGCAAACTGCATTGGTGAGGATGTGACGATCCTGGTGAGCAGGAAGGGAAAGGTGACTGTCAGGAGAAGGAAGAAAGCACAGCAGGAGACTTTGGACAGATGGCCTGAACTGGAGCACAATCGAACCAAGCAGTATATTCTTCAGGACGGGAAACCGGTGGACTTTCTCGTGGGGCTTGGTGTTCAGAGCCCGGATGGAAAGGTATCCAAGGCCTACTATGACAAGTTTCGCCAGATCAACCGATATTTGGAGTTTATCGAGGATGTGTGTGACAAGCTCCCCACAGACAGAACGATCCGTATCATTGACTTTGGCTGCGGAAAGTCCTATCTGACCTTCGCGATGTACTACTATCTTCATGTCCTGCAGGGGCGGGACATCCGTGTTACCGGTCTGGATCTGAAGGCGGATGTGATCAGACACTGCAATGAGCTGGCGCAGAAGCTGCAATACACAAAGCTGGATTTTCTGGTGGGAGATATCAAACAGTATGAGGGCGAGGACAGCGTGGACATGGTGGTTTCTCTCCATGCCTGCGATACTGCCACGGATTATGCGCTGCAGAAGGCGGTCCAGTGGGGCGCCGGGGTGATCATGGCGGTGCCCTGCTGCCAGCATGAACTGAACAGACAGATCAGGAACGACCTGTTTGCTCCGGTGCTTCGCTATGGAATCGTGAAGGAGCGAATGGCGGCACTGCTGACTGATGCACTGCGGGCGGAGCTTTTGGAGCAGCAGGGCTACGATACACAGATTTTGGAATTTATCGATATGGAGCACACGCCCAAGAATCTTCTCATTCGCGCCGTAAAGTCTTCCGGGATGCGAAGCCCGAAGAGAGCCGCCAAAACAGAGGAACTGATGGAATTTTTGCAGGTACACCCTATATTGAAGGATCTATTATGAAAAAAATTATTCTGAAAGCCCTTGTCTTTCTGGCAGTCTTTCTGCTGACTTTGTATGTGGCCGGCCGGATCATGAACAAGGATCATGACAATCTCACAATGGACATGACTTCGGCAGCCCTGCCCGTTGTTTTCGTGGGTTGGGACAACTCCTGGATGAATATGATGTCCGGCTATACGAGAGAGATGGACCCGGTGTATGAGCGGGAAGCAGAAACCATTCTGGATGGAAATCGGGGACTGAATTTCCTGGTGAAGACCTTTGGAAGCAGTGTGACGAAAGTATCCTTTCAGGTTCGAACGGTGGACGGAACTCGACTCATTGAGGAAGGAGAGCTGAATAACCTGGAGCGCAAGTCGGACTCTGTCAGAGGAAGACTGACGCTGAAGGACCTCATCGATGCCGATCAGGAATATGCGCTTCGCCTTACCCTGGATGTGCCGGGGAAAGGGGAGGTGTACTATTATACCCGTATCATTTGGAGCGACGGGATGCATCTGACCGAGAAACTGGACTTTGTGAAGGATTTTCATCAGAGATTGTTCGATTTGGAACAGGCGAAGGAACTGACCAGATATCTGGAGACCAACTCCAAGCTGGAGAAAAATGAAAGCTTCTACAAGGTGAACATTCACAGCACCTTAAAGCAGATCACCTACGGGGATCTGCAGGTGCAGGAGATCGGAGAGCCGCTGATCTATCTCAGAGATATCTCAGGGCAGACGGCATCCTTCTCCATCCATTATCTGGTGGGAAGAGGGGGAGAGGAGGACCCGGTCTATCATGCGGAAGAATACTACCGGATCCGCTATACCACGGACCGAATGTACCTGTTGGATTATGAGCGAACCATGACCCAGCTTCCGCAGGTGGAAGAATTGTATGCCAACGATAAGATGCTGTTGGGTATCCGGGATGAGGAGGTGTCCTACCTGGAGAGCGAGGATGGCAATGTTGTGGTGTTTGAGCAGGCGGGGAACCTGTATTCCTATGACGCCAATAACAACAAGCTGACCGAGATCTACGGACTGTTCGGAGGCGATGTGAAGGACATTCGGACACTGAACAACAGACAGAAGGTGAAGATCCTGAACATTGATGAAGGCGGAAATATCGCCTTTGCAGTGTATGGCTATATGAATCGGGGACGGCACGAAGGAGAGACCGGTGTGTATGTGTACTCCTACAACAGCCGCATCAATGCAGTGGAAGAACTGATATCCATTCCTTATGACAAGCATCCGTCCATCCTGATGACACAGGTGGACGAGCTGCTCTATCTGAACCGGGAGAGGCAGCTGTATGTCAGTCTGGATCAACAGGTGTTCCGGATAGACCTGACCGATCGTTCCTATGAGAAGCTGGTGGATATTCCCAGGGACGGTTTTCTCCATGTGTCCGAGAGTGCAAGTGTCCTGGTTTGGGCTGCCGGCGAGGATCGTTATCACAGCAGGCGCATGACCATTCGTGCTCTTGACCAAGATACACAGCGTGAGCTTGTGGTTGCCTCCGGGGAAGCAGTGATGCCCCTTGGATTCATGCATGAGGACATTATCTACGGAGTTGCCAGAACCGACGAGCTTTACCGGGACGGGGCAGGGCATATGGTTTTCCCGATGTACAAGATCTGTATTGCCAACAAGGAGGGAGACCTGCTGAAGGAGTACAGCCAGGCCGGCGTCTATGTCACCGGATGTGAGATCGAGGAAAATCAGATCACGCTGCATCGGCTGAAGAAACAGGACAATGGAAGCTTCGAGGAACTGTACGACGATCACATTACCAACAACCTGGAGGAAGTCAAGAAGAAAAACACGGTGGTTGTCGCCGAAATCGATGTATATGAGAGGTATGTTCAGCTCAAGGTGAAGTCGAACATCGATACGAAGACCATCAAACTGCTGACACCCAAGGAGGTAGTCTTTGAGGGGGGCCGACAGATGGAATTGCCGGGAGCAGCAGAGATGAGCTGCTACTATGTATACGGCAGAAATGGTGCGATGGGAGTGTTCCAATCTCCGGCGCTGGCAGTCAATCTGGCCTATGAGAATGCCTGCCCTGTGATGAACGACAAGGGGGAATATATCTGGACCAAGGAGAAGACTGCGACGAAAAACCAGATCATGGCGATCAAAGAGACGAAGGCGGCAGCAGGTCAGAGCAGCCTGGCAGCCTGTCTGGATATTATCCTGACCTACAACGGAATCGTCTCGGATGCCCAGTCTCTTTTGGATGCAGGCAAGACCCCTATGGAGATTTTGACCGAGAATCTCCCCGATCAGGAGCCGTTGGATATGACCGGATGCAATATGCAGGCCATGCTGTACTATGTGAATCGCGATATACCTGTGCTGGCACTGCTGGATAGCGGAGAGGCGGTGCTGATCACGGGATTTAATGAACAAAATGTGGTGATCTGTGATCCGAAGATCGGTTTCCTCGGCAAGAAGGGGATGAACGACTCCACAAAGTATTTTGAAGAGAACGGAAACTGCTTCTTCACTTATGTGAGGAAGTAAACAATAAGACGTTTTTGTCTTTTGAGTCAGTATTTTTTACAGTTGGATGAACAGCCTCCCTTTTTCGTGTATACTTCTCTCGTAATAACACGAAGCGGGAGGCTGTTTTCATGAGAAAAGGATCGGAGGAGAGAATGCTGGCTGCCGATAGAAACCACTCTTATCCGGGTAGAAGCGGGGGAGCAGTCTATCGGTTGTTTCAGCCGATTGGTATGGAAGCATTTTTCCCCGATCCGCCCTCCCGCAGTTCGGTTGTTTATCAGAAGAGAGGAAGGAAGGATTGTTATCCTTCAGAAAGGAGTCTGCCGGATCTGCAGAAAAAATGGCTGCCCGCGGAACAGGATGGAAAGAGGCTTTATTGCCCGCCAATGCAATAAATGTAAGATTGCAATTGTTTCCGGGCGGTGACACTGTACGGTTTTCTATTTCTTATACTATCAGTAGTGTTGCTGTATGGTCACATAAGAGAGGAAAACGAATGAGTAAGCTGATATGCGATGTATATTTGGGAACCAATATACATATGTTGAGGACAGACAACAATATGACCCAGGAGGAACTGGTAGCACGCATGCAGTTGATGGGTAGCATGATAACCAGAAGCACACTTGCCAATATTGAATCCTGCAGAAGGAATATCAAGGTAAGTGATCTGATGATAATGAAGACGATCTTTAACGTGGATTATGATGCTTTTTTCCCTGCAGATGCGGAAGATAAATTGCGGGAGAAACTGACAAATGATAAGAGTGGCGTTTTGCAATGATGATTTGTATGCAGTCGGAGAATTGGAGAGTATTCTGACTGATTTCTGTAAGCAGGAAGGTCTGTGGGCAAGCATGGATGTTTTTGCCGGTGTGAGCGAGCTGGAGTGTGTACTTGCAAATGGCGGAGTGTTTGATGTGATCTTTTTGAACATTGTCACTGAGGCTGAAGCGGAGTCGGCGGTGCGAATGTTTCGGGAGAGACAGTGTCGCGCACTGATCATTTATCTGACAAAGTGGCCGAGAGTCCTGTCGCCGCTGCTGGTTCGGGAGGGCTTTGCACTGCTGCAGAAACCCATTGAGAAACAAAAATTTCTATCGGTATTTCTTCAGGCTTATCGGAGAACAGAGGAAGATGACCAATATTTTGTCTTCAAATACAGAACCAGCGAGGAGAAGATCTTAGTCTGCGATATTCTGTATTTCGAAAGCAATGCCCGAAAGATCGTCATTCATCTGAAGAACGGAACGGGAAAGTCTTTCAATGGTGTCCTGTCCGAGGTGGAACGGAAAGTGGCAGAATCAGGTCATCCGTTCCTGCGAATTCATCAATCTTATCTGGTGAGCTACTACAGTATTCTGAAGCGCACCAAAAAGAGTGTAGAGCTTGTAGACCACACGGTACTTCCAATCAGTGAGAGAAGAGCGGATCAGTTCGGAATGGACTATCGGGCGCTGATCGAGAAGGAGATCTGTATTTGATCTCCATAGAAGGATACCCTGAATTTGTGCGCCAACGCTTAAGACCTGTATATCTGCCTGCAGACACATTTCTTGTCGGGCGCAAAAACTCAGGAAAAAACTCCCCCATCGCCTTGGGTTCGATGGGGGAGTTTCACATTGCTTTACTTTTGCGGGAATAGAATTTGTCTGTATCGACTCAGTACATTCAGAAGCAGCATGCCGAGTACCCCACAGGAGATGATTTCGCCGATCCCTACGGTTACAAAGGAAAACCAGAGGGGCTCTATACCGTAAGCGTAGAGCAGAACGAAGGGGACGATGACGGTATTGGCTGCGATGGGCGGGATCGGCGCAAACCATTTCCTTCTGCGGAGCAGGAAGGTGCCGACTGCACCGATGAGGCTTGCCAGGGTTCCGAAGACAATATCGGGAAGGGCACAGCCTGTGACGATATTGGAGATCAGGCATCCTATGGTGATGCCGGGAATGGCAGCCGGGGTGAAGAACGGTAAGATGGTCAGCGCTTCCGAGAAACGCACCTGAATGGCATAGTTGGCCAGACCGAAGGCATTGGCCAACAGGGTCAGAACTACATAGAGCGCGGCAATCACGCCGGCCTGGGTGAGAAACAGTACTTGCTTTTTCATAGAAAATCTCCTTTAGTTTTGTTTTACGAGTGGAAGGTCTCGAACACTCGCCTTTAGTTTTCTTTTACGTGAGGAAGGTTTCGAACTCACGCGGGTGTGATGCCCAAGGTCATACAATGGCTAATTATAGAGTGATATTCGAAAATGTCAAGAGCTAATTGCTATGAAATACCGTCACTGTTCAGAATTCCATTCTCCAAATTCCTAATTTTTCCTTAAGATTGGTGACAAAATCATGAATCTATGCTAGAATATGTCCTGTTTGTAGGAGGATGTACAAATGAAAGCGGATAAACTTGTAATGGGGTTAGGAGTTTTGACAATTATTGCACTTGCGTTTCTGATCGTGACGCAGGCCGGGGTGATCGGTGTGTCAAAGGCACAGATGGAGCAGGATGCCAGGCAGCAGCAGCAGATCAGCGCGAATTGGCAGGTAGCCTCCGATGTGGATGAGAACCTGGGAGCGCTGTTGTTCTATGATGAGGAAAAGAAGGATTATACTTATTCCGTATATTCAACCAGAGACGGCGTTTCCTACGGATATTTCTATAATGAAGGCGGGAAATACCCTTACATCGAGGAGGGGGTGCAGGGTTTTGTCTATGAGGACAAGGGAATTGCGTTTCTGTCCTTGAATGAGGATCATGTGTGTCGGATCATCGTGAATACCGGCAGCGAGAATGAGGAGTTGATTCCGGTGAATCCGCTGAAGCCCTTTGCGGTGGTAGTTCCTCTGGACTGCGGACAGATCTCCATGTATGATTCCATGAACAATCTGGTGAAGATATACGATTCCTTCCGAGGATAAAAAGAGGAAGTGCCAAAAAGCGAACACTCTATACGAAAGTGATTTGTAATACATCAAATAATTATTTGCGAACAGTAAAGTAAGAAAGACAACGTAGAAGGCAGTAAAGCTATCTATGCTGTCTTTCATTATGTTCAAAAACACATCGCACAATCGTCATTGTAAGCAAAATGGAATAATCCATCCTTCCGATTGTTAATCTAAATATAGTTTCATCTTTTCGAATGAATCAACTGTATCATTATCATAAGCAGTAAGATCTTTCGAAAATGTATTATAACTTCCGGTTGGACTGATAACGGCATTTGTCATTTTTAAATAATTATAATAATATTCCTGTAAAACAGAGTACGCTTCCCTATACTTTTTCGGCGGATTTATCAGC
>JAHBAA010000113.1 GCA_018385425.1 Acetatifactor sp.
ACCTACCTGTACCGGGGCGGTCGCTGCAGCGGTGTGGCGGCTCTCGCCGGCGGCGTGTTAAAGCTACATCCCTGTATCCGGGTGGAGAACGGTGCCATGGTGGTGGGCAAGAAATATCGCGGCAAATACGACAAGATCGTTCTGGACTATGTGAAGGATATGGAGGAGGCCATTCTCTCCGCTAAGTCCGAACGAATCTTTATCACCCACTCCGGCATTGATCAGGCTGTCATTGACAGTGTCAAGGCTTATCTGGAGCAGCTGAACCGTTTCCGGGAGATTCATGTGACCCGTGCCGGCAGCGTCATCTCCAGCCATTGCGGGTATGGGACACTGGGAGTACTGTTCCTGGCACAGGAATAGACAGTGATCGTGATATGTGGGGGAGAAAATGTTTAAGAAACTAAGGGAATACGTCAGTGTCTTTACGGTGAAGAAACCGTCTCTGACGATTTTGGTGGGTATCTTTGTTCTGAATCTGGTTCTGTTCGGCCTGGCAGCGAGCCTGATCTCCTGGCTGGCTCCCGGTTCGCTGGCAGAAGCGGGATTCTGGCCGTCAGTGTTTTATACGATCAGTATGATCCTGGACGCGGGATGTGTTTCCTACGTGATCACCGATATCGGGGAGACCAGCGTGGCGTTGATCATCGTCTGTCTGATCACCGTGTTGATCGGTATGATCACCTTCACCGGCGCAGTCGTGGGTTATGTGACCAACTATATTTCCGGCTTTATCGAGAATTCCAAATCCGGCAATCGTGCGCTGAAGGTATCCGGGCATACTGTCATCCTGAACTGGAATACCAGAGCGCCGGAGATCGTCAATGATCTGCGCTATACCGGCAAGAGAGAGGTAGTTGTGATCCTGGCCAATCGGGAGTCAGAGCAGATCGAGCAGGAAATTGCAGAACGATTTGCGGCCTCTGTGAAAGAAGAACTGGGGCGAGTGAAGGCTGACGGTGCCAATCTGTCGGGCTTCCGGCGTTTCTTCTATGAATGGAAGCATCGTCCGAGAAACAGAGTGACGGTCATCGTCCGCGAAGGCGAGACCTATTCCACCAAACAGCTGAATGATATTTCTCTTGCGCAGGCGGCATCCGTAATACTGCTGACCAAAGAATATCGTAATGAAAGCTGCCAGTACAACAATTCGGAGCGAAAGGCACATCCGGAAAAAGGAAATGCCAACACCATCAAGACATTGGTACAGGTTGCAGAAATGACCTCCGGGGAGAATTCAGCGGATGCCCAGACCATCATCGTCGAAGTGGAAGATGATTGGACCGCAAAAATCGTCAATCGGATCATTGCCCACAAGGAGAAGCTGGCTAAGTGCCATATCATCCCTGTCTATGTGAACAAGGTGCTGGGACAGATCCTGTCTCAGTTTTCCATCATGCCGGAGCTGAACTTAGTCTACAGCGAATTGTTCTCCAATCGCGGGGCAGAGTTTTTCTTCAAGCCAAACAGGTGGGAAGAGGATGTGAATGCTGCGGTACGAGATAATCTCCTGACCCATCACAAATCAATTCCTTTGACCATTATGAAGACTGCGTCCGGCAATCATCTGTTTGAGGTGGCTCATTCAAAGGCAGACTGCGAGGAACTGTCCGGGGCTTCCACTGCTGATATCACTGTGCAGCTGAATCACGGATATCATATGCTGCCCAGAAATATCGTGATGATCGGTCACAACAGCAAATGCCTCGATATTATGAACGGATTTGCTGCTTTCCGCGGGGAACATCAGCTGCCGGATGCCGAAATACTGAATATTACCGTCATAGACGAGCAAAAGAGCCTGGAGCGTATGGAATTCTATCGGGACTATCCTTATGTAACCAAGACAGTGGCTGCGGATGTGTATGATGCGGAATTGATTCGGGAGACTATTGAGACTGCCGTGGACAGCCATGAGGGAGATACCAGTGTGTTGATCCTGTCGGATGATGCTTCCGCTGACGAGGATATTGACTCCGCGGCGCTGACCTACCTCATCTATGTACAGGATATTATCTTTGATCGCTGCAGGAAGAATCCGGACTTCGACCGGGAGAGCATCGATGTGGTAGTAGAGATCCTGAATCCCAAAAACTGGGATGTGATACACAATTACAGCGTGGACAATATTGTCATCAGCAACCGGTATATCAGCAAAATGGTGACCCAGATCGGACGCAAGCAGGCACTGTTCGAATTCTATTCGGACATTCTCACCTACGATGAAGAGGGTGCAAAAGCCTATGACAGCAAGGAACTGTATATCAAGGAGGTGGATCGATTCTTCGCGGAGGGCGGAATCCCCGGGAAATGTACCGCCAGAGAACTGATCTGGAGTGTGTATGAGGCAACTCCCGAGGATAATAAGGCAATCGTTTTGGGCTATGTCAGTCCCGGCGGGAAGATGAAGATATTTGCCGGATGCCAGGATGATATTCGGGTGGAATTGAAACCGAAGGATAAATTGATACTGTTCAGCAACCATTGATCACCTAGATTTGCACAGAGGGTATTCTCTTTCTCAGCTAATCGACCGCTTATTCGGAGTGAATAGGCGGTTTTTTATTGCCTATGTAGTCTTTGCTGTGATCAACTTATACCTTTATTTCGAACTTTACGTAGACAATATCTTTACGGATTATATTTTCTAAATATATTTTGCCTCCGTATTCTGCGATGCTTTCTTGAAGAAGATATAAACCATACCCTCTTTTTCCAGTGGACGATTTCGTGGAGTAGCCTTTTTCGAAGAAGGATTTACGGAGATCCGGGGTTAATAGGGGACCGGGGTTTAGCGTTGTAACCGATATACTATTATCGCAACTATCAAGTATAAGTTCAGCCTCATTGTTTTCGAAAATAGCCTCGATCATGTTATCCACTAATATTCCAATCATATTAATTAGTTCATATTCCGGAACTGTGGAAGACAGTAGGGGGTTGCGTACGGTCAAATGAATTGTCTTTCGCTGTTGTTTTGCTAAGTGGAGCTTTTGAAATAAAAAAGCAGAAAGACACTTTAAATTCAATTTTAAGAGAAGAGAGTCCTGATACTCGAAAATAATGAATCCGGAGTATTCACTCATTGCTTTACAGAGAGAGTCATAATCGTGATAGGTTGTGGGAAGCAGACGGATCGCTTGCAGTTCATTATCGAACTTATGTTGTCTGGCGCGTATCTGATCTATCATTTCATCAATAAGTGGAAGATAGTTTAGATAGGCTTCCTTTTCTTTCTGTTTACGCTGATCATGGACATATTCGGTAAAGATGACAGCATTAATGAAAAAAAGTGTCAGCAGAGGGAAAAGAAAGGAAATCACCAAGTCTGCCAAGGAGGTATGGAACATTTTATTATAGATGTTGATCATCAACATAACACCGGAAAGATTTAAAATTCCAATGATCAGTATTTGACTTCTGGAGATCAGTAAGTCAAATAGGCGTCCCAGCTTACAGAACTGTGCCAATAATACTGAAACAGCGAGAGTTAGTGAATTGGCAATAATCCCCTGAAAGGTTGAATGAAAGGAAACATTTGTTACAGAAAAAAGTAATACCAATAAAAGCTGAACTGTCATGCAGGTGCAGAAGACAATAACAGTAAGAAGAATAG
>JAHBAA010000134.1 GCA_018385425.1 Acetatifactor sp.
TTGCTCTGAAAGATCTCGATCTCAATGCCCATCTCGTTCGCCCTGTCCTGAATCATTCTGCAGAGATATTCATAATCCTGATTGCCGTAGACTGCTTTCTCTCGGATTCCCAGAAAGTTGATATTGGGTCCGTTGATCACCAAGAGCTTCATCTTCTTTTCATCCCTTCTGTCCTTATCTTTCCATCTTCCAAACTTCGGTGAACGGTCCAACGCCTGAATGATGGCATCCGCACCCGCCTCATCCATATCCACGATCACATCAGCGCAGTCCTCATAGGCAGACTCACGCTGCCCCATCAGTTCCCTGATTCTGGTAAGTGGGTCGGCACACTGCAGCAGGGGCCTGGAGGTATCATTTTTCACCCGATCATAGACTGTCTCCGGCTTCACCCGAAGAAATACTACCGTTCCCAGCTGTCTTAACAAAGCACGATTTTCGGGCTTCACGGGAGTCCCCCCGCCCACGGAATAGATCTTCCCGTCTTTCCTGGAAAGGAGGCTTTCCAGAAGCCCGGTCTCTGCCTGACGAAAGTACTCTTCTCCCTCTTCCGCAAAGATCTCCCGGATCGTTCTCCCCTCTGCCCGCTCAATCAGCTTGTCTGTATCCTCCACAGGCATCCGATACTTATAGGAAAGCTTGATTCCCATGGTAGTCTTGCCGGACCCCATGAAACCGATCAATACGATATTCTTCTTTGTACTCATGCTCTTCCTCACGCTTGTATACTTTTGACTTCCGTAATACCCATAGCCTGCTTCATGGCCTCATAGGCAAGGTCGCTTTGCTCCTTTGTCACCTTCTCACCGGTCCAATACTCATAGGCGATAATGCCCTGCCACAGCAGCATCTTCAACCCGTGAAAGGCCTGTCCGCCGGCAGCTCTCACCAGCTTCATGAATCTGGTATCCAGAGGATTGTAGATCAAATCATATCCGATGGAAATTTTCCGATAAAAATCCGGATCCTCGATCACAGCCTCATCCACCTTCGGGAACATTCCCACATTGGTAGCCTGGATGCACAGGAATCTCTCATCTGGCAGGTTTTTGTAATCGGCAAGAGCCGATCCGACAGCAAGATCCCGATCGTAGGCAGCGTTCACTTCCTCCGCCAAAGCCTTTGCCTTCTCTGCCGAGCGGTTCAGGATATAGACCTTCTTTGCCTTTCTCTCTCCCAGCAGCATGGCTACCGCTCTTGCCACCCCGCCGGCTCCCAGTAAGATCACCTGTCTGCCGGTGACATCCGCTCCGTCCTCACACATGGCGCGGTACAGCCCCGGCATATCCGTATTATAGCCCTTAAAGCCATCCTCCAGCCGAACCAGCGTGTTGACAGAACCGATCCGCTCTGCCAGAGGATCGATCTCCTTCAGAAAAGGAATCACTTCCGTCTTGTAAGGAATGGTTACATTGCACCCCAGAAGATTCAGTGCAAAGGCGCCTTCAACTGCCTGACGCATGCATCCTGCGGGCACACGAAAAGGGACATAAACCAAGTTTAGTCCCATCTCCTTCGCCAGTGTGTTATGAATGGCAGGCGACATGGTATGCTCCACAGGGTTGCCGAACAATCCACAGGTGCGCGTGTATCCGTCAATCTTCATCCCCTCTTGTCCCCCTGTCCTGCGTCAACTGCGTATCAGGCATCTTCTATTCTGCCTTCACCTTCTGACGCAGCTTTCTCTTGTGATAAAAATACAGCACGATCCGCTCCAGTTTTCGTTTCAAAACGATCTGGATCTCCTCTTTGGGATGAATCGGCTTTACCAGAAACGATCGGATGCCGGCACGTTTGGCACCTAACACATCCGTAAACAATTGATCTCCGACAAACAGTGTATTCTCCTTGTTCGTTCCAAGCATCTCCATGGCCCGACGGTATCCCTTGATCGCAGGCTTTCCCGCCCGATAAATATATGGGGATTGCACTTCCCTGCAAAAGCTCTTCACGCGCGGCTCCTTGTTATTGGATAAGAGCAACGTCTTGAACCCGATCTTCCGCAGGCGATGAAACAATGCCTTGGCCTTACCGTCCGCCGCCGCATCGTGAGGAACCAGGGTATTGTCAATATCAAAGATCACCCCTCGATATCCCTGCCGATACAATTCTTCATATTCAATATCATAGGCATTTCCAGCCTCCTGATCCGGATAGAAACAATCAAGCATACGTATCAAACTCCTCCGTCACCGACACAAATCCACTTCTTTGGCATAATCATACACCACATTGTTTCCAATATGCAACAAGGAAAAAATAATAATTTTATAAAGTCCGGGCGCTTCCCGGAATACAAATTTCTACAGAACCTGCCTTCCTGCCACGAATTTCTTTCGAATCATGCAATCCGCATCATTATAGATCATCCGTTCCGCGCGTTCTCTCGGCGTCAGATGTCGGGTAGACTTCATCAGGGAATCGTCCGCCACAACAGCGTCAAACTCATATCCCTTCCGAAAGCTTCCCACCTTGCCGAAGTACTGCCCTCCGCCCATGGTGGCCAGATAAAAGGTCTCTTCGAAGGTAAGCGGAGCGCAATCCCTCTCCAGAAGCGTGTGATACATTTTAGAGACCTGCAGGGTGGTCAGCATCGTTCTCACCATATTCAGTGAGGAGCCTCCGGCCACATCTGTTCCAAGACCCACATGGATTCCGGCATCCAAGAGCTTCCGCACCGGCGCGATACCGCTGCAGATATTCAGATTGGAGTCGGGGCAATGTGCCACATAGACACCGTGGGCCTTCAGGATCTCCATCTCCCGCGCATCACTGTAGACACAATGCGCCATGATCGTGGGCAATTCCTCCGAACCCATGTGACCGAAGAGCTCATAGGCATTGGCGTAACAGTCAGCCGCCGGCACCAGTTCTCTCACCCAGGCGATCTCGGCAGGATTTTCGGAAAGGTGGGACTGTATCCGTAAGCTCTTCTCCTTTGCCAGCGCCCCAAGGCCCAGCATCAGTTCATCCGAACAGGTGGGAATGAATCTGGGCGTCAGGATGGGCATGGTATTCCGATAACGCCCCTGCACCGCCTCCAGCCACCGTCTCGTACCGAGAAGGGAGCTTCCCGCGCTCTCCTCCTGCAATCCGGAGCCACCGTTTCGGTCCATATTCACACGACCCACATAGGTGATCAGCCCGGTCTCTTCCAGCTGATCCATCAATTCCACGGTAGCCTCATTGTGGATCGTAGCAAAAATCACCGCCCGGGTAGTGAAGCCTCTCTTCAGATCCTCCGCAAAATAGCTGTAGGCTTCCCTGGCATAGTCCATATCCCGATATTTGTTCTCCTCCGGGAAGGTATAGGTCTGAAGCCACTCCAACAGTTCACAGTCCATTCCCAAGCCCCGAAAGGTGTACTGGGGTGCATGGACGTGCAGGTCCGTCATACCGGGAAAGATCAGGTTCTTCCCGCAATCCACCACCGGATACTGGGCATATTCTGCAGGCAATTCATCATATGCCCCCATGCAGATTCCGTCCTCGCACACCACGAAGCCCTGCTCGATACTCTGCATATGTTCCTGATCGATGGAGAAGACAACATCCCCTTTACAGACAAACTTTGCATTCATCAATATGCCTCTCCCTTCTCTTCGGATGATACTGATCCGGTCTGCTGACCTTCTATGATTGTGTGAAACTCATCAACATCTATACCGGCATCCAGGCGATGCTTTCCCTGCACATTTGCGTTGCTCAACAGGCACACCGTCTCCACGTTGGCGGTCCAAGGGAACTGATCCACTGCAACTGCCTTCACCACATGGTAACCGTTCGCCAGAAACACCTCCAGGTCTCTTGCCAGACTGGTAGGCTTACAGGAGATGTATACGATCTGCTCCACAGCGTATTTCAAAATCTTGGGAAGTGCTTTTGGATGGATGCCGTCTCTGGGCGGATCTAAGATGATATAGTCGGGCTTGTCTTCCACCTCGTCCAGCACCTTCAGCACGTCTCCTGCAATAAATTCACAGTTGTGAAGTCCATTGGCCAGGGCGTTCTTCTTCGCCGCCTCCACTGCCTCCTCCACGATCTCCACGCCGATGACCTTGCCGGCTACGGGTGCGATCAGCTGAGCGATGGTTCCGGTACCGCTGTACAGGTCGAACACTGTGGCATCCTTGCCAAGGGTTCCCACATACTCTCTGGCGGTCTCGTACAATACCTCCGCGCTGTAGGAATTGGTCTGGAAAAAGGAAAAAACAGAAATTTTAAACTTCAGTCCAAGCAGTTCCTC
>JAHBAA010000136.1 GCA_018385425.1 Acetatifactor sp.
AGGCAATGGGATACCGTACAAAAATTTCGCCGCAGGGTGGCGATAGTGGAATTGACATTACTGCGTATAAAGACGAATTGCCACCGAGAATCCTTGTACAGGTTAAGAGTCAAGACAGTGATATTAAAGAAACAACAATCCAGTCACTTAAAGGAGCAATGACTGAGGGTGATTATGGGCTGTTTGTTACCTTGTCTCATTATTCAAAGAAAGCGCAGGAGTATTTGGACAAGACACCGATTATTAAAGGTATTAATGGACCGGAACTTGTAGATTTAATTCTGAAGTATTATGACTATTTGGATGAAAAATATAAGGACATGATTCCTCTGAAAATGGTGTACATACCGGTTCCGAAGAGTGAAAATTAGGTGCTAGAGTGAATGATCTATTTTGCAGGTTCATTTTGTTGGAATACATGGAAAAGGTTTCCCTTAATACTATAAAATATGCCCTGCTTTAGATAGAAGGCTTAATTAAAATGGCTTATCGAATCTAGGGATTAGAAATAAAAAGCAGTCTACCATAGGATATTATCCTGAGGTATATGAGGAGTGGAATGAAGATGCCAAGACAACAGATTTACGATATGCCTTTTGGTAAGGTTTATGATTGTCTTATCGCAAAAGCAGAGCGAAAAGGGCGGACCAGAGCTGAAGTAGATGAGTTGACAAGATGGCTTACCGGGTATAATGCCGACGATATCGCAGCTGCATATAGTGATAATAATACCTCCTATGGAGATTTTTTTAGAAAGATGCCGCAGTTGAACCCGAACGCAGAACTAATAAAGGGTTCTATCTGCGGGGTGAAGATTGAAGAGATCGAAGATCCACTGATGAAGCAGATCAGGTATCTGGATAAGCTAGTGAATGAGTTGGCCAGAGGGAAAGCAGTAGAAAAGATTAAACGGGGATAGCGGTTGCAGTGGTTAAGTGGAAAGAATGGCTTCTGTATTTTTCCATGAGACTGATGAGATTTGTAAATATAGGAGACGATATGGGAAGAGAAGATAATGTCAGAGTATTTCAGGATACGGAACAGTTGGTAAAAGAAAAGGCTGCTTTGGCGGAAGCTGTAAGGTATTCAACGAAAAATCAGATCTTGATTCCGGAGTACATGCAGGTAAGTGATATGATGTCGGGATTTCAGGAAAACCGCAAGCGATATTCCTCACAGGCAGAAATCATTGTTTCGAAAAAGAGATCCTTTGAGGCGGCCTCTGCTTATAGAAATAAAAGGGTATGTGTACATAATTTTGCTTCGGCAACCAATCCCGGTGGAGGAGTGACAAAGGGGAGTTCAGCCCAGGAGGAGTGTCTGTGCAGGTGTTCTACACTCTATTTTAACTTAAATACTTCGGAGATGTGGAGCGGATTTTACGCACCGCATAGAAGTGCACAGAATCCGATTCATAATGATGACTGCATCTATACTCCGGCCGTGACCGTGTTTAAGACAGATACTGCTGAACCCAAAATGATGCCTGAAAAGGATTGGTTCAGGGTGAATGTTGTAACCTGCGCAGCTCCCAACCTAAGATTGATGCCTAGTAACGCAATGAACTCCGGGGATGGAAATCAAAGAGTCAAAATGTCTGACCGGGATTTATATGAGTTGCATGTGAAGAGATTAGGCAGAATTATGGATGTGGCGGTTGCAGGCGGTAATGAAGTGATCATTCTGGGAGCCTTTGGATGCGGGGCTTTTGAGAACGATCCGGAGGTCGTTGCACGGGCTGCAAAGTGTGTGGTAGAAAAGTACAGAGATTGTTTTGAAACCATTGAGTTTGCAATCTATTGTTCCCCAAGAGATGAACGGAATTATAGAATATTTGAAAGAATAATTTAAGAGGGAAGTGATAATTTGAATTACTATATCAGCGATTTGCATTTGTTCCATGAGGCGGTAATCAGGTTTGATAATCGCCCATTTGTATCTTTGGACGAAATGCATAAGGCAATGGTTGAAAAATGGAATAGCAAAGTTACAAATGGTGACACCGTGTACATTCTTGGTGACGTAAGTTTGCGAGGCAAAAAAGAGGGTTTGATTGCTTTGGTTGCGACATTAAAAGGAAAGAAAGTACTAGTTCGAGGGAATCATGATGATATTTCTGATTATAGATATCAACAGTTGTTTTCTGAGATTGTCGATTATAAGGAAATACATGATTCTGTAAGCGGAACGAATTATGATCTGGTTCTCTCCCATTATCCGATTTTCAGCTGGAAGAAAATGGGCAGGGGAACAATCCTGCTTTACGGACATATTCACAATAATCCTGAAGAAGAATACTATCAGAAGTGCTTGGCCGGAATGATGGAAAATAAATGTAGGCATACTTATGGTGCGATTCCTCGTGCAATCAATGTAGGCTGTATGCTGCCGTGGATGGATTATGAGCCGAGGACACTCAAGGAGATCATGGACTACTCTCAATGTCGTGGTGATCTGGGAGAGGGAGTCCGGACGGATTTGTAAACCGGAGAATCGGGTTGTCTGATCCAATTAATTTGAGGATGCGGAGAATATCATAGTTGAATGAGGAGTGGATGCGATTTCGAGACAGAGGTTCATCGCATCCGACAGACAATAGCTGCGCGATAAACGGTGCGGAGTGAGAAAGCAAGGAAGAGGAATGGTATTATGTTGAATCAATTTGCCAGAACCCAGCTGTTGCTGGGGGAGGATGCAATGAAAAAACTGGGGAATTCGAGAGTTGCAGTATTTGGAATCGGAGGAGTGGGAGGCTACGTCTGCGAGGCACTTGTGAGAAGCGGTGTGGGTCATTTTGACTTGATTGATGATGACAAAGTGTGTCTTACGAATCTGAACAGGCAGATTATTGCAACAAGAAAGACCGTGGGGAAATATAAGGCAGAAGTGATGAAGGAACGGATGCTGGATATTAATCCGGACGTGGAAGTGACGGTGCATAAATGCTTTTTCCTTCCGGAGAATGCGGATGAATTTCCTTTTGAGGAATATGATTATGTGGTGGATGCTGTCGATACGGTGACTGCGAAAATAGAGCTTGTGATGAAGTGTCAGGAGAAGGGAGTACCGATCATCAGCTCGATGGGTGCCGGAAATAAGCTGGATGCAAGTGCCTTCAGGGTGGCAGATATTTATAAGACAAAGATGTGCCCCCTGGCCAAGGTAATGAGGCATGAACTGAAAAAACGCGGTGTAAAAAAACTGAAGGTTGTATACTCGGAGGAGAAACCGATCAGACCGCAGGAGGATATGTCCATCAGCTGCAGAAGCAATTGCATCTGTCCTCCGGGCGCGGAGCATAAATGCACGGAGCGTAGGGATATTCCGGGAAGTGTAGCTTTTGTTCCGTCCGCAGCAGGTCTTATTATAGCAGGAGAAGTTGTGAAAGACCTGATTCATGCAAAAAGAGTTGACGAAATGTGAGGATGTGAACAGGAGCGCTTTCCTTGATCTGCACAGGCAGATCAGAAAAGTGTCACCCGATGAGGAAGAGGAGGACGCGATAAATGGAAAACAAACCTAAACGGGTAGAATTTTATTTCGGAAAAGTCGGAAGATTTCTGCCGCTGATAGCGGCATGTTCCATGATTATTTGGGCTGCTTGCAGTCAATCCAATGTGAACGGTTATGTGGTCGCTTTTTTCGTGGCGGTAATTGTGGGTGCAGTTTTTGCAAAGGATGATAAGGCTTACGGTGCAGCGATCATTCATGGACTGAGTAAGCCTATGTTTTCGGTCATTGTACTTGCGGTCATACTGGCAGCCATTTCCGGCAAAATGATTTCTTCAAGCGGCATGGTACAAACCATTGCGGCATATGTAGTTTCGGTAGGGTTTACCGGGCGTCTGTTTGTGGTCGCTGCCTTTTTGATGACCTGTCTGCTGGCATTTGCCACCGGTACTTCTGTGGGAACTTATTTTGTGGTGATTCCGATTCTGTTCCCGGTAGGTGTGATGGCGGGAGTGGCGCCGGAATATATGATCGGTGCGATCGTTTCGGGAGCCGCATTCGGTGACAATCTGGGACCTATTTCGGATACCACCATTGCGTCCTCGGCGACCCAGCACGCGGATCTGGGAATGGTGGTAAAGAGCCGCACCAGATATTCTGTTCCGGCAGCCCTGGGGGCCTTGATTTTGTTCTTCGCATTTACCAAAACCACAGATACCACCGTTGTCATGGAGGGAATAAAAGAAGTCACGATGAAGCCGGTAAGCCTTTTGATGTTAGTGATTCCGATTGTGATCATCACGCTGTGTCTTAAACGGAAGCATCTTGTAGTGGCATTGTCCTGGGGAATTGTGGCCGGTACTGTAGTGGGGTTGTTTAGTGGGCTTTATTCCGTGAAGGATTTCTTGGCTTTCCCCGGAGGATTTGCGGTGGAGGGCCTGGTGATTTCGGCCATCACAGGTACGGCTGGTACCGTTTGTATGCTGATCGGAGTGTTTGCTCTGATCGGCGTGATGGAAGCGAGCGGGATGTTTGAAAGTGTGGGCTCTTTACTAAACCGTTTTGCAAAATCCAAAAGAAGTGCGGAAGCCACCATTGTTTTGTCAGCAGGAATTCTCAGTATGATCACGGGAGTGATTTCCGTGGCGATTGTGGCATTGGGTGACCTGGTGAATGAGATCGGCGAGAAAAATGGCGTGAATCCTTATCGCCGCGCAAATCTGCTTGACTGCACCGGCTGTGTATTCTGCTTCCTGTCTCCATGGACGGTGCACTGTGTGATTCCGGCCCAACAGTCGGCCCAGTTTGGGGAAAGCTTTGCAGTAGCACCGGCATCCATTCCGTTTGTAAACTTCTATTCCATTTGCATGCTTCTTGTGTTGATCATAGCGGTTCTGACCGGATACGCTTCCAACAGGTCCAACAGTTAACCGAAAGAGGTGCTTCTGAGTTGATGAAGATACGTTGTGTAGTTGAGAGAATTACATATCAGAACCCGGAGAATGGATATACTATTCTGAAGTGCCGCGTGAAGGATTATGCGGAGCTTGTGCCGGTGATCGGGAATCTCCTTGATGTAAATGTGGGCTCTGTTCTTTTAGTAGAAGGAAATTGGAAGGTCGACTCGAAATACGGCAGGCAGTTCGTGGCGGAAAGCTGGGAAGAAACGTTGCCGGCCACGGTATACGGGATGGAAAAGTATTTGGGATCAGGCCTGATCAAAGGTGTGGGACCGAAATTTGCCAAGCGTATTGTACAGAAATTCGGTCCGGATACCTTTGTTGTGATTGAGGACAATGTGCAGCTGCTGATCGAGGTGGAAGGGATCGGGAATAAGCGTGTACAGATGATCGCTGAGTCCTGGCAGCGGCAGAAGGAAGTGAAGAATGTGATGCTCTTTTTGCAGGAAAATGGCGTAAGCACTTCCTATGCGGCGAAAATCTATAAGCAGTATGGAAATGACAGCATCCCGATCGTGAAAGAAAATCCTTATCGCCTGGCGGATGATATCTGGGGAATCGGATTTAAGACTGCCGATCAGATCGCTGCAAAGCTTGGCTTTGAGAAGAATTCATTTGTAAGGCTCAGAAGCGGCATTATGTATACGCTGTCCGAGCTTAGCAATGACGGTCACGTGTATGCCGAGAAAAAGCAGCTAATCAATGCGGCATCGGAGCTTCTGGAGGCAGAAGAAGCCTGTATTGTCATGACGATGGATGAGATGCTTCGAAAAGAGGATCTGATCCGGGAACAGTCCATTGTGAAGCTGGATGAAAAGAAAGAGCCGATAGAAGCAATTTATCTGCCGCCATTTTATTACGCTGAGATCGGGGTGGCCGGAAAGCTGAAAAAGCTTGCAACCACTCCTGCCGTGGACAGATTGTGGACAGGACTGATGAAAGCCCGGACGGAAAGTGGAAAAAATGACCTGTCCGTCGATGTGGAGGCCATAGAGAAGAAGGTTGGGATGACCTATGACGATGTGCAGCGGGATGCGATCAGACAGGCAGCCACTGCAAAGGTGATGGTACTTACCGGTGGACCCGGAACGGGAAAGACTACCACAACACATGGTATTATTTCCGCATATAAGGCATTCGGACTTCGAATTCTTCTGGCTGCACCTACGGGAAGAGCTGCCAAAAGAATGACTGAGGCAACCGGATTGGAGGCAAAGACCATTCACAGACTGTTGGAGTGTAAACCGCCGGAAGGGTATCAGAAAAATGAAGAGAATCCTCTGGAAGGGGATGTGCTCATCGTTGACGAATGTTCGATGATCGACATTGTACTGATGAATTCACTCCTGAAGGCGATCCCGCAGAGCATGAGACTGATTCTGGTCGGTGATATAGACCAGCTTCCGTCGGTAGGTGCCGGAAATGTGCTGAGAGACATCATTGATTCCGGAAGTTTTCCTGTGGTTCGGCTGACCAGAATCTTCAGACAGGCGCAGACAAGCCGGATCATTATGAATGCCCACAGAATCAATGAGGGCAAGGCTCCCGACATTTCCAACGGCAGAGATGCGGATTTCTTTTTCATGGAAAATGAGGATGCAGAGGCTGTGGTTTCTCAGATCGTTGAGCTTGTAAAGCGCAAGCTACCCGGCTATTACCATGTGGATCCCAGGCAGATTCAGGTGCTGACTCCGATGCAAAGAGGGGTCGTGGGTGCGACAAATCTGAATCTGGCACTTCAGGAGGCACTGAATCCCCCGGAGCAGGAGATTTTCATGCGAGGGCGAGGCGCAGTAATGATGCCGAAGGATACTCTGCGCAGGAGCGGCTTTGCCTTCCGCGCAGATGATAAGGTCATGCAGATCAAAAACAACTACGACAAAGAGGTGTTCAATGGCGACATAGGAGTCATTGAAGCTGTGGATGCAGAAGAACGCACGCTGAAGGTTCGTTTTGAGGACCGAGTGGTTGAATACGATGTGACAGAGCTGGATGAGCTTGTTCATGCCTATGCCACCACCATACACAAATCTCAAGGATCTGAGTATCCGATTGTAGTCATGCCGGTGCTGATGAATCATTACGTGATGCTGCAGAGAAATCTGATATACACCGGAATTACAAGAGCGAAAAAGATCCTTGTGATGGTCGGGACAAAAAAGGCATTAAGCTATGCGATCCGCAATGTTACCGTGAAGAAGAGAAATACCTTGCTGAAGGAGAGGCTTGCAGACCCATATCTGCAGGGGGAAAGGGGGTAACATCGTGCCATTTAAGATCATACGCAATGATATTACGAAAATGAATACAGAAGCTATTGTCAATACAGCGAATGCTCAAGTGACCGTCGGCGTTGGCTGTGATCATGCTGTTTACACGGCAGCTGGCTATGACGAACTGCTGAGGTACCGCGCGGAACACATTGGTCTTGCAGAAGAGGGAGAAGCCTTCCTGACTCCGGGCTTTCAGTTACAGGCGAAATATATCATTCATACGGTCAGCCCACTGTATCGGGGCGGAGACCGGGGAGAAGAGGAGAAGCTTCGTTCCTGCTACAGAAAGAGTCTCCGGCTTGCCAAAGAGAACGGAATCAAGTCCATAGCATTGCCTCTGATCGCAACAGGTGGGTTTGGATACCCTAAGGAAGAGGGAATGAGAATTGCCGTAGATGAGATCAATGCTTTTCTTCTCAGAAATGAGATGGAGATCTTTCTGGTGGTTTTCGATTCAAAGTCAACCGGGCTTGGTGAAAAGCTTTATCCGGATCTGGAAGCTTACATCGATGAAAACTATGTGGAGGCGCAGAGACGAGAAGCAGCAGCTGACTATTGTATCAGGGCAAATTCTCCTGTCAGCGCCGCTCCGAAGGAACCAAAGTCTTCTTTGGCAGGGGCTATCTTCAGGCGGAGCGCAGCAAAGCAGTCTGTTTTGGATGAAACAGCGGAGCCGGTTGAACTTCTCCAATCGGATGAGGCATCACTCATTGATTTTGATGAACATCATGAACGTAAACTGGAAGAGAGAATGAAGCATATGTCAGATACATACTCAGAGTATCTGATGTATCTGATCCGGGAAAGAGGAATGGAGAATGCAGAGGTCTGGAAGCGGGCAATCGTTGATAAAAAGGTATTCTCAAAGATTAAGAATCATGTGAATTATCACCCGAATAAGCTGACCGCTTTATGTCTATGTGTCGGAGCAAAGCTGAACCTGGATGAATCCAGGGATCTGCTGGCAAGAGCAGGCTATGCATTATCTCCCTGCGATAAGACTGACATCATTTTTTCTTACTTCATAGAGAACGAAATTTATGATATGATCGAGCTGGACATTCAGTTAGAAGAGCACGGATTGCCCTGCATTATTTCATAGGGTGTGTCGGCGCAGAGTCGTTTTGGAAGCGACCGGTTTCTGAAATCTTTTTTGTATAATCAGTCCATCAAGAGAAAACACCAATCGGTGAACACAATGAAGGAGGACGAATATTATGCGTAAGGGATTGACAGAAGTGGTATTTATTTTGGACAGAAGCGGTTCTATGAGAGGTCTTGAGGCCGATACCATCGGTGGATTCAACTCCATGATCGAGAAGCAGCGCAAGGAAGAAGGGGAGGCCTACATTTCTACTGTGCTCTTCGACGATCGGAGTGAGGTGCTCTATGACAGAGTGGCGGTTGGAAATGTAGAACCGATGAATGACACACAGTATTATGTGAGAGGCTGTACTGCCCTGCTGGATGCACTGGGCGGAGCGATTCACCATATTGCAAACGTACATAAGTATGCCAGAGAAGAGGACAGGCCGGAGAAAACCTTATTCATCATCACCACAGACGGCATGGAGAATGCGAGCCGCATATATACCTACGATAGGGTGAAGAAGATGGTGGAGGAGGAAAAAGAGAAGCACGGATGGGAATTTCTGTTTCTGGGGGCCAATATTGATGCCATTGAGGTTGCAGGGAGATTCGGCATCAGTTCTGACAGAGCGGTCAATTACGAGTGTGACAGCGAAGGGACTGCACTGAATTTTGAGGTGCTTTCGGCGACCGTATCTGCTGTTCGAAGATCGAAGAGCAGGAAGGAACTGGATGAAGCGGTAGCAGCCTGCTGTGAACCGATCAGAGAAGATTACAAGAGACGTCACAAGACGAAACAGAAGTAAGGTTCCGGAAAAAGAGCGGATGAAAAACTAAGAGAGAGGCAGGAGGTTTGAAAACATGAGACTGCTGCATTTGGGGGACTTGCATTTGGGCAAGTCCTTAGGTGACTTCGACCTGATCGAAGACCAGAAGTACATGCTGGATCAGATACTGGAGCTGATCAGGGAGAGAGGTGTAGACAGTGTATTGATCGCAGGAGACATCTATGACAAAGCCATACCCAGTGAGGCTGCGATGAACCTCCTGGACTATTTTCTGTGCTGTCTGGCGAAGGCGGGAGTGAAGGCTTATTTGATCAGCGGCAACCACGACTCGGATGATCGCTTAAACTTTGGCAGCAGTCTGTTTCGTGTGAATCAGATCTACATTTCTGCGGTATATGACGGAACACTGCCAAAATACACGGCACGGGATGAGTACGGGGAAGTGAATTTCTATCTGATGCCGTTTGTAAAGGCCTCCCAGGTGAGACATTTTTATCCGAATGAAACCATTGAGAATTACGATGACGCGGTGCGCCTTATCATCGACCATGCGCAGATCGATCCCGCCGTGAGAAATGTGATTCTGGCTCATCAGTTTGTCACCGGGCGCAGCGAGGACCCTGCTCTGGGCGGTTCTGAGTGTGCAGGTACTGTCAGTGTAGGGCTGGTGGAAAAGATCGGTTATGACTGCTTTGACGCTTTTGATTATGCGGCACTGGGTCATATCCATTCTCCTCAGTATGTGGGCAGGGAAGAGGTCCGTTATTCCGGTTCTCCGTTGAAGTACTCTCTGAGTGAGGTAAACAATGAAAAGTCTGTACCCATTGTCACGCTGGGGGCAAAAGGAGACGTGGACATCGATCTGGTGCCCTTAAAACCTATGCGTGATATGCGCCATATTCGCGGTACGCTGGAGCAGCTGTTGTCCCGGGAAAACGTGACAGATACCAATGACTTCATCTATGCCACATTGACTGACGAAGAAATCATTAACGATGCTATGGGAATCTTTCAGCAGGTATATCCGAACACGGTGAAGATCGATTACGACAATTCTCATACCCGTGCCATTGAACAGGTGGATATCAATAACGTGGTGGCCGACAGATCCTTCCACGAACTGATCGGAGATTTCTACAAACTGATGTATCAGTGCGATATCAGTGAGGAAGAGATGGACTATATGAGAATGATTGCAAGAGAGGCGGGTGTGATAGATGAAGCCGATTAAACTGCTGATCAGTGCATTCGGCCCCTATGCGGATACAATGCCTGAGATCAATTTTGAACAATTTGAGGATCGGGGGCTGTTCCTGATCACCGGGGATACCGGCGCCGGCAAGACGACGATCTTTGATGCAATATGCTTTGCCCTGTACGGGATCACCAGCGGTTCCTTTCGTGATACCAGGAATCTGCGCAGTGAGTATGCCGGGGATACCACGCCCAGCTTTGTAGATTTCTATTTCTCTCATCAGGGGAAGCAGTACCATGTGTGGCGACAGCCTACCTATTCCAGACAAAAGCAGCGGGGAAGCGGAGAGATCCAGGAGCAGGAGAAGGCAGTTCTGTATGAGGAGGGCAAGCCTCCCATGGAAGGCTTAAAGCAGGTGAACCAGGCCATCAAGCAGCTGCTCCATGTAGATGAGAAGCAGTTTAAGCAGATCGCAATGATCGCCCAGGGCGAGTTCTGGGAGCTTCTGAATACGAAGACGGAGCAGAGGACAGAGATCCTGAGAACTATCTTTATGACCGGTGCCTATAAAAATATCGAGTATCGCCTGAAGGATCATATGGATGCCGGTTTTGGACGCAAGAGGAGGGCGGAGGAAAGTATCATCCAGTATTTCGACGATGTGGTGGGGGACGGAGAGCCGGGAGAAAGGCTTTCCGGTCTGCAGGAGCGTGCCCGGAATAGTAGCAGTGCCTGGAATCTTGATGAGATTCTGGCTGCGATTGGCGATGTGATCTCCTTCGATCGTGACATGCTGGAAAGGCATGTCACGAAGCTGGAACAGGCGGAAAAAGATCTGACGGATACCCAGACTGCACTGGCCACTGCCAAGACCAACAATGCTTTTCTGGAGCGCCTGGAGAAGCTGCAGCAGGAGAAAGAGGCCCTGGAGAGCAGACGACAGGAGATTCAGGACATCCTGACACGTCTGTCACGTCAAAAGGCTGCCACACGTCTGGTCTATCCTGTCTTCAGGGAATGGAAGACCAAGGCAGGAGAGGCGGCAGGTACGAAGGCTCAGGTCGAGGACAACAGACAGAAGCTGACCGATGCCCGTTCAGAAGCAGAGAAGTGCAGTACATTGTTCACTGCGGCAGAAGAACGGCGCAGCATGGCCGAGGAACTGCAGAAGAAGGTCGACCGAATCAATGAGGAGGAGCAGAAGTACAGACAGCGCGAGGAACTGCAGCAGAGGCTGGCTGCACTGGAGCAGTCGAAACAATCTATCGCTGCAAGGGAGGAGCAGCTTGCGGCGGCAGAAGAACAGCTGAAGCAGCGTATTTCGGAACTGCGCAGGCTGACTGCAGATCTGAAGGAGAAGCCCTCGGAGCTTCAGACCGCTTTGATGGAAGGCGATGTCATCAGACAGATCATCAGCCGGATGACAGAACTTCTGACAGTCGGGGTAGAGGAACGGACAAGAAGGCGTCAGGCTCTGGAAGAAAAGCAGCAGGCTTTTCTGGATGCGCGTTCGTCCTATGAGACTGCCAATCGGCAGGCCTCCCAGGCAGAACGGATCCTGGAGGAATGCCGCGCCGGAATTCTGGCCGGTCACCTGGCAGAGGGACAGAAGTGCCCCGTTTGTGGTTCTCTGCATCATCCCGAACCTGCCGTGCTGCCGGACAAGTCTATTACTGAGGAGGAGTTCAAGCGCCTGAAGGAGAGAGAACATGTTCTGCAGGAAGAGAAGAACCTGAAAAATCTGGCGGCGGAGAAGGCTAAGACTTCCCTGGAAGAACAGGAAGAAAAACTCCGGTCCGCCATCGCGGAATTACTGGCCTCCCCCATGATCGGTATGACCTGTGGAGAAGAGAATCTGGACCGTCTCTGCGCGCGTCTGCAGACCGCCGCGGAGAAGATGTCAGAGAAGCTCAAAGAGAACGAGAGTCGTGTGAAATCTCTTTCAGAGGCATGCAGAAAACTGCAAAGAGGGGAGGCAGATCTGGAGAAGGCCCAAGGGATTGACAGTGAACACCTGGCAGAGGATAAGCACATTCTGGATGAGCAGAAGAGAAGGACGGATAGTGAGCTTGCCGCAGCGACGGCAACGGTATCTGCGTTGAGTACGTTAAGCTTTCCCACCTGGGCGGAGGCGGATATTGCCCGTCGGGATGCAGCTAAGGCGGCAAAATCAATTCTGGATGCAATCGAACAGGCTATGGGGAAGAAGCAGAAGGCAGATGAGAAGGTGACATCCCTGCAGGCGAGTATAGATACCCTTGTCACCACCCTTCAGAGGCAGGAAGAAGATGCGGCAACCCTTTTGGAGGCAGCGAAAAAAGCCGCAAGGGAACATCATTTTTCCTCTTCGGAAGAGATGATGAGCATGGTGGTCACAGAAGATCATATCGTCCATATGGAGCAGATCGTGACAGACTACAACCAGGCGGCAGCTACCAACGCAGCCTGGCTGAAGCAGGCAGCAGAGGATGCAAGAGGGCGGGTCATGATCGACATGGATGCACTGCAGAAAACCTTTGCAGAGCAAAAGACATACGTGGACAGCAATCGTGCCATGGTGAATTTGCTGCAGAACCGCATTCATACAAACGAAGAGAAGCAGGGAAAAATCTCTGCACAGAGAGCAGAATTTGAGAGTGCTCAAAAAGAATATGCTATCGCAAGGAGACTCTATGATCTGGTCAAGGGAACGACCGGAAACGGGAAAATCACGCTGGAGCAGTATATTCAGGCAGCAGGGTTTGACAGTATCATCGCTGCAGCCAACAGAAGACTGCTTCCCATGAGTGACGGTCAGTACGAATTGTACCGTCAGGAGGATTCTCTTGGAAAACAGAGCAATCATTTCCTGGACCTGGTAGTGCTGGACAATTATACCGGCCATCGCAGGCCGGTAGGGAATCTGTCCGGCGGGGAAAGCTTCAAGGCTTCCTTAAGTCTGGCATTAGGTCTTTCAGATACTGTGTCCATGCATCAGGGAGGCGTCCAGATGGATGCACTGTTCATCGACGAAGGCTTTGGAACGCTGGACCGCAGATCCATCGATAATGCTATGGATATTCTGGTCAATCTGTCCAGCGCCAACAAGCTGGTGGGTGTCATCAGCCATAGAGAGGAACTGAAGACCAGCATTCCCCAGCAGATCAAGGTGGAAAAGTTAAGAGACGGTAGCCGGATCACAGTGGATACCGGCGTGTGATACAAAATGCAAGAGAAGAAGGAAAGTGAAGCAGCAATGATTTTTATTACAGGCGATTGCCATCAGGATTATCGACGACTGAACACCCAAAATTTCCCCGAACAGAAGGGGATGACCAAAGAAGATTATGTCATCATCTGTGGTGATTTCGGAGGAGTGTGGGCAAAGGATGGAGAGAGCAAAGAGGAAAAACACTTGATGGACTGGCTGGAGGGAAAGCCCTTTACCACCCTGTTTGTGGACGGAAACCATGAGAATTTTGACAGACTCTACGCTTATCCCGTGGAGAGATGGCAGGGGGGCAAGGTGCATAAGATTAGGCCATCTGTCATTCATCTGATGCGAGGGCAGGTTTTTGAGATCGATGAGAAGA
>JAHBAA010000141.1 GCA_018385425.1 Acetatifactor sp.
ATATCGGTGTAAAGCTTTGCAGTGGCATCGTTGTAGTTGCCGGTGCCCAGATGCACATATCTTCTGATGCCATCCTCTTCCTTCCGAACCACCAGCGTAATCTTGCTGTGAGTTTTCAAACCGACCAGACCATAGATCACGTGGCATCCTGCCTTCTCCAGCATCCTAGCCCAGACAATATTGTTCTCCTCATCAAATCTGGCCTTCAGTTCTACCAGAACGCATACCTGCTTGCCATTCTCCGCCGCCTGAGCAAGGGCTGCAATAATGGGAGAATTACCGCTGACACGGTAGAGTGTCTGTTTGATGGCCAGAACATCCGGATCCTTGGCCGCCTGGCGAATAAACTCTACCACAGGATTAAAGGTCTGATAAGGATGGTGCATCAGGATATCTCCCCGGCGTATCTGTTGGAAGATATCACATCCGGCAGGCAGCTCCGGAACCTGGGCAGGCTCATATTTCGGTGTCTTAAAGGCCTCAAAGCCTTCCAACCCATACAGCTTCATCAAGACCGTCAGATCCAGGGGACCATTGATCTCATAGATATTCTGTCCGTCCAGACGAAGCTCCTTTTTGAGGATCTTTAAGAGCCTCTTATCAATTCCGGCTTCCACTTCCAGCCGAATCGCTTCTCCCCATTGACGCTTCTTGACCTGCTTCTCGATCTCCTTTAACAGATCCGCCGCCTCGTCCTCGTCGATAGAAAGGTCCGCATTGCGCATGATCCTGTACGGATGGGCGCAGACGATGTCATAGTTGAGGAAAAGCTTATTCATATTGCGCTCAATGATCTCTTCCAGGAAAATGATTTTCTTAGCTTTGCCATTCTCCGCCGGCAGCATGACAATCCGATTCAGGACACTCGGAACCTGAACAGTGGCAAATTCCAGTTCCTCATCGCTGTTCTTTTTGCGCACAAGTGCCGCAATGTTCAAGGTCTTATTGCGCACCAGCGGGAAGGGTCTGGAGGAGTCCACGGCCATGGGCGTAAGAACAGGATAGACATTCTCTTCAAAATAGTGATCCACATACTCTGCTTCCTCTGCACCAAGTTCCTCGTGATGGGAAATCACATGGAGCCCGTTCACCTCCAGCTTCGGCACAAGAGAGCGATTCCAGGTGGAATACTGCACATCCACCAACTCATGGATTGCCTTGCTGATGGCCTCCAGCTGCTCTGTGGGCTTCATCCCGGCAATATCTCTCTTCTCCAGTCCTGCATTGACACAATCCTTCAGAGAGGCCACTCGGATCATAAAAAATTCATCCAGATTAGAAGCAGTGATGCTCAAAAATTTCAATCGTTCAAACAGCGGGATGCTCTTGTCTCTCGCCTCATTCAACACTCTGTGGTCAAACAAGATCCAGGACAATTCCCGATTGGTATAATATTTCGGATTTGTGAAATCTATTTCCGCCATATGCTTTCTCCTTAATAGACTTTTCGCTGTTTCAGAATCGGTTCAATGTGAAAGACTTCCACAAAGAATTCCTTGGTCTCTTCAAAAAAACCTCTCTCCAGTGTGATATCTGCAGTCGTATCCACAGACAGGATCAACTGCTTCTCCTTCCAGGCAGCCTTCAGCCCTATCAGCTTCTGCTTGTGACTTCTGTCTAAGCCTGCTGCCAGCCTTAAAATTGCTGTCAGCTTTGCAACCGTCAGATATCCGGCCCTGTCCAGTCCTTCTCCGATACCGGCCGGATTGTCATACTGGAATTTGCTGTGATAAAATCTGGCTACACTGGCTACGATCACCCGCTCGGTATGGGACAAGCCGATCATCTCAGTTGCCATAATGATGTTATAAGAGTTCTCTCCCAGATTCGTCATACTGATATATCTGCCGCAGTCGTGCAGAATTGCCGCCAACTGAAGATACAGCCTCTCTCTCTTCCCCAGTCCGTGGACCTTTTTCAGGCTGTCAAAAATCGTTCCCGAAATATTTTCCAATGTCTCGGAACGCTTTCGGCTTCCCATATATCGCTTACTGATGTTTTTCGCGCAGGCGATAATATCCTGTTCAAAGTCATGATTGCCCTTGAACAGATTCTGAGACTCCGCGTAGTCATAGGCAATGCCGTCACAGAGCGTTGCTCCCGAAATCCAGATCTTCGTCGCCCCCATCAGCTTTGCAATGCAATCCGTCAGCACAGCACTGATGGATGCCAGAGACATTTTATCCTCCGAAATACCATACTTCGTACCGATTTTAGCAGAACCTGACTCCCGAAGTTCCCTGATCAATTCATAAAATGCAGAATACTCCACTGTTCCACCCTTTTCAAAAGAAGGAAGTCTTTGTGCCAACGGAGATACATAATCATCGATGACGATCAGTGTCTGAATGGTGCGGTCCTTCAAATACAGTTTTTTGTAGCTGCCCAGCTGAGCCATCGCCATCTCCACGATAAAGTCCTCCACCGCAGAGGGCTTCACGTCGAAGCGATGAATGTACTCCTGGATCCTCAACACACCCAGCAAAATATTCTGGGTAGAGACAAGGGTATCGTTGTCAAACAGAGAAATCTGAATGCTTCCTCCGCCGATATCCAGGATTGCTGTCTTTTCCTCGATGGTCTTCTGGAATTCTTCGCCTCTGGCAGCAATGGATTTATACCCCAAAAAACGCTGCTCCGAATTGCTCAGGGGCTCCACCCGGATCCCGGTGCGCTGTTCGATCTGATCCAGAACGATAGTCATATTCTCCGTCTCTCTGATGGCACTGGTCCCGTAGGCCTGATAGGCATCCACACGATAGGCCTTCATGATCTTGTCGAATTCCTTCAGCGTCTTACACAGTTCATCCATCTTCTCATTGCTGATCTTGCCGTCCGCGAAGGTATCCGCACCCAGATCCAGTCTTCTGCTGATCCGATCGATCCGGCGAAGCGGTGACTTACCGTTCATCTCGTATACTTTCATCGTCAGTTCAAAACTGCCCACATCAATGGCAGCAAAGGTTTTGATTGCCATAGGCGTCCCTCCGTTTATTCTTGCATCCCCAGAAGATAGTCCACAAATTGTTGTGCAGTACGTCCCGACAGACCGCCGTGGGACAATTCCCACTTGTTCGCCTCAAGCAGCAGTTCTTCCTCGGGCATCTCGATGCCGTTTCGCTTTGCCAGTTCTCTGACGATGGTCTGGAATTCCTTTTTGTTGGGAGAACCGAAGTAGATGGTCACACCGAAGCGATAGACCAGGGAAAGCTTCTCCTGCACGGTATCGCCGGTATGCATATCCTCCCGGATCTCCTCCTTATCACTGTAATTCTCCCGAATCAGGTGTCTGCGATTGGAAGTAGCGTAGATCAGAATATTCTCAGGCTTTTTCTCCAGACCGCCTTCGATCACAGCCTTCAAATACTTATATTCAATCTCAAATTCTTCAAAGCTCAGATCATCCATGTAGATGATGAACCTATAATTTCGATGCTTGATCTGACTGATCACGTCATTCAGATCCTGAAACTGGTGTTTGTACACTTCGATAATACGAAGTCCTCTGTCATAGTATTCATTGGCGATCGCCTTGATGCTGGAACTCTTACCGGTACCCGCATCGCCAAACAGCAGACAGTTATTGGCCTTCCTGCCGGAGACAAAAGCGTCGGTATTGTCCGTCAGTTTCTTTTTGGGGATGTCATAGCCCACCAGCTGGTCTAACGTCACATGTGCGATATTTAAGATCGGTTCAATATGTACGCCGCTTTCGTCTCTCCGAATCCGAAAAGACTTGTGCAGACCAAACTTTCCCACCCCGTAATCTTTGTAGAATTCGGTGAGGGTATCCTTCATCTCCGCGGCAGAACTGTTCTCACAGAATCTCTCCGCCAATTCACAGATGCGGCTGCAGATTCTAGTATTATAGACCTTGCTCTCCTGACTGCAGGCCTGATATTCCAGGATCATTGCGAACTCCGGAACCGCCAAAGCCTCCATCATGGGATGGAAATCATAATCATAAAGCTGCTTGAAGAAAACAATATCATGGAGAACGGCCTGATTGATGGTTCCTTCCACAGCGCCGCGGACCTCGCAGGCCATACTGTAGCTGTTCTCGTGGTTTACCAAAAGGTTCGCCAGATAGCAATGCCAGAGATTGCCGTGAAAACCGTAGTGTCCGGCCAGTTCCAGCAATCGGTTCAGCACATCGTAGATGCAGTCCCGCATCTGCGCCTTTGTCTTACACGCGGCACCGTCCTCCTTCGACAGTGTCAAACCTTCAAATTGATCTATCATTTCAGAGACTATCGTCAGCAGCTCAAACTGCTCATCCTCTCCTCTGAAAACGATCAGCTCATTTTTATGCATCATGATTTGCTTCCACTCCTTAGTAATTTCCCAGTATTTTCATATTGCGGGCCTCGTCACGAAGTCCTCTCAGTGCGTTCTTTACGGCTCCGTCAGACAGATTCCCCTCGAAATCAATAAAGAATCTGTATTCCCAATCCCTCTCCTCGATGGGACGGCTCTCGATCTTTGTCATGTTCGAGTTGTTATAAATAAAGTGCGACAGCATGTGGTACAGAGACCCGCTCTCATGGGGAACCTCAAAACAGATACTGATCTTCTTCGCATCCTTCCGAAAGATCTTCTGATTGGTCACAATAATAAATCTGGTAGAATTGCTGCCGCAGTCATTGATTCCCCGTTGTAAAATCTCCAACCCGTAAATATCTGCCGCATGAGCTCCCGCGATGGCAGCCTGGTCATGCAATCCCTCCTCTGCGACCTTCTTCGCCGCAAAGGCATTGTTCTGCATACTGATCTGCTGCCAGTCATGTCCGTTTAAGAATCTGGCGCTCTGCATCAGAGACTGGGGATGGGAATACACCCTCTTGATGTCACTGATTTTCGTTCCGGGCGCAGCCAACAGACAGTGTTCGATAGCGATAACCTGCTCTCCCACAATATAGTTTTCATACTCCTGCAGCAGGTCGTAGATCTCGGTCACAATACCTGCCGTGGAATTTTCGATGGGTAATACGGCAAAATCAGCGCTTCCCTCATCAATGGCACTCATGGCATCCCGGAAGCTATCCACATGAAAGCTCTTCACCTGATCTCCGAAGAATTTCATCATGGCAGCCTGAGAATAAGCACCCTCAGTCCCTTGAAACACTACACGGGCTCTTCTGGTCTCCAGTTCATCCACACCGATAAACGGAAGTCTGCCAAGGCTGCCGTTTTCAGCCAGAAGGCGATACTGAAGCTTCCTGCTCATGGACATGATCTGCTCAAACAATTCCTCCACACCGTGCTTATAGAAGGGATCCTCCGTCAGGGACTTCACCTTCTCCAGTTTCTCCATCTCACGCTGTCTGTCAAACACTTTCTTGCCGGTGCTGATCTTGTACTCTGCCACCTGCTTACAGATCTCCATTCTCTGCTCATAGAGCTCCACGATCTGAGCATCGATCACATCGATTTTGTCTCTCAGTTCCAGTAAATCAACCATGTTACTTCACCTTTCTTGCGTCCGATTTTCGTCCTATTCCTCTATATGGACCAGACCCTGATTTAAGATATTTACGATATGCGCATCCGACAAGGAATAATAGATGATCTTGCCATCGCGTCTGTATTTCACCAAATCCAATTGCTTCAGAAACCGGAGCTGATGAGAGATGGCAGACTGTGTCATTCCGAGCGCTGCGGCAATATCATATACACACATCTCAGAGCACATCAGCACATATAATATTTTCAGCCTGGTTGCATCCCCAAACACCTTGAAGAATTCAGCCAGATCCTGCAGTTCCTCCTCCGGAGGCATCGTCTCTTCTATCTGGTTCAGCACAGCCTTGTCCGCATGAAGAAATGTGTTCTGTCCTTCCATCTGTCTCCCTGTACCTTTCTCTGCTTTAACCCATTGGGATACCAAAAAACTTCACCTGAAATTGTAACATATTTTTCTGCTCATCGCAATTATTTCGAGCCAAACAATTGACGGAAGCCCTCCGTCATCAGAAGTTCTCCTTCCGTCGTCACGAATAACGCTTCACAGCCATACTCCGTTGCCAGAGTGAGTCCTCTCTCGCTTCCCAGCACAAAACAGGCAGTAGACAACGCATCGCTTAAGAATCCGTCCTCTGACAATATTGTGACGGAAGAAAGACCGCTTCTGGCAGGATATCCGGTGTGCGGATCAATGATATGGTGATAACGCACGCCGTCTTTCTCCACATACCGTTCGTAATCCCCGGAGGTGGATATACAGTGCGTACCGGCAAGTGTCAGATATCCCAACACCTTTCCTGTATCAAAGGGATCCGTGATCCCTACCTTCCAGTCCGTGCCGTCCGGCTTGCTGCCATAGGTCAATACACTTCCTCCCACGCTGATCACCGCACCGGTAATGCCATCCTGTTCCTGCAGGTAAGCCCGTACACGATCCAGGGCAATTCCCTTCCCCACAGCCCCCAGGTCCAGGGCAGTGTCCGCTCTCAGAGAGATCTGGTCCCGCTCTTCTGAAAGCCCGATCTTGTCATTACCGCAGGATGCAAGCGCGCTCTCCAGAGCACTTTCGTCCGGGAGCTGAAAATCCACAGCTTCTCCCCCTGCCAGGGAATCAATATTCCACAGCTTCACGACGTTCCCCAGTGTCACATCCAGTGCGCCGTCACTCCTATCCCCCACCTCCAGGCACCGTCCGATGAGCTCTCCAAACTGTGCCGAAACCGGCACCGCATCACTTCCGGCATTGGCATTGACATAGGCTGCTTCAGAGGATCCGGCCCGCACAGATAATTCCTTCTCCTCCAATTCCCGCAGCAGTCCCATCACCTCTTCGGCATAGTTTTTGTTATCCGTACTGTATATTTTCAGATTGATCACCGTTCCCATAGCCACATCGGTATGAGAAGTCAGCCCGAGCTGCACCTTGCCACACCCGTTCAGGGAGAGAATCATCAGGAATGAGAACAGAACCGCAAAAAACTTCTTCATTTTGTCACTCCAATTTGGTATACTGAAAGCATAGTTTGAGGTAAACCGCATGCAACACAAACATAAACCAGACAAATACATTCCCGCCCTGTTGTTTCTGTCCGTCCTGCTGTTGGCAATATACAGTTTCTTTCGGATCCTGTCGATACGAGAGGAGGCCGAGGGGAGACAATATTACGCTGACATCTACTCTGAGGGAAAACAACTGGACAGCATCCCCCTGTGGCAGGTTTCCGAGTCCTACACACTTCAGATCGTCAGTGAGAATGGCGGGACAAATGAACTGCTGATCTCCCGGGGAGAGATCTCTGTCAAAGAAGCTACCTGCCCGGATCAGATCTGCGTTCATCAGGGAATTCTGTCAGACTCTGCCCTCCCCATCGTCTGTCTTCCAAACAGGCTGGTCATTCAGCTGAGAGAAGCTGATGACGGGGATGCGTTATTGGATGGTGTCACCCATTAGCTTCTATCGATAAGACTTCCAATGAGGAAAAACTTATGTCACTGAAACGACTGACAAATCTTGCACTGTATACTACGCTCTCACTTGCAGTCTATGCCATAGAGAGTGCCTTTCCCATGCTGATTCCGATTCCCGGGATCAAAGCTGGACTGGCAAACATCATCACAATGATTTTGCTTCGGGAGAATTCCCTCCGGGATGCATCCCTCGTATTGACCTCCAGGATCCTCCTCTCCGCTCTGCTCTTCGGACAGGGAATGAGCCTGATGTACAGTATTGTGGGAGGGTATTCCAGTCTCCTGATTCTCTTTTGCGTCAATCGCCTGCTGAAGGGTCGATTTCTTTTTCTGACAGGTGCTATCGGCGGACTGACTCACAATCTTGGGCAGCTTGCTGTGGCATTCCTGCTCACATCCGTTCCCGCCGTACTGGCTTACCTTCCCTATCTTGTGCTCAGCGGCATCCTGGCAGGATGCTTTACCGGACTGGCAGCAGGTTATTGCCGCAGGTTCTTGTCGAGAATCGATGAGAATCACTCCTGACACTGTTCCCGATCCCTTAATTCCTGCAGCAGCACTGCTACGGTTTTTCCACAGACCGGATGTCTGAGATAAGGAGCGATCTCGTTCATCGGCTCCAACACAAACTCTCTGTTGCAGAGATCCCCATGGGGAATCACCAGATTCTCACTGTCATACACCAGCTGATCATAGAATAGAATATCCAGATCCAGTGTTCTGGGGCCCCAGTGAACCAGACGTTCCCTCCCCGCCGACGCCTCGATCTTATGAAGCTCCTCCAGCAATTCTTCCGGAGAAAGCAGCGTATCCAGACACAAAGCCCCATTGAGAAAATCCTCCTGCTCTACCCCTCCATAGGGAGCGGTGGTAATCAGGGAAGAGACCTTGCGAACCTCCATCAGCGGATGCTGTCTCATCGCCTCAATGGCATTTGCAATATATGCCTTGGAGTCCCCCATATTGGATCCCAGCGCGATATATGCCCGATGCCAGCCTCTGTGTATCTTCACTGAGACAGAGGAAAAACTCAGTGGAATCGGTGCGTGAGGCTTCCTGATCTCCAGATCCAGTGATGCAACATAAGGAAAACGCAGCAACAGTTCCCGGGACAAATGCTCCGCAACAGCCTCCAGCAGCTTAAAAGTGTACTTCTGCATCCACTCATGAATGAACAGACTGACCTCGCCGTAATTGGTGGATAACATAAGCTCATCCTGTTCGCCTGCCAACCGGGTATCCGTATACAGCACCGCATTGACATAGAAGTTCTGGCCCTCCCTGGTCTCCTCCGGATAGACACCGTGGTGGGCAAACACTTCCAGATTCTCAATTCTGATCTCATCCAAGGCAGATTCCCTGTACATCAGACTCCTCCTCTCAAGATAGCTTCTGTCATCTGAATGGCCCGCTTGTTTTCCTTCACATCATGTACCCGCACAAACATGCAGCCCTTCATCACCCCGATCACAGTGGTTGCCAGCGTTCCCTCCAGTCGGTCCTGCACCGGCAGATCCAACGTCAACCCGATCACTGATTTTCTGCTGGTACCCAGCAGAATCGGGCAGCCCAGTATATGCAGCTCCTCCAGACGATTGATGACCTCCAGATTTTGCTCGTAAGTCTTGGCAAACCCAACACCCGGATCCAAAATGATCTTGCCATCCTCTATGCCTTCAAGCTGCGCCAGATGCAGTGTCCCGGCCAGATCCGCGGCAACATCCTGCATAAAATTCGTGTAATCTTTCTCCCTTCGGTTATGCATCAGGCAGCAGGGCAGTCCGCTCTTTGCGATTACCTCTGCCATCTTTCCGTCATACTTCAATCCCCAGATATCGTTCACCAGATCAATGCCTGCATCAATACCGGCCTTAGCCACTGCTGCCTTGTAGGTATCCAGTGAAACCGGAATATCGAATCTGCGCTTCACCGCCTCTATCACCGGAACAACCCTGCGGATCTCCTCCTCCTCTGAAAGAAGCTGATAACCGGGTCTGGTGGATTCCCCGCCGATATCGATCAGATCCACCCCCTCTTCGATCATCTCCTCCGCATGAGACAAGGCACTGTCCAGTGTTGACCATTTTCCGCCATCTGAAAAGGAATCCGGTGTAACATTCAGGATTCCGCAGACATAGGTATGTCCTTTTTCCACAAAATTCTTTCCGCCGATGATCATACCGTTTTCTCCTCCTAATATCGAATCGATAAATTCTTTTTTTCCTGCTTCCAATTGCACTCCCCGGACACTCCACAGCAAAAGCAAGGTCTGCTCAGCTTATCGGCACGATATAACAGCCCTCCGAGATCAGCCCTCTCACTGCTCTCACTGTCTCTATGCCGCATGATAGCATCCACGATCAAGGATCTCTCCCACGGAGCAAAACCACATTCCTGCAGAATAATGGGGGCAATCTCCCCGCCGGCCGCTTCATGCGGGATCCCCTCCAGATACTGTCTGTGCCTTCCGAGATCATGCAGCAGCGCAGCTGCGTAGATCAACTCCTTGGAGATTCCCAGATTCTCCTCCAGATTCAAGATCAGTCCGATCCTCGCCACTGCCAAAAAATGCTCCATATCGTGACGGCAGAAGCATCTGCCTGCTTCTGCCGCCTGATTTTTTGCAACATGTTCCTGAAAGACAGGGTTTCTGAGGATCCTGTCAATTCTCTCCATCCTTCTCCTCCCCTTGCTGATCCAGATAACAGTTCCCGCCTTGTCCAAGCATCGAAAAGAATCGATTTATCAAACCATTGTTTTCTTCAAAAACTCCTCTCGTGGCAATGCTCACTGTTTTACTGCCCGGTTTTTTCACACCCCGCATGGTCATGCACATATGCTCTGCCTCCACCATCACGCACACACCTTCCGGATGCAGATATTCCATGATGGCATCGGCGATCTGTCCGGTCATACGCTCCTGGATCTGCAGTCTTCGGGCAAAAACCTCCACTGTTCTGGCCAATTTGCTGAGTCCGACCACCTTGCCGTCCGGAATGTATGCAATGTGGACCTTGCCGTAAAACGGCAGCATATGATGTTCACACATGGAGTAAAAAAAGATATCCTTCTCCAACACCATCTCACTGCCTGCTGCAGTAAAGACCTTAGACAGAGGTTCCCCGGCATCACAGTTCATTCCAGCAAAAATCTCCTCGTACATTCTGGCAATGCGATCCGGCGTTTCCATCAACCCTTCTCTGGAGGCATCTTCTCCGATTCCCTCCAGAAGAAGTCTGATCCCTTCCTTTATCTTGTTCTGATCAATCATTTCATCACATCCTATTCTTTGTTTGAGGGTCTTTTCGACGATAGTGCAGCAGGTCCATCAGCTGACCCAAAAAGGACAGCGAGCCAAAGGCGATAATACAGTCGTCCTTTCCGGCAAGAAGCCTGCTCATCTCCACTGCTTCTTCCAGACTGTCCACCGCTGTCACATTGGGGCATACCCCGGACACGGCACAGGCCAGTTCATAGGCAGGCAGAGCCCGCGGATTGTTTGGAGTCGTCACGGTAATCACCGACTCTGCATATTTTGCAGTCAGCTCGATGATCTTCTCATACTCCTTGTCCCTCAACACTCCCATTATATAGATGATTCTCTTATTTGTAAAATAAAATTCGATGGATTCCGCCAATCTCTTTGCCGCATCCTCGTTATGGGCTCCATCCACGATGAACAAGGGATGCTTCTGTACCACAGTAAATCTTCCCGGCCATTTTGTCTCCCGAAATCCCTTGCGAAGATTCTCTTCCGATACAGCAAATCCCCTCTTTGCCAGGGCATTCATTGCCTCCAAGGCCAGAGCGGCATTCTCCAGCTGATACTTTCCTGCCAGAGTAATCTCAATTCTCTTATAGTTCTGATAGGAAAACCTCTGTTTTTCCAGCCCGTATTTTCGATCCCTGATCAGGTCTGGATCCACAAAAGTAATCGGCAGGTGAAGATGATCCGCTCTCTCCTGCAAAACCAGACGGACACTCTCCGGCTGCGGGGCGCTCACCGCCGCAGCACCGGGTTTCAAAATCCCTGCCTTCTGAGCAGCGATCTCTTCCAGCGAATTACCGAGAAACTGCATATGGTCTCTGCTGATGGAAGCAAAAACGCACAGAACTGTGTTCTCCACGATATTTGTGGCATCCAGTGCTCCTCCCATTCCGGTCTCCAACACCACAATATCACAGTTCTTCTCGCAAAAATAGAGGAAGCCCAGGGCAGTCTCCACCTCAAAGGCTGTCGGGTGAGGCAATCCTTCCCCCACCATCTCCTCGCAGACCGCCTTGATCTTCCCCAATAGTCTTCGTAACGCTTCCTTGGTGATCATGCGGTCATTCACCTGAATGCGCTCCCGATACTCGAAAATCGTCGGAGAGAGATACCTTCCCACCCGGTACCCTCCGCACTTCAATGCACCGGAAAGGTAGGCACAGACAGACCCCTTACCATTGGTTCCTGCCACATGTATAAATTTCAATTTCTTCTGCGGATCGTCCAGTCTCTTCAAGAGATTGCGAATGCTTTCCAGTCCCGGCACAATGCCCTTGGTCTGCAGACCTTCCAGATACTCATAAACCTGACGTTCGTTCATGTTTTCTCCTAACTAACCGTCCCCGGCGTATAAATCATCCTATCTTAGCCAATACTTTTGAAAAAAGGAGGATACCTATGACTACTCACAAAGACAGTTTTGCAAAAAATTTCTTTAAATGCGGTCTCACCGGCTGGTGCATGGAGATCATCTTCACCTCCCTGCACTCTATCTCTCAAAAGGATCTGACCTTAAAGGGAGTCACCTCCATCTGGATGTTCCCAATCTACGGCTGTGCCGCTCTGATCGCCCCGGTCAGCAGAAAGCTCTCCGGTATTCCTATGGTTTTTCGGGGTCTGATCTATATGACAGCCATCTTTACCACCGAATACAGTGCAGGAATGCTGCTCAGCAGACATAAGGTCTGCCCCTGGGACTATGGCACGGGAAAATGGTGCATCAACCATTTAGTGCGTCTGGACTACGCCCCTTACTGGTTCGGCGCAGGACTTTTCTTTGAAAAACTGCTGAATCCTCAGTCAAAAACAAAGGAGCATCCCTCCGGCACAACTCTCCACACGTAAAGAATCTGCAGGTGCTGTACCTGCAGACCCTATTACTGACTATTACTGACTATTCCTCTACATCATCATCGAAGTCATTGGCTCCAATATTCTGCATATTTACAGTGCGGCGCTTGATCCTCGCTTTCTCCGACTGCTTCAGAATATAGTTTTTGATCTCCTTGGAATGTTTGATGTGCTCCATCACCATCTTAGGATGCGTCTTATCCCCGGTATGACAAATGACTGTGCCCAGTTTGAACATCTTTTCAAGAAGAGTGGCACTGTGCTGAACGTCCTGCACCTTGTACATATAACAGTCGTTCTCTATCGTCGTAAAGAATCCGGTATCAAAGCTGATGACCTCTTCCCGGATAATATACTTGGTGAAGGTGAACGGAAGTCCGAAGAAAAGCCACCGCTTCCTCTCCTGATAGACAACAGGAGCCTCTCCCATCTCGTCAGCCTCACTCTCCCGAACCTCTTCAGCCGAAATCTTCTCCTCCGGTTCAGAATCCGGTGTTCGAGACTCCGTCCCGGGCAAAACATCCTTCGCCATTCCTTCCGGTCTTCGGATCTCATCCTCCGTGATCACATTGCTCCTGGGTGAAAAAATATCTCTATCATCATCCCCATAAAATTTCTCATCCGCCATATCCCCACCATACCTTTCTGCAAAAACCGAATGCTCTTTCCTGCATCTGGTTTTATTATAAGCGAAACAAAATAAATATGCAAAACATTTTTCGAAAACTATGATTTCTCCCATTGAAACAATCCTGCAAAAGTGGTATCATGGTAAAAATGATTTGGAGTAGCACGTCAGATACTTCAGAAAGGCACAGGTATACATATGTTAGCAGCAGAATGCATTACCGGGCGTAGAAGCATACGCAAGTTTACGGAGCAGCCGGTATCTCATGAATTGATCGAACAGATCGTATCCACCGCTTCCTTTGCTCCCAGTTGGAAAAATACACAGATCGTTCGTTATATCGCAGTAGAGGGTGAGAAGAAGGCAGCACTTGCAAAGTGTACTTCCATCTATCCCGGCAACGGATCGATCATGAATCAGGCTCCCATGGTGATCGCTGTTACCGCCATCACCGGAAGATGTGGTTATGAGAGAGACGGTTCTTTCTCCACTCCCAAGGGAACCGGTTGGCAGATGTATGATGCAGGTGTTGCCAGCGAGGCTTTCTGTCTGGCAGCGTACGAGCAGGGTCTCGGCACTGTCATCATGGGTCTTTTTGATGAGGAAGAAGCTTCTAAGGTTCTCCAGCTTCCTGAAGGCAGAGAGCTTGTTGCTTTGATTCCCATCGGTTATCCCGCAGAGGCACCGAATGCCCCCAAGAGAAAGACCGTTCAGGAATTGATTACGTTTATGGATTAATTGATAGAGTCGAAGAGTTATCTCTTCGGCTCTATTCTTGAGTAATCCTGCTATTTTCCAAAATAAGAAAGGAGTTTTTTATGAGACATCTGATGAGTCCTCTGGACTTCACCACTTCCGAGTTGGACAAGCTGTTTGACCTGGCCAACGACATTGAACACAATCCGGCAAAATACGCCCATGCCTGTGACGGCAAGATCATGGCCACCTGCTTCTATGAACCAAGCACCCGAACAAGACTTAGTTTTGAATCTGCAATGACCAGACTGGGCGGCAGTGTCATAGGCTTCTCTGATGCCAATTCCTCTTCTGCCGCTAAGGGCGAGAGTGTTTCCGATACCATCCGCGTCATCTCCTGCTACGCTGACATCTGCGCAATGCGCCACTTCAAGGAAGGTGCACCCATGGTTGCCAGCGAGAAGGCTGAGATCCCCGTGATCAACGCAGGTGACGGCGGCCATCAGCATCCCACCCAGACCCTGACCGATCTGCTCACCATCCGCAGTCTGAAGGGCAGACTGAATAACTTTACCATCGGACTCTGCGGTGATTTAAAGTTTGGCAGAACGGTTCACTCTCTGATCAATGCATTGGTACGCTACGACAATATCAAATTTATCTTCATCTCTCCCGAGGAGCTGAAAGTTCCGGACTATATTACGGAAATGCTGAAGGAAAAGAACATCCCCTATGAAGAAGTGATCCGCTTGGAGAACGTGATGCCCGAGCTGGACATGCTTTACATGACCCGCGTTCAGAAGGAACGTTTCTTCAACGAAGAAGATTATATGCGCTTGAAGGATTTCTACATTCTGGATCCCGCAAAAATGGAACTTGCAAAGGATGACATGTTAGTGCTTCATCCCCTGCCCCGTGTCAATGAGATCTCTGTCGAGGTAGACAACGATCCAAGAGCGGCATACTTCAAGCAGGCTCGCTACGGTGTCTATGTGCGTATGGCACTGATACTGACCCTGTTGGAATTGGCATAGACAGCGACACAGAAAGGAGACCCATATGTTAAATGTAGGAAAGATCGAAGAAGGCTTCGTTTTGGACCATATCAAAGCCGGAAAAAGCCTGGAAATATACAGAAACCTCCAGTTGGACAAGCTGGACTGCACCGTCGCCATCATCAAGAATGCAAGAAGCGACAAGATGGGCAAGAAGGATATTCTGAAGGTTGAATGCGACATCGATATGCTGGATCTGGATGTCCTGGCCTTCATCGACCATAATATCACCGTGAATGTGATCAAAAACGGTGAGATCGTTGCCAAGAAGGAACTGGTGCTTCCCCGCCAGATCAAGAATGTGATCCATTGTCACAATCCCAGATGCATCACCTCCATCGAACAGGAGCTGCCTCATATCTTTTTCCTGGCAGATCCGGAGAAAGAGATCTATCGCTGCAAGTACTGCGAAGAGAAATATACTCCCTCCGCAAAGAAACCGAACTAAAAAACAGTGCGCCGCCGGGCGCATATGTATATTCCTTTTCGGAGTTGTGTTCCTTCGCCTTTCGTCCTTCATGTCTGATTGCAAACACGCTCTCGCTTGGGGTTCCGCGTAGCGGTACATAAGGGCACACAGGACGTGCCCTAAGTACCGACGCTCCACACAGTCTGCAACAGACATGCAGAACTTGTCGGGAACACAACTCAGAAAAGGGACTACAAAAAGCCTTCCGCAGGATTCCGCGGAAGGCTTTTATGATGTCTCTGATTCGGCCTATGAAATCGCAGCAAATCCGTTCTCCAGATCCGCAATGATATCGTCGATATGCTCTGTACCGATAGAGAGACGAATGGTATTCTGATGAATGCCCTGATCCAGCAGTTCCTCGTCGGTCAGCTGGCTGTGGGTCGTGCTGGCAGGATGAATCACAAGGCTCTTCACATCTGCCACATTGGCAAGCAGTGAGAAGATCTTCAAACCGTCAATAAACTTCCACGCTTCTTCTCTTCCGCCCTTGATATCAAAAGTAAAGATGCTGGCACCGCCGTTGGGGAAATACTTCTCATACAATGCATGATCGGGATGATCCGGCAGAGAAGGATGATTTACGCGCTCAACAAGCGGATGCTTTGCCAGGTATTCCACTACCTTCTTCGTATTCTCCGCATGTCTGTCCAGGCGAAGAGATAAGGTCTCTACACCCTGCAAAAGCAGGAATGCGTTGAAGGGAGAGATGGTTGCCCCTGTGTCACGGAGAAGAATCGCACGGATATAGGTCACATAGGCAGCTGCTCCCACTGCATCCGCAAAGGAAATTCCATGGTAGCTGGGATTGGCATCAGCGATCTGAGGATACTTCCCGCTCTTCTTCCAATCAAACTTGCCGGAATCAACAATGATACCGCCCAAAGTGGTACCATGTCCACCGATGAACTTGGTTGCGGAATGCACTACGATATCCGCACCGTGCTCGATAGGTCTGATCAGATAGGGGGTACCGAAGGTATTGTCGATGACAACCGGAAGACCATGCTTATGCGCAAGCTCAGAGATGGCATCAATATCAGGGATATCCGCATTGGGATTGCCCAGTGTCTCCATGTATACCAGCTTGGTGTTGGGGCGAATGGCAGCCTCAACCTCTGCTTCATTATGTATGTCCACGAAGGTGGTCTCAATGCCGAACTGCTTCAGGGTATGTGCAAGCAGATTATAGCTGCCGCCGTAGATCGTCTTCTGAGCCACGATGTGGTCACCCTTTCCAGCCAAAGCCTCTACCGCATAGGTGATGGCTGCCGCACCGCTGGCAGTCGCCAAAGCCGCAACACCACCCTCCAGCGCAGCAATTCTCTTCTCCAGCACATCCTGGGTGGAGTTGGTCAGACGTCCATAAATATTTCCTGCGTCAGCAAGTCCGAATCTTGCTGCCGCATGCTCTGAATTGTGGAACACATAGGAAGTGGTCTGATAAATGGGTACTGCTCTGGAATCTGTGGCAGGGTCAGCCTGCTCCTGTCCCACATGCAGCTGTAATGTCTCAAATTTGTAACTCATAATCTATTTTCTCCTGTAAGATGAATGTTTAGTATTGTGATTGAAATAAAGCAGTGGACAGATATCTGTCTCCGGAATCGGGAAGCAGTGCAACGATCACCTTGCCGGCATTCTCAGGTCTCTTAGCAAGAATGGAAGCTGCCTTTAATGCCGCTCCGGAAGAGATACCCACCAGGATTCCTTCTGAAGTTGCAAAGGCTCTGCCCTCTGCAAATGCATCCTCATTCTCAATGGGAAGGATCTCATCATAAATCTTAGTATTCAAAACATCCGGCACAAAACCGGCTCCGATTCCCTGAATCTTGTGCGGGCCGGCAGTCCCCTTACTCAGCACCGGGCTGGATGCGGGTTCCACACCCACGATCTTCACGTCAGGCTTCCGCTCCTTCAGATACTCTCCTACTCCGGTAACTGTGCCGCCGGTACCGATACCTGCCACAAAGATATCTACCTTTCCCTCGGTCTGTTCCCAAATCTCGGGACCTGTAGTCGCCTTGTGTGCCGCAGGATTGGCAGGATTCACAAACTGTCCCAGAATAATCGATCCGGGAATCTCACGCTCCAGTTCCTCCGCCTTCTCTATAGCACCCTTCATTCCCTTCGTTCCCTCGGTGAGAACCAGCTCTGCACCGTATGCACGCAGCAGATTTCTTCGCTCCACACTCATTGTATCCGGCAGGGTCAAAATCGCCTTATACCCTTTGGAAGCAGCAACCGCTGCCAAACCGATACCGGTGTTGCCGCTGGTAGGCTCAATAATGGTAGCCCCGGGCTTCAGTTTTCCACTCTTCTCGGCATCTTCTATCATAGCCAGTGCCACACGATCCTTCACTGATCCGGCCGGATTAAAACACTCCAACTTCACAAGAATCGTTGCATCTGTGATTCCTGCCTTGCTGCTATATCTGCCCGCTTCCATCAAAGGGGTTCCTCCGATCAGTTCCAGTGAACTCTTTACGAAACCTGCCATATCTGTACCCTCCTTATATCATACTTTTTATATAGGTTTTGTATGTTGATGCTAGTATAGTACTATTTTTTTTCCGTGTCAATACTTTTTTATTGAAAACCTATCATTTTAGTAGTATAATAGGTTTTAGCAACGAAAAGGAGGTTCTTCTTATGAAAATCACCACAAGAGGACGATATTCATTACGTCTGATGATTGATTTGGCGCAACATTATCAGGAAGGCTATATTGCACTGAAGGACATCTCCTCCAGACAGGATATCTCAAAGAAATATCTGGAACAGATCGTACCTTTTCTGATCAGAAGCAACCTGTTGAATGCAAACAAAGGACATATGGGAGGCTATCAGTTGACAAAACCCCCTTCTCAGATCACAGTCCGGGAAATTTTGGAAAGTGCCGAGGGCAGCCTGATGCCGGTCAGCTGTATGGAAAATACCCCCAATCTCTGTGAGAAATGCGGAGACTGTATCACTCTTCCCATCTATCAGGGATTGTATGAGGTAATCATCAATTACTTTGACGGGATTACCCTGGAGGATATCATCAATCGCCAGGTATCAGGGTATGACTACAGTATCTAGAATTGGAAACGAAATAAGAGAGATCAACCATAGCGTTGATCTCTCTTATTTCGTTTATATTTCGTTCCCCTGCTTCCTAACCCTACCCCTTATGACAAAAATACCCGGGGCTGACCTGCAGGATCTCTTTCTGCATTGACAGCTGCATCAGCAGACTTGCTACCTGGATCTCTGTGTAGACGCCCCCCAGCTTCGCCCACACCTGTTCTACGGTACTGGGCGTGAAATCCAGCGCATTGTAAACATCACCCAGTTCGCCGGAGAGCAGCTTCTCCCGCTTCGGACTGATCATTTTTGAGTCGCCCCACAGCTCCTTCACAAAATCTTCGGGACTAACCAAGATTCCTGCTCCCGCCTTGATCAGTCGATTGCAGCCTTCGCTCAGCTTATCCGTGACTCTGCCGGGGACCATATACACATCCTTGCCCTGCTCCAGTGCCATATCCACCGTGATCAATGTGCCGCTCTTCTCCCTTGCCTCCACTACCACCACCACATCCGCCAGACCACTGACAATGCGGTTTCTGGGCGGAAACAAGTATCCTTTCGCCGGGGTGCCGGGTGCATATTCGGACAAGACACCGCCACGGCATTTCAGCTGTTCGTACAGTCCACGGTTGGATCTGGGGTAACAGACATCCGCACCGCTTCCCAGGACGCCATAGGATCTGCCCCCAACAGAAAGTGCCGCCTCCTGAGAGATGCCATCGATTCCTCGGGCCATGCCGCTGATCACGCAGATGCCGTTTTGCCCCAACAGTCTGCCCAACTCAATTGCAACATATTTTCCGTACTCCGAGCAGTCTCTGGCACCGATGATAGCAGCGCTGGGCTCGTCCTCTCCCGGAAGTTCCCCATAGTAATACAGCTGCTTCGGCGGATCCGGAATATTGCGCAGCCTGCCCGGATACTCCGGATCCTCTCTTCGAACCTTTTTCATCCCTTCGGGCAAGATTTCCGTATCCGGAAGTCTGTCCGCCCGGATCTGGTCGTCCAGTCCGTATCCCCACTTACAATCTTCTTCTCTATCCATTTTATTTCCCCCATTCTTTCTGTCAGATCCAATAGTCCAGAGACGGGCGGAAATAAGCCGCCTGCGTGAGATGCTCCACTTCGATCTGTTCTTTTCCCTCTAAATCGGCAATTGTTCGTGACACCTTCAAGATACGATGATAGGCTCGCGCACTGAATTTCAGCGTCTTGTATAATTCTTCCATATAGGCTGCCTCCTTCTCGCCCAGATGACAGTAGGTATTGATATCGGCAACCTCGATATCGGCATTGAACCTGCAGTTACTGTCACGGAACCGGACCTTCTGTCTCTCTCTGGCTTCCAGGACCCTCTCTCGAATCGTCAGACTGTTTTCCTCACAGGGCTGTTCGGTCAGCCGGCTCACATCCACTGCCTGCAGCTCCACGCATAGATCGATCCTGTCCAAAATAGGACCGGATACCTTCCCCATATATTTTTTGACCTGGGGTTCCGTACACCTGCAGCGATTCCTGTCCGGATAGTACCCGCAGGGACAGGGGTTCATCGCACAGACCATCATAAAGTCACTGGGATATACAACATTCCCAGCGGTTCTGGAGACCGTTACCCTTCTCTCCTCCAGAGGCTGTCGGAGAGCGTCCAGTGCGATCCGCTGAAATTCCGGGAGCTCGTCCAAAAACAACACGCCCCGGTGGGCCAGAGAGATCATCCCCGGTCTGGGATTACTTCCTCCGCCGACCAGCGCCGCATGGGATATTGTGTGGTGAGGGTTTCGAAAAGGGCGCTTCACCACCAATCCTCCATTCTCCTCCAACACCCCGGCAACACTCTCTACCGCAGTCACCTCCAGACATTCCTCCAGTGACAGAGGCGGCAAAATGCCCGGGATCCTCTTGGCGATCATGGATTTTCCGGCACCGGGCGGACCCACCATCAAAAGGTTATGAAACCCCGCTGCAGCGATCTGAGCTGCACGCTTTGCCATCCCCTGTCCCTGTACCTCTGAGAAATCTAACCCTCCCGGATAATCCTGACCGGACAGCAATTCCTCCGCGGAGAGGGAGAGCGCAGGGAGAATCGTCTCGCGCTGTGCTTCCTCTGCCACTGACAGATAAGAGAATACCTCCCGGATGTGTGACGTGCCCCTGACATGTATTCCGGGGATCACTGCTCCCTCCCGCTCATTCTCCTTCGGAACGATGCATTCTCTTACGCCCATTGCAGCGGCCTGTCTCACGATCGGCAGAACTCCACGCACCCTTTTCACCTCGCCGTTCAGTCCCAATTCCCCGAGAAACAGTATATTGTCTGTGGCCTTCTCAGGAAAATAGTTCATGGACTCCAGCATTCCGACCGCAATAGGCAGATCAAAGGAGCTGCCCTCCTTCCGTTTGTCAGCAGGAGAGAGATTTACCGTCACCTTTCTGGGAGGAAGATCAAACCCAACATTTTTCAAGGCAACACTTACACGTTCTCTGGACTCTCTCACCTCAGGTCCCAGAGACCCAACCATCGTAAAGCCGGGTAACCCGGGAGCAATATCCACCTCCACAGAGACAAGGTAAGCCGATACTCCTACCAGGGCACCCGAAAGAATCGTACTGTACATTCGTACCTCCTTATGAAATTTGTAAAAAGGAATCATTTGAAATAGATGTCTAACGGGACCTTAGGCAGAATGCCGGAAAGAAGGAACCCGTCAGGCCTGTATCATAAGAAAATGAGACATTACAGATATTATACACAATTATAAGTAGGAATTCAAATATTTTTTATCAATTTTAAGAATTATTTTCCAGAGCAACACGAAGCTTATGCAGCGCCTTTTTTTCGATTCTGGAGACATAGCTTCTGGAGATCTCAAGCATCTGCCCGATTTCATTCTGTGTCATCTCTTTCTTGCCGACAAGACCGTAGCGATATTCCAGGATCGTTTTCTCCCTGGGCGTCAGGCACTTTTCCAGCAGGTCAAACAGCTTTTTCCTGTTCCTGGCAAATTCCAGTCTCTCCACCACATCCGTCTGTTCCTGCTCCAGAACATCCAGCAGTTGGATCTCGTTTCCCTCCTTATCCTGACCGATGGGTTCGTAGATGGATACCTCTCTGGACTGCTTCTTTTTGCTCCGAAAGAGCATCAGCAGTTCATTGTCAATGCAGCGACAGGCATAGGTGGCAAGTCTCCCCTTACTGCTGTCATAGGTATCGATTGCCTTCATCAGGCCAATACTTCCGATGGAGATCAGATCATCCATGTCCTCGTCGGAATTTTGATATTTCTTCGCAATATGCGCCACAAGTCTCATATTTCGCAGGATCAGTATTTCCCTTGCGTATCTGGACTGCTCACTGTCACCTTCCTTTAACAAGCGTAAAATGGCCGCTTCCTCCCCTACTGTCAACGGTGTCTGAAAGGTTTTCAAGTGTTCCTCCCGCAAATCACTCTTAACAATAGTCTATGAAGGAAGAAAGGTGTCGGTGCCTGTCATCAAAATATAAACTGCGCCATCACATAATTGCTCAAACTCAGTCCCTTCTCCGTCAGACAAAGTCTCTCCCCGTCGTCAGTATACCGCAGCAGTCCATCCCGAATATTTGCGTTGATCACATCTCCATACACCTTCTCTACTGTGGTTTTAAAGCGAGTCTGAAATGCCGCTCTGTCCACTCCTGCTGTCAGTCGAAGCCCCAGAAACATCGTTTCCTCCATCTGCTGTTCTATGGTCAGTTCCTCCCGATCTGCCTCTCTTCCGGAGGGATCCTCCAGATAGCCTGCCAGATCGGCATCATTGCGGAAGCGTACCTCCCCCACCAGGGAAGCCGCCCCGATTCCGAATCCGACGTAGTCTGTCCGCGTCCAATAGCCCACATTATGTCTGCACGCAAAGCCGGGAAGTGCATAGTTTGATATTTCATATCGATGATACCCGTGATCTTCCAGGATTCGTCCGGTCTCCTCATACATGGCGCGATCTGTCTCCTCATCCGGTAAAACAAGCTCTCCCCGTTCATATCGGTCCATGAGCACCGTTCCCTCCTCCAAAATAAGGCTGTAGGCCGAAATATGCACCGGTGGTTTCGGAAGGGATATCAGTTTCTTTAAGGTGGTCACATAACTTGCGAGGGACTGCCCGGGCAAAGCACTCATGATATCCACATTGATATTCTCAAAGCCGGCATCCAGCGCCCACCCATAGGTATCCAGAAACTGACCGTAGGTATGAATTCTCCCGATTTGCCTCAGTTCCCCGTCATCTGCGGACTGCAGACCGATACTCAGCCTGTTGAAGCCTGCCTTTCTATATTCCTTAAGTTTTTCCAATGTAACGGTACCGGGGTTGACCTCTATGGTGATCTCCGCATCCTCCCGAAGGACAAAGCACTCTCTCACGGTGGAGAGCAATGCAGCCATATCCCTTTCTGATACCACGGAAGGGGTGCCTCCTCCCACAAAGACAGATACTACCTGATAGTCCGTATAGTTTCCGGCCTTCTCCCTCACCTCACGAAATAAGGCATCCATATAGGATGCCTTAGTCTTCTCGTCACCGGAGAAGGAAAGGAAATCACAATAATTGCATTTTCTCACACAAAATGGGATGTGAAAGTACAATTCCAGATTTCTTTTTCCACTCATCTCGCTCGCCTTTTCTCTTATTTGTCATCCAGCTTCAGAACACTCATAAACGCCTTCTGAGGGATCTCCACGTTTCCTACCTGGCGCATTCGCTTCTTGCCTTCCTTCTGTTTCTCCAAAAGCTTACGCTTACGGGTAATGTCGCCGCCATAGCACTTCGCGAGAACATCCTTGCGCATGGCCTTGACTGTCTCACGAGCAATGACCTTGCCGCCCACGGCAGCCTGAATCGGGATCTCAAACAGGTGTCTGGGGATCTCATCCTTCAGCTTCTCACACATCCTTCTGCCTCTCTCATACGCAGAGTCCGCATGGACGATAAAGGATAACGCATCCACCTCTTCACGGTTGATCAGAATATCCAGCTTCACCAGCTTCGATGGTTCATACCCTTTGATATCATAATCGAAGGAAGCATAGCCTCGGGATCTGGACTTCAATGCATCAAAGAAATCATAGATGATCTCATTCAACGGCAGTTCATACTTCAGGAGCGCTCTGGTTCCTTCAATATATTCCATCCCCAGATAACGGCCTCTTCTCTCCTGACACAGTTCCATGATGGATCCGATAAATTCACTGGTCACCATGATCTCCGCATTGACAATGGGCTCCTCCATATGCTCGATCTCAGAAGGGTCCGGCAGATTGGAAGGGTTGGTCAGTTCAATTACCTCACCGTTTGTCTTGTACACCTTATAGACAACACCGGGGGCAGTGGTCACCAGATCCAGATTATATTCTCTCTCCAGTCTCTCCTGAATCACCTCCAAGTGAAGCAATCCCAGGAATCCGCAGCGGAATCCGAAGCCCAGAGCCAGAGAGGTCTCCGGTTCATAATTCAGGGAGGCATCATTCAGCTGCAGCTTCTCCAGTGCATCCCGAAGATCCGGGTACTTCGCACCATCTGCCGGATACATACCGCAATAAACCATGGAGAGAACCTTCTTATAGCCGGGAAGCGGTTCCGCGCAGGGATTCTCTGCCTCCGTCACGGTATCACCTACTGCAGTATCCTTTACATTTTTGATGGAGGCGGTAATATAGCCTACCATACCTGCTGACAGTTCTTCACATGGAATGAACTGTCCTGCACCGAAATAGCCAACCTCTACTACATTCTCTTCCGCACCCGTTGCCATCATGCGAATCCTGGTTCCCTTCCGCACGGTTCCCTCCATGATCCTGCAGAAGACGATCACACCCTTATAGGAGTCATACAGAGAATCAAAGATCAATGCCTTCAGGGGAGCCTGGGGATCCCCCTTTGGTGCGGGGATCTTTGCCACGATCTGTTCCAGAACATCCTCGATACCAATGCCGTTTTTGGCAGAGATCAGCGGAGCATCTGCAGCTTCGATACCGATGACATCCTCGATCTCCTCGATCACACGCTGGGGATCCGCACTGGGCAGATCGATCTTGTTGATGACGGGAACCACATCCAGATCGTGGTCCAATGCAAGATAAACATTTGCCAATGTCTGCGCCTCGATACCCTGTGCTGCGTCCACCACCAGGACCGCTCCGTCGCAGGCAGCCAGGGACCGGCTTACCTCATAGTTAAAGTCCACATGTCCCGGCGTGTCGATGAGGTTGAAAATATATTCCTCCCCATCCTTAGCCCGGTAGACTGTCCGGACCGCCTGGGCCTTAATCGTGATCCCGCGCTCACGTTCCAGATCCATATTGTCAAGCACCTGGTTCTGCATCTCCCGGCTGGTGAGCAGCCCGGTCTTCTCGATGATGCGGTCTGCCAGGGTCGACTTGCCGTGGTCGATGTGTGCCACGATACTGAAATTACGTATTTTACTCTGATCAATCATTGCCATTGGAGTTTTTTCCTCTTCTTCACCTTAATAGTGCTATTATAACAGAAGTCTCCAAGTTTGAAAACAATGATTTTTCCGTCAAGCCTCCCCTGTCAGCACCAAATATAACAGGTGACCGAGAACATCACAGGCATTCATGATCTCCTCCACTGTATTGTTCTGAGCACCCAATTCTATCAACAGATACTTATCCATCAGATGCATATTGTAACGGTAGCTCTTCAGATAGATCTTTCTTGTCACGCCCGGATAATACTCATTTGCCGCCTTCTGCATCTGAAAGGAAAATGCCAGATTGCTCTCCAGGTTCTCATTCTTCAGATAAGTGATGGGACCCGTCTTCCTGTTGTAGGACAGCCCGTTAAAAAACATAAATTTTGCGGTAGGCCTCCCATCTATCTCGATCACCTGGTGTTTTTCCTCCGGCATAGAGTCCCGATGGAGGTCGATCACTACCTGGATAGACGGGTTGTCTGCAAGCAACTGCTCGATAGAGCCCTTGGCATTGGAGTACGCTTTGTTCCGGTCGGGCAGATCGTAGCACTGTGTGTGATGCAGCACTTGAAATCCATAGGTCTCCTCCAGGACTTTCTTTAATCGTTCTCCTGCTCCGACTATGGTCGTCGAACTGTCTTCCGGATTCGAATCTGCAAAGGCCTCCTGCGAATGCGTGTGATAGATCAGTATCTGCGGTCCTGCAACATTTCTCTCGATGGTCATATCCTTTTCCAGAAACTTCTGCGCATTTATCAGGCTTTCCTCTGCCTTTGTGGTAGAATCCACCGTGTAAAACTGCTTCAACAGTGTATCATATTCGGTGATCGTCCCCGGATCGATCTGTAGCTGTCTTTCATGCGGCAGGAAAGATTTTTCAGGAGTCACCGGCAAAATCGTTTCCTGAATAGGTTCCTCACCGGCCGGTTTCTGTTCCTCCTCTTCTTCCGGACTGTCTCCCCGCAGGATCGACTCCTCCCGGATCTGATCGTCCTCCTGCACAGGAGAATGCTCTCCTGACAGCTCCTCGCTGGCTTCCTCCCACAGAATTCTTCGAACGGCAACCTCTCTCTGTTCCTGACGATAATGCTCCGCTGCATACTCATATACCGGCAGCAGCGCATAGATCTGTCTCTCGGTAAACCTGCTTTCGGAGCTTTCCTCCCCGGAAGCCAACCGGACTGTGGGCACATATAATTGCTCCAGTGATTTCACCAGAGAGACACACACCGTTTGAAAGAGCAGTTGTAGACTGCCGCTTTTTCCAGGCGAATCCACGTATTCCTCATCTGTGCGGCTGCAGCTGACAAGCAAACCTTGTACCACTAAAAACAATAGAAGAAGGCACAGACATTTCTCGAAAAAACCACCGGAACGGATAAATGGTCTGACGGCATATCCCTCCCCATCTTTTCTCTTGACAATGTATGCGGGAGGAACTTATTCCATACTTTGTTCCATTGCAATATTGATGCCCTCCGATATGGTAAAACTGATCCTCTTAATGATTTCATCCACATCCTTACCGGTCATATACATATTGTTCAATTCCGGGAAAATGCGAGAGGAACTGCCAAACAGCTTCGCCGTTTCGCCAAATTCCTCGTCAGCCAACGCCTTCTCCAATGCATCTGACACGATGGTAGCAGCATCTACTACGGTTGGGATTCCGATTGCCACCACAGGCACTCCCAGACTTTCCCTGGTCAGTGCATTCCTATGATTTCCAACCCCGGATCCGGGCTGAATGCCTGTATTTGTGATCTGAATCGTTCTGTTCAAGCGCTTCACGCTTCTTGCCGCCAGAGCGTCGATAACGATAAGTGCATCGGGGTGGGTCTCCTCCACTACACCGCGCACGATTTCCGCCGTCTCCATCCCTGTCTTTGCCATCACCCCCGGCTCCAAGGCGCTTAATACATTCATACGAGAGCAGTTATAGGCCGCCACGCCGTATTCCTTCACAATATGCCTTGTGATACAGAGATTATCCACTGCCTGAGGCCCAAGCGCATCCGCCGTCACCATGCGATTTCCCAGCCCGATCACCAACACGTTCAATTCTTTCTCCTGCGGAAGAAGTTTTCGCAGTTCCTCTGCCAGACAGATCGATATATCCCGATGATAATCTTCATCTGCCTCCACAAGAGTCGGAGCCTCAATGGTCACGTAGATTCCCATGGGCTTTCCCATGGCTTTGGCTGCATTTTTGGATTCCACGGACACTCTTGTGACGAGCGCTCCCTCCGAGTCAAGACGATATTCATCCACCCGGACTCCCCGCAGCTGCTCTTCCTCCTGACTGATACTCTCTTTCGCCTCCAAGGCCAAATCTGTTCTCACCTGAATATGACTCATACACACCTCATGCAAATGAATAACCAAATTTTTTCACTATTTTTTGTAGAAACTCACAAAATTATGTATTGACAAATTCACCATTATTTACTAAAATACCATTGTATGTTTGCGTTAGTCCCCCGTGTCTGGCTAAGGTCAAACGATTACAAATTCACATTTTTTAGTATATAAACTGGAGGTATACGACTTTGGCTAACATTAAATCTGCAAAGAAGAGAATTTTAGTAAACCGCACAAAGGCTGACAGAAACAAGGCTATCAGATCTTCTGTGAAGACCGCTATGAAGAAAGTATTCGCTGCTGTTGAGGCCGGCGACAAGGCTGCTGCAGCTGCAGAGCTTGCAAACGCTACCAAGACTGTTGAGATGGCAGGTTCTAAGGGTGTTTACCATAAGAACAACGTTGCTCGTAAGGTTTCCCGTATGAGCAAGGCTGTGAACGAGATGGCTTAATTCCCAAGTATCCTATATAAGAACGATCAAAAGCATCCATACCGTCATGTGGATGCTTTTTTCATGCCCATACATTCACAAAGGGGCCCCTCTCCTGTCCGGGAAAAGGGCCCTTTGTTTGAAAATATATGTAGTTAGTGTCTGTGTCCGCCGCCGCCGTGATGCGCACCGCCGCTGCTTATATGGCCTCCTCCGCCTCCTCCGCTGCGTCCGCCGCTGCTGGAAGTCTGGATGATGCGCTTTGTCACATTCTTGTGCAGCAGGTTATCTCTTCCGGTATTGTTGGCAGGCTTGCCTCCCACCACATATTGCTTGACTGCCACGGTGTTCGCCGCTGCATTCTTCTTCGCATGGGAGCTGTAGTACACCCAGGTAAACAGAGCAGCAGCCACCAGTGCAATGAGATAATAGAATCCGGGCACTCCGCCCCCCATCTTACGGCATACACCGTCGATGTAAGCCTTGTAAGCCTTGTAGGGATTGCTGTCATAATATTCATCCACATCATAGAGAATACTGTCTACCTCTGCGGAGCTCAACGCCTCATAGACACTGCCGCTGGTAGACAGCCATTCCCCTCTCTGGCCCGGATATCTGCAATCAGCCAGCAGGGAGCCGTCTCCCTCAAAGCCTTTGTTATAGCCGTATTGCCTCTGATCCCAGAAATCATCTGCCTTGTTCATGATCAGACGATTCCACTCGCTGTCCGAGAGAGAAGACTTATCGGACAGGGGCTCATCAAAGGTCCAAACAACAAAATCTATATGATATTTGGCTTCCTTCTCGGCAATATAATCCCGCAGAGACTGCTCTTCCTCGTCTGTCAAAAGATTGGCCTCATCGTACACTCTCTCCGAAGGAGCGGCTGTGTTTGCTCTGGGCGCCTGCATGATCCTGTAATGTCTGATGCCCGCTGCCGCCGTGGCAATGAGAAGCACAAACACGATCAGAAACCATATGCTGAAATATTTGAAGTACCCTTTTCGGGCCTCCTTCTGAAAATCGAAATCCATCCTTCCACACCTCCTATAAGAATGACACCAGCAATGGTACCAGTGCCAGCAATGCGTAGCAAATGCCGAAAGCTGTCAGGGAATAGGCAAGCGCTTTCTTTTTTGAAAGAGGCGCCTCTCCCACGATCTTACCGTTCTGGCCGTTGATATAAAAGGGATAATCCTGTCCGTTGTAGGAATAGTCATAATGCCATACAGGAAGCAGAGCATACTCGGAATGCTGTTCCCGGATATCCACGTGCTGCGATGTGGTCGTGATCGAGCTATACCCTGCATAGCTCTCCTTCAATATCTTCTCTGCAGAGGCCTTCATCTTCTGATTTGCCCGATTTTCCTCCTCCTCAGCGGAGAAGTTATAGAATTCTGCGCGGAAACCGGACAGGAACTTGGGATCAAAATCCACACACTGCTTGTAGTCAAAGGGTTCAACCAGATCCATCACATCATTCGGCATGGCAATGGAAGCGTCCACAGGAATCTTATCAAAATGAATATCCATGCTTCGGCTGACATCATAGACAGAGGTCTCCGTGTATTCCGTATTACCGCTCACCCAGGTTCTGATCTTTCTTCCCTGTCCCTGGAAATCACAGTGGGTCTGATATTCATAGAGCCAGTAAGGAACATAATTTCCGGACATTCCATCCAGTCTGACATCGGAAAGAAAATCATCCGGTGCAAAAAGATTCTTCTTGAAACGTTCCCGCAGAGCCTTCTTGCACATCTCTTTCCCCATCTGGAAAGGGATCATCTTCTTCGGTCGATAGGCACCGTCTATCCTGGGAGTCAGAATCAAGCCGGTATCACAGTAGGCACATCGAAATGCGGAAGTATATTCATCATAGACCAATTCACCGCCGCAGTTCGGACAGAGGACCATCTCATCCTTGTCACCTTCCGTACGCTGTTCACTGTCCGGGCTGTCACAATAGGGACAAAACATTCCCTTCTTCTCCGGATTATACACCACATTTCCGCCGCAATTGGCACACTTGTAAAACATATGGCAATCCTTTCCTCGCAAAAAGCGATTTTAGTGATTTACAACAACATAGTATAACCATACCACATTTTTGTACGTTTTTCCACCGGTTTTTACGCACATTACGAAAAGATAAAGTGCCATCGGATCCGGTATTTTGTCCCCCAAAAGCACCCTTTTGAAATTGTGTTCCTTCGCCCGGTAAGACCTGTATGTCTGCTTGCAGACACGCTTCCGCTTGGAGTTCAACGTAACGGGTACATAAGGGCCCAAAGCACGGGCCCTAAGTACCGACGTTTCACTACAGTCTGCAACAGACGCACAGGTCTTATCGGGAACACAATCTCAAAAGGAAAAAGACGTCCTCTGCTTTCGCAGAGGACGTCTGATGGTTTGACCACAAATCATTCAATTAATAGTTGACGATCTTGCCGAAGTCAGCCTTCAGGCTTGCTCCGCCTACCAGACCGCCGTCGATGTCAGGCTGTGCAAACAGCTCTGCTGCATTGCCTGCATTTACAGAACCGCCGTACTGAATACGAACAGCCTCTGCAGTCGCCTCGTCATACATCTCAGCGATGCAGTCACGGATACCCTTGCAAACTTCCTGCGCCTGCTCGGTAGTAGCAGTCTTACCGGTACCGATTGCCCAGATAGGCTCGTAAGCGATGACGATACCCTTCACCTGATCAGCGGTAACACCCACAAGATCAGACTTGATCTGGAAACGGATCCAGTCCATGGTAACGCCCATCTCTCTCTGCTCAAGGCTCTCACCGCAGCAAAGAATAGGTGTAAGACCTGCCTCAAGAGCCTTCTTCACCTTCTTGTTCAGAAGAGCGTCATCCTCCTTGAAGTAGTCGCGTCTCTCGGAATGTCCGATGATAACGTACTTCACACCTGCATCTACCAGCATCTCTGCAGAGATCTCACCGGTGTATGCACCCTTCGCCTCGAAATACATATTCTCAGCACCAACTGCAACATTGGTACCCTTCACTGCCTCTACAACAGGAACGATGTCGATGGCAGGTACACAGTATACAACCTCAACGCTGTCGGACTTCACAAGATCCTTCAACTCTGCACAAAGTGCAACGGCCTGACTGGGAGTCATGTTCATCTTCCAGTTGCCGGCAACAATTTTCTTTCTGGCCATTTTTGAATCTCCTTATTTCTATTTCCACTCATAAATGCCCTCTGCTTCGCGTTTCATTCATGAGGGGCATTTCATCCCCACTCATAAATGCCCTCTGCTTCGCGTTTCATTTATGGGGGCATTTCATCCCCACTCATAAATGCTCTCTGCTTCGCAGAGTCGCCACTTCGTGGCTTCTGCATTTATTTCGTGTTCGCTCGGCGAAAAACAAATGCCTGCTGCGCAGTCGCTTGTTTTTCAGCCTCACTCCATATCATCAGCTGCTACTACGCCGGGAAGCTCCTTGCCCTCAAGATACTCCAGGGAAGCACCGCCACCGGTAGAGATATGGCTCATCTTGTCACCGAAGCCGAGCTGGTTAACAGCTGCTGCGGAGTCACCACCACCGATAATGGTAGTAGCATCTGTCTCTGCCAAAGCCTTCGCAACTGCAATAGTACCTGCTGCAAGAGTAGGATTCTCGAAAACGCCCATAGGTCCGTTCCAAACAACGGTCTTGGCGCTCTTTACTGCCTCAGCAAACATTGCCTGGGACTTGGGTCCGATATCACAGCCCTCTCTGTCTGCAGGCATATTGGCTACATCATAAACCTCAATATCAACAGGAGCGTCGATAGGGTTGGGGAACTCAGCGATGGTTACAGAGTCAACAGGGAGAACAAGCTTCTTGCCGAGAGCCTCTGCCTTTGCCATCATTTCCTTACAGTAATCGATCTTCTCATTGTCTACGAGAGACTTACCGATCTCATAGCCCTGCGCCTTCAGGAAGGTGTAAGCCATACCGCCGCCGATAATCAGGGTATCACACTTCTCAAGAAGGTTGGAGATCACGTTCAGCTTGTCCGCAACCTTAGCACCGCCCAGAATCGCAACGAAAGGTCTTACAGGATTCTCAACAGCATTGCCCAGGAACTGGATCTCCTTCTGCATCAGGTAACCAACTGCACAGTTGCCGCCCTTTGCACGAACGTACTTCGTAACAACAGATACGGAAGCGTGTGCTCTATGAGCAGAACCGAAAGCATCGCATACATAGTCATCGCAAAGTGCTGCAAGCTCTTCAGCAAACTTCTCGCCTGCCTTGTTGGGCTTGGTCTCCTCTTCCATACGGAAACGGGTATTCTGAAGCAGCACAACATCGCCATCCTTCATAGCCTCAACAGCAGCGGTTGCAGCTTCGCCGGTTACATTGTAATCAGCGACGAAAACAACTTCCTTGCCAAGCTTCTCGGAAAGTGCTTTTGCAACAGGTGCAAGAGACTCCTTCTCGCTGGGGCCTTCCTTAACCTTTCCAAGATGAGAGCAAAGGATCACCTTCGCGCCATCATTTACAAGCTTCTTGATCGTAGGCAATGCACCAATGATTCTGTTCTCATCGGTAATCACACCATTCTTAAGAGGAACATTGAAGTCACATCTTACAAGAACTCTTCTTCCCTTTGCACTAAAATCATCAACAGATTTCTTATTCAATCCCATTTTAGGAACCTCCATATTCTTTTTCAATGACAAAGGGGCCCGGTCCAATAAGACCGGACCCCCACAGGTCTTCATTCGTCAGATTAAGCGATTCGATTAAGCAAGCTCAGCGAAGTACTTAATGGTACGAACCATCTGAGAGGTGTAGCTGTTCTCGTTATCATACCAAGAAACAACCTGTACCTGATAGGTATCCTCGTCGATCTTAGAAACCATGGTCTGGGTAGCATCGAACAGGGAACCGAACTTCATACCGATAACATCGGAAGATACGATCTGATCCTCGTTGTAGCCGAAGGACTCGGAAGCAGCAGCCTTCATTGCAGCGTTGATGCCTTCCTTGGTTACGTTAGCACCCTTAACAACAGCGGTAAGGATGGTGGTAGAACCGGTAGGAACAGGAACACGCTGTGCGGAACCGATCAGCTTGCCGTTCAGCTCAGGGATAACAAGGCCGATTGCCTTTGCAGCACCGGTAGAGTTGGGAACGATGTTGGCAGCGCCTGCACGTGCACGACGAAGGTCACCCTTTCTGTGAGGACCATCCAGGATCATCTGGTCGCCGGTGTAAGCGTGAATGGTGCTCATGATACCGCTCTGGATAGGAGCGTAATCATTCAGAGCCTTAGCCATAGGTGCAAGGCAGTTAGTGGTGCAGGATGCAGCGGAGATGATCTGATCACCAGCGGTCAGAGTCTTCTCATTTACAGAGTAAACGATGGTCTTCAGATCGTTGCCGGCAGGAGCAGAGATAACTACCTTCTTAGCACCAGCCTCGATGTGAGCCATGGACTTCTCCTTAGAGCAGTAGAAACCGGTACACTCAAGAACTACGTCTACACCGATCTCTCCCCAAGGAAGCTCGTTAGCCTTAGCCATTGCATAAATCTTCAGGGTCTTGCCATCAACAGTGATGGTACCTGCCTCGTCATCAGCCTCAACGGTGTGAAGGTTCTCACCGATTCTGCCGCAGTATCCGCCCTGAGCGGTATCGTACTTCAAAAGCTGAGCCAGCATGGAAGGCTTGGTCAGGTCGTTGATAGCTACAACCTCATATCCTTCTGCGCCAAACATCTGTCTGAAAGCCAGACGACCGATACGGCCAAATCCATTAATTGCTACTTTTACTGCCATTTTAGATTTCCTCCTAAAATATTTAATTATTAACTTTGTCGCACGGCTTGTCCGATTGACAAAATTTTATCAGCAATGATATTTTACAATATTTCCCTTGAATCTTCAAGAGGGAATCAGCAAAAAAGTTTCCGAAACTATCCTTTTTAAGAGTTTTTTTACAAATTCACCCGAAATGTGGTATACTTCCGATAGGTACAAATCTGCGTGATCTGTCTCCGGAACAACAGATCACGCTGCAGAGTATGTACAGAAAGGAGGCTGTTTATGCCAATTCTTGCAGATTTTCACCTACACTCCCACAACTCCGGAGACAGCGAGGCTTCCATGGAACAGATGGTCCTGCGGGGAATCGAACTGGGACTGGACACCATGTGTTTCACGGAGCACATGGACTATGACTTTCCGGACTCGGAAGACGGACCGGGAAGTATTTTCCTGCTTCAGACCGATCCATACCTCTATGAACTGGCAAGTCTGAAGGAGAAATACAGGGACAGGATCAAGCTGCTCTTCGGCGTGGAGCTGGGTCTGCAGCCGGAATGCATGCGTCAGAATGCTGTCTTCGCCAAATCCTACGAGTTCGACTTTATTATCGGCTCCTCCCACATCTGTCACCGTAAGGACCCCTATTATCCCGCCTTCTACGAGGGACGCACCGAGGAGGAAGCCTACCGGGAATACTTCGAATCGGTTCTGGAGAACATCCGGAAATTTTCCAACTACGATGTGTACGGTCATCTGGACTATGTGGTCCGCTATGGTCCGAATAAGGATGCAGACTACTCCTATGCAAAATATGCCGACCTACTGGATTCCATCCTGGAGGCCCTGATCGAGAAGGGAAAAGGACTGGAACTCAACACCGGCGGTCTGAGAAGCGGTCTTCGGGATGTCAATCCCTGCGCGGAAGTTCTGAAGCGATACCGGGAACTGGGCGGCGAGATCCTCACCGTGGGCAGTGATTCCCACAGCGATTCCCATATTTCCTTCGAATTTGAAAAAGCCTGCGAACTCCTGAAGGAATGCGGTTTTCGATACTACACCGTGTTTGAAAAGCGTTCCCCGGAATTTCGCAGACTATAGTGTTTCTAGTAAGCCCTGTTACAGAGCACCACGACCTTCATCGGGGTGGTCTGGGCAGGGATGCTTCTGGTAGAAAAGTCGTATACCACGACCAGATTATTTCCCGCGGGACTGCCGGAAAAGATCTGATTGTTGACAGTGACCACTTCCGTTGACGCATCCAGATTCAATTTCAGCGTCTGACTGTCATTGACAAGAGAATTGTTATAATACCCTACGTCAACACTTCTGCCGGGAATCTCCTCTGCCACCACAACAGCGTTGTACTGAGGCGGAAAGATCAGGGGAACCGGCGCGTTGGTGTCATACCAGAAGGTTCCTTTCATCCCGGTGGTGATCCGCACATAATCCAGCACATAGGTGGAGGGTGTCACCAGAAAAACGGTCAGATTGCCTTCCTCGTCCTCCACACTTGCAAACATCATACAGCCCTGATTGCTTCGCCCTTTGTTGGCGGCGGGCACCATCTCCACAACAGTTCCCGTCACTGATCCATACTGTTTTCCTCTCATGTTCCATCTCCCAAATCTATCGTAATCCATTGTCTGCCACTCTTTCCTTTTTTCATCATCATATGTCTTTGAAAGGGAAAAGTGACTGTTTCTACGCGAAGGAACCGATAATAGTGCCCCCGCCAAATACATATTCTCCGTCATACAGCACCAGTGCCTGCCCAGGGGTCGCCGCCCGAACCGGCCGCTCAAAGCGGCACAGGATGCTTCCGTCCTCCAAAGTCTCTGCCACACAATACTCTCCGGCATGATTATATCTGATCTTCGCCAACAGACGTTTGGGCTCCCGCAGACGATCGTCTGCCATATAGTTGACCCGATCGCATATCACCTGCGTCACAAACAGTTCGTCGCTGCGGCCGATGACCACCTCATTGGTCTGCGGCCGGATCTTGGTGACAAACACCCGCTCTCCCATGGCTAGCTCCAACCCTCTTCGCTGACCGATGGTATAGTGAGTGATCCCCTTATGGCGCCCCAGAATCATACCCTCGGCTGTCACAAAATTGCCCGGTCCCGGTACTCTGTCTCCGGCAGTCCGCTCAAGATACCCGGCGTAATCGTCGTCAGGTACAAAGCAGATCTCCTGGCTGTCCGGTTTTCCCGCCACTGGAAGACCGGCCGACACAGCGATCTGCCGGATCTGCTCCTTGGTATAATCTCCAACAGGCATCAGTGTCCGTGCCAACTGCTCCTGGGTCAGCTGATACAACGCATAAGTCTGATCCTTTTTCGCCGTAACGCTGTTTCGAATGGCCAGCCTGCCGTTCCCAAGCCTTTCCACTCTGGCGTAATGTCCCGTTGCGATATAATCCGCCCCGATCTCCAGACTGCGCTGCAAAAGTGCCTCCCACTTTACCTTTCTGTTGCATACGATACAGGGATTGGGTGTTCTGCCCTGCAAATATTCCTCCGTAAAATAATCGATCACATCCCGTTTGAAGACATCCCGGAAATTCATCACATAGTATGGGATATCCAGCACTGCCGCCACTCTTCTGGCATCCTCAACCGCAGAAAGACTGCAGCAGCCCCCCTCTGTCTTGGTGCCGTCCGTATCCTGCCAGATCTGCATGGTCACACCGATCACGTCATACCCCTGTTTCTTCAGAAGATATGCCGCAACCGAGGAATCCACGCCCCCGGACATTCCCACAACGACCTTCTTCGCTCTATTCTCTTCCATAACACTCACTCTCTGTTCTTCCTGTTCCGCATTATACTTTTCGCCTCAGGACCTGTGTGTCCGCATACAGACACGCCTTCCGGAAGGTTCAGCCTATCGCTTCATCGCACTCCGCAGCTTTTCCACGATTTCCTTCAATTCCTCCACCACGGTATCCAACTCCTCCAAAGTATTCTCTGCGGATAACGTCAGCCGAAGCATACTGTTGGCATCCCGCTCGTTCAATCCGATGGCACGACCGACATGGGAGGGATCCACCTCCCCGGAGGTACAGGCCGAACCGCTGGACGCACAGATCCCCTTGTGAGAAAGCATCAGGACGATAGTCTCTCCCGGCAATCCCGGAAAAGTCACATTCACATTTCCCGGCAGGCGTCTCTCTCTGTCTCCGTTCAGGATGCAATGGGGGATCTCCTTCTCCAGACGATCGATCAAATGGTCCCGGAGCTGTTCTTCTCTCCTTCTGTTTTCCTCCATTCTGTCTGCGGAAAGCTTTGCAGCAGCCTCCATGCCGGCGATTCCGGGAACATTCTCGGTGCCCGGGCGAAGTCCTCTCTCCTGGGCTCCTCCGTACAGAAGGGGAGGAAGCATCACACCGCTTCTCACATACAGAAACCCAACCCCTTTCGGGCCGTGAAACTTGTGACCGCTGGCGCTCAACAGGTCAATGTGCAGCTTCTCCACCCGAATCGGCAGATGACCGTATGCCTGCACCGCATCGGTGTGAAACAGAATCCCCCGCTCCCTTGCCAGTGCACCGATCTCCTCGACAGGCAGAACGGTGCCGATCTCGTTGTTGGCAAACATAACACTGATCAGTATGGTATCCGGGCGAATCGCTTTTTTTACATCCTCTGCAGAGACGAGACCGAAGGAGTTTACCTCCAGATATGTCACCTCAAAGCCCTGTCTTTCCAAATACTCGCAGGTATGCAGTACGGCATGGTGCTCGATCCCGGTTGTGATAATATGTTTCCCTCTGTTTCCATAGGCCTCACACACACTGCGCAGTGCCCAGTTGTCCGACTCCGTTCCCCCGGAGGTAAAAAAAATCTCCGTTGGTTTTGCCCCGATGGTTGCGGCAATGGTCCGCTTCGCAAGATTCACACGTTTCTTTGCCCCGGATCCAAGGGAATAGATCGCGCTCGGATTCCCATATAGCTCGGTGAGCGTATCCATCATCGCGTCAACCGCCTCGGGATAAGGTTTTGTTGTGGCTGCATTGTCCAGATAGATCATGGTCTCTCTCCTGTCAGTAGGATACTGTCAATATATCATCGACCAAATATGTCTGTCAACAAGCCCCACTGAATATACTTAGACAAAACCCTTTGAGGTGCCCTATGAAATACAGCAAAACGCATCCCCTGATCGCAGGCACCCTGGTGCTGACAGGGACCGGACTGCTATCCAGATTGATCGGCTTCTTCTACCGCATCTATCTGGCGAGACTGTTCGGCGAGGAAGGAATGGGGCTCTATCAGCTCATCGGACCGGTACTGTCCGTCTCCTTCGCATTGACTGCTGCCGGTTTCCAGACCACGATCTCCCGACTGATCGCCGGACGGACCTGCGACGAGAAACTGCATCCCCTCTTCCTGGGTCTGTTCCTGTCCCTGCCCATTTCCTTTCTCTTCTCCGCAGTTGTCTTCCTACAGGCGGATACCATATCCATCTGCTTTCTCTCTCAGGAAAAATGTGCCCGCATGCTTCGCATTCTGGCCTTTTCCATCCCTCTGAGTTCCCTGCACTCCTGCGTGAACGGCTATTTTTACGGCAGGAAAGAAACGGCAGTACCTGCCTTCTCTCAACTGCTGGAGCAGTTCACCAGGGTGGGCTGCGTCTGGCTCCTAACCTCCGGCATTGTCGGAAGAGGCGGTGTTCCCGATATCTCCCTGGCAGTGTTTGGACTTGCGCTGGGGGAACTTGCCTCGTCTGCCTTCAGCGTCATCGCACTGATTCTGTCTCGCAGAAAGACAGACCGATCGTTCAACTTGCAGCCTGTCTTTTCCAAAAAGCTGACAAGGGATTTCCTGTCCATGCTGCTGCCTTTGTCCGCCAACCGCCTGTCTCTGACAGTGCTTTCAAGCATCGAAGCAGTGTCTATCCCAATAAAGCTCAGAGAATATGGTCTGGACGATTCCACAGTACTGAGTATCTATGGGGTGCTGACGGGTATGGCGCTGCCGCTGTTGTTTTTCCCCAATGCACTGACCGGCTCCCTGTCCGTCATGCTGCTGCCTGCCATCTCCGAAAGTCAGGCAAAACGGGATTATGACCGGGTTCGCCAAAACACCTGCAGGACGATCTGCTTCTGCGGCGGATTGGGAATCCTGTGCATGCTTCTCTTCACCCTGTTCGGCAAATGGCTGGGAAGCTTTTTATTTAAAAGCGACCTGGCCGGATACTACCTGTCGATGTTGGGCTTCCTATGCCCTTTTCTCTATACCAATACCACTCTTTCAGGCATCCTCCAGGGATTGGGAAAAGCCGGCAGCCTGTTCGCCGTCAATCTGGCCGCCCTATTCCTGCGGCTGTCCTTTGTCCTTCTGGGGATTCCCGTTTTCGGAATTCGCGGGTATTTCTACGGGCTGCTGTTCAGTCACCTGCTGCAGACCATCGCACTGTCTTCCATCTGTTTTCGGACCATAAAGAAAGAGAGCCGGCTGACTTCTTAACCGGCTCTCTGCACATCACTCTAATATCTTCTTTAATTCATCCACAAAGGTGTTGGCATCCTTGAACTGTCTGTAGACAGAGGCAAAACGAACGTAGGCAACAGCGTCCAGATCCTTCAGACGGTCCATCAAAAGCTCGCCGATCACCTGACTGGGAATCTCCCGCTCCTCTCCGTTCATGATCTCATTCTCCACGCTGTCCAACAGCTCCGCGATCTTATCTGCACTGACCGGACGTTTTCTGCAGGCCAACAGCACACCCTTCTCCATCTTCGTGCGGTCATAGAGTTCACGATTATTATCTTTCTTAATGATGATCAGCGGAATGGTCTCCACCTTCTCGTAGGTGGTAAATCTCTTCCCGCATTCATCACAGACCCGCCTGCGACGGATGGAGTTGTTCTCCTCCGCAGGACGCGAATCAATGACTCTGGTGTTCTCATGGTTACAGAAAGGACATTTCATGCTGCTACCTCCGTCCGCATCTTTGGCAAATCTTTCTGTGCTAAATCTACCATAATCAGCACTAAATGTCAACCAGCACGATGTCCGGCCCGATCTGACAGATGTTTTTAAAGGGGATGGCGATCTGCGGTTCACAATTGAGAAAGCAGAGCAGCCTGCTGCTTCCGGGTACAAAGATCTTGCAGATACAGCCACTGCAAGGATCAAACTCTATGTCACAAACTCTGCCAAGCTTTTTGCAGTCCTTCACATTGATGACATCCTTACATTTTAAGTCAGAATAAAGCATCTTTGATCTCCTGCTGTTTTCTTGCCAAAGACTATGCAAAAAGATGAAGGAATAGAACACAGACAGCCCGTATATTTTCCTTTTCACAGAACATACTACCACTAAACAAGTTTGGTTGATGCAGAAAGGGAACAGTCACATGCAAGGAAAAGTAGAGATCTGCGGTGTAAACACTTCAAAGCTTCCTCTGTTGACCGCAGAGGAAAAGGAACAGCTGTTTTGCAGGATCAAAGACGGGGATGTAAAGGCAAGAGAGACTTACATTGAAGGGAATCTGAGACTGGTCTTGAGTGTCATCAAGCGTTTCTCCTCCAGCAACGAGAACGTGGATGATCTGTTTCAGATCGGATGCGTGGGGCTGATCAAGGCGATCGATAACTTCGACTCCAGTCTGAATGTCAAATTCTCCACCTATGCCGTCCCCATGATCATCGGTGAGATCAGACGGTTTCTCAGAGACAGCAGTTCTCTCCGGGTATCCCGCTCCCTAAAGGATACTGCCTACAAGGCGTTAAGCACCCGGGAGGCACTGACGAAAAAGAATGCCAAGGAACCTACCCTGGAGGAGATCGCCTCGGAGATCGGTATTGCAAAAGAAGATATCGCTTACGCCATGGATGCCATCCAAAGCCCCATGAGCCTCTACGAACCGGTCTTTACCGACGGCGGCGATACCCTCTATGTGATGGACCAGATCAGTGACAAGAAAAACAAGGAGGAGACCTGGCTGGAACACATCTCCCTTACGGAAGCCTTGGAGAAGCTTGGAGATCGGGAACGGGAAGTCATCACTCTCCGCTTTTTTGAAGGCAAGACCCAGATGGAGGTGGCGGCCATCATCGGTATCTCTCAGGCCCAGGTGTCCAGATTGGAAAAGAATGCCCTGAGGGCCATGAGAATTCATCTTGCATAGGCATGTACCGATTGTGATCACATTCTGTGCAGGAGTCTGTAACTTCCGAAAAGCACGCGGTACAGCACTGCACCGAGAAAGGCGCCCAGCATATTGGTAATGATGTCATCCAGCTGAAAAAAGCCCCTGGCAGTGATAAGCTGCAGCGTTTCGATGGTCAGGCTGAAAAGCCCTCCCCAAAATGTGGTCGCAAGGATCCTTTTCTTCTGTGAATTCCAAGCTCCAAACAGCCCAAACGGAATGAACAAAAGAATATTCTCCACCGCGTACGCATTGTTTCGTCTGTTGATCTTCAGCGTGGAAAAAAGAACCAGATCTATCGGTTTGTCCGCACTGCCGCTCTCTCTGGACAGCAGGGTAAGTACCAGTATAAAGGCAAAATAGACCCAAAACAGTAAAAAGGGCAGCGTAGGAAGCGGTTCCTTACCTGAATTCCTACGCCGCCTGTTCCTCAGGCATAAAAGCAGGAGGGCTATCGGAAGTCCCAATGCCAGCCCGCCCGGAAGAAAATGTGCTTTCGCAGCAATATCTCTATATAGATAGTAAAACATAATAGCTCCTCTATCGGTAACTGTCCCATCGGCCGGCCGCCTGGTCAAAACGATCCTTTTCGGCAAACAGTCTGTCGTTCATCCATGCAATGGCATCCGAAACACCATCCTCATCGAAGGAAAAATCCGCACCGGTCTTCTCACTGTCGGGAGTTGTGATAAAATTAAAGGGTTCCGGCCAAACGGTACAATGAAGGAAAGTCTTGACGATCTGCTTACCGTCTTCATCCTCTTCGTCCGTTGCTTTCTGCACCTTCTCCAGCCGATACCTCATCCCCTGGTGACAACCGGTAAACTCCGTCTTCTTCAAATATTCCATTGACAAGATATCTTCACGCTGAATCATACTGCATCCACCTTTCTCTTCCTATCAGTATATACTATCTTCTCTCCCTTTGCAAACCTAAACTTGTAAACTCATCTCTTTTTTCAGCTGTCTCATGATCTTTTTCTCCAGTCTTGAAATGTAGGATTGGGAGATTCCCAACAGGTCTGCGACCTCCTTCTGGGTCATCTCTTTGCCGTCCTCTCTGTCCAGACCGAAGCGCAGATTGATGATGGCTCGTTCCCGCTTGGAAAGCTTGGAAATGGCATGAAAGAGGACCTTTCTCTCAGCCTCGCTCTCCAGATCCCGGTAAATAACATCCTCGTCCGTTCCCAGAATATCCGACAGCAGCAGTTCGTTCCCATCCCAATCAACATTCAGCGGTTCATCCAGAGAAACCTCCTGTCTGACTCTGCTGTTTCTGCGAAGATACATCAGAATCTCATTTTCAATACATCTGGAGGCATAGGTTGCCAGCTTAATGTTCTTATCCGACTTAAAGGTATTGATCGCCTTGATCAGACCGATGGTTCCGATGGAGATCAGATCCTCCACCCCCACTCCGGTATTGTCAAACTTCTTCGCAATGTAGACGACTAACCTCAGATTATGTTCAATCAGAATGGATTTCGCCTCCCCATCCGACTCTGTCCCAAGCATCCCGATCACCTCATTCTCCCGATCTGCCTGCAGCGGAGGGGGCAGGATGTCTGACCCACCGATATAGTGTATTTCTCCTTTCTTCAACAGGATCCTCTCTTTTGTCAACAGCCGGATAGCAATCAGTCGCGGCACTCTCATCCTGGCAATCATCCTATTACCCCTTCCTTTCTCTTTTTCCAAATAACCCCGGATGCAGAATCACTCCCGGGATCTCCTTGTCACCCCCCGCACCAAAAGGGAGCATTTCGCCATCCGCAAAATAGGCCCTTTCAATCGGATAGATGTTTCCGTCCAGTTCAATCTGCATCTGTCCCACTGCATATGCCCTCAACCAGCCTTTCCCCCCGACACTGCGGTAGGGCACCACACGAAAAAGACCGGATCCTTCTCCAAGGATCTCCCGTATCACCTGCGAAGAAGCAATACATACCGGCTTTCCGCTGATCGGTTCATAGAGGTGATTTCCGCTGTCTACAAATGCCGGAAAGCTCTTCTTCTCTGTTCCCACCCTCACTGTCACAGTGCCGGTACAACACCTCTCGTTGAAGCTGTCCTTCGTCAGGGTATTTTGATACAGAAGATACAATAGCAGCCCCAATCCGCCAAAAAACAGCACTCCTTCTGTCCTTCCGTGAAAAAAAGGCACCTGTCCGGTCAGAAACAGCAGGCCTCCGCCCAGGAAAAAGGTGATTGCAATCGCCCTTCCCCATAATTTCAGGCGATGCCGAACAAGCTTTACGGGAAATGCAATGTGAAGCATCATAAAGGTCCCAACTGCCGCCCCAATCCCAAACCGAAACACTCCTCCCGCGGGGATCAGAAAAAGCAGGAGAAATCCGATCGCTCCCAGGGCCGCTCCCAGAATCATACGCCCTCCCCCGGACACTCCCATGAAAGAACGATTCAGCAGGAGGAGGATATAGAGGTTCATCATAAAATTGATCAGAAACAGACTGTCCAGATATACTTCGAACTGCATGACCATCACCTTCACACGCTTCATTATAATTCTCAAGGTGATCAAAATATGTCAAAATCAGAAGACAAACCACCCATTCTTTTCGACGGTTTCCTCTCATGCGGCGACAGAAAAAAGCCTATCGGAATCAACCGATAGGCTTTCAATGATTCATATATTGCCCGTCTTACTTTCTGGTAAGAAAATCAGGAATCTTCAGAGATTTCTCCTCAACAGAGCTGCGAATGTCCACAGGCTTCTGAATGGGTCTCACAGGGGGAACGGAAGCTCCGGGAGTGATTGGGGAAACACCCTTCACGCCGCTCTTAAATCCGGTCGTCAAAGGCTTCGCAACGGTATTGTTGTTGTCCTCAATACCTGTCGCAATGACCGTAACGGTACAGCTGTCGCTCATGGTCTCATCATACATTGCACCGAAGATGATGTTCACATCATCGCCGGTCAGATTCTGTACATATCCTGCAGCATCGCTGGCATCAGCCAGAGTGATGTCGCCGGAGATATTGACGATGACATCGGAAGCCCCGGTAATGGTGGTCTCCAAAAGAGGACTCTCCACTGCCATCTTCACAGCCTCAAGAGCCTTGTCATCTCCCTTTCCTTCACCGATACCGATGTGTGCGATACCCTTGTCCTTCATAACCGTCTGAACATCGGCAAAGTCCAGGTTAATAATTGCGGGAAGATTGATCAGGTCGGTGATTCCCTGAACAGCCTGCTGAAGTACTTCATCCGCCTTCTTAAGAGCCTCGGGCATGGTAGTACGTCTGTCTACGATCTCCAAAAGCTTATCATTGGGAATCACGATCAGTGTATCCACGTTCTGCTTGATACGCTCGATTCCGCTCAAGGCATTGGTCATACGGGTCTTCGCTTCAAAACGGAAGGGCTTGGTTACAACGCCGACCGTCAGAATTCCCATCTCTTTTGCCAGTCTGGCAACGACAGGTGCTGCTCCGGTACCGGTACCGCCGCCCATACCACAGGTTACAAATACCATATCTGCACCACTGATTGCCTCAGCGATCTGATCAGCACTCTCCTCTGCAGCCTTCTCACCAACCTCAGGTCTGGCACCGGCGCCAAGTCCCTTGGTCAGCTTCTCACCGATCTGGAGCAGTCTGGGCGCCTTACAGCGCACCAGAGCCTGATTATCGGTGTTCACTCCGATAAACTCAACTCCGTCAATCTGTTCTTCAACCATTCTATTCACAGCATTATTTCCTGCACCGCCAACACCAACAACAATAATCTTAGCAGCTGCTTCTGCTTCATTTGTCTTAATCTCCAGCAAGGCCATATCCTCCTTCAACATTCAAAAATTCCATACGTTTTTATCATATATTCTTTTTATCATTTTCGCAACCATTTTCTCAAAAACTTTGCAAAATTTGTGATTTTACTCCGGCTTAAATATATAGTCCCCCCTGTCATTGTATTCCTTCATCTGAAGAACACCCTTCTGTCCCTCCAGATTCGGTAGTAATTCCGGCAGCAACATCATTTTTTTCTCCAGGGTACTCACGTCATTCCCCAGATCCACCCGAAAATCGTTGCGATATAAACTGATCTCCTGAGACTCGCCAAACAGAATCTTGTCCATCTCAATATTATACTGCTGCAGCATCTTGGTCACCGTCAGAATGCTTCGGAAAATATCGGGATCCTCCACGGGAAGCGGTTTGCCCAGCACCACACTGTCAAAGGAAAGACCCAACACCTGCGGAATTCCCGCCGTTTTCACACCGGAGCTCTCCACTGCGTATCCATCCTTGTCAAAGTAGATAAAGGTGTCCATGCATTTCACATACCCGGTCAGTTTCTTTTCCTTCACATGGATCCTGATGACATGGGGTTCTGCGATCTCCACCTCCATGACATCCACAAAAGGAACTCCCTTGATATCCCGGTTGCGATATTTCCAGGATAAATACAGGGAATTATCGCCGAAATGTCCGCTCATGACGATATTCTTGATCTCCTCCGCCGTATAATGCACATTGCCGTCCACCTGGACATCCTCCACGTGATACGCACGATCTATGTACGCTGCAGCGCCAAACACCGCAGCGAGAATCATGAAAAGTATGATTCCACGAATCAGCCATTTTTTCTTAAGCACCTGTAATTCGCACTCCTAACTCCCGATAATCCGCACAGATTCTCTCATATCCGCGCTCGATAAATTCACATCCGCCTACCACAGTCTCGCCTCTCGCCAGAACTCCGGCACCTACCAGAGCGGCACCTCCCCTTAATTCCCTGGCCCTCACCGGTGTACCCGTGAGACGATCCGTTCCTCTCACCAAAACCGTCTTTTCATCCAACAGCCGGATATCGGCACCCATCCTTTGAAGTTCCTCTGATACCTGAAAACGATTCTCAAAGATCTGCTCCCGAATCCTTGTCTCCCCTTCTGCCACTGCTGCCGTCACCAGAACCATTGACTGAAGATCTGTCGGAAATCCGGGGTATACATCTGTAAAAAGCGTACCGATTGCCTTGGGTCTGTCCGGTCCCTGCACATATAGTCCACGGTGATTTGTGCAGATCTTTGCACCGAATGCCTTTCCTACAGCCAGGACATTCTCCATCTCCTGCCAGGGTGCATCCTCCAGAAAAATCTGGCCGCCTGCACCAATACATGCGAAGAAATAAGTTCCGGCCACAATTCTGTCTGCCGGAATCGCATAATCCGTTCCAAACAATCTGTGACCGCCCTCCACGTGCAGGCAGTCCGTACCGATTCCCTCGATCTTCGCACCGCAGTCTGAAAGGAAATGGCACAGTGCAGTCACCTCCGGTTCTCTGGCAGCTCCGATCAGGGTGGTATCTCCCTCCGCTGCCACGGCAGCCAGAATCACATTCTCCGTGGCCCCCACACTGGGAAAGGGCAGAACAAGTCTCGCCCCGCGCAGATGTTTGGCACAGGCATGCAGCACTCCCTCTTCCTCCGAGAAGACCACTCCCATCTCCCCCAGCATTTTCAGATGGAGATCGATGGGTCTGGCTCCGATGACGCATCCACCGGGATAGTCCAGAACCGCTCTGCCGAAACGTCCGATCATCGCTCCCAGAAGACAGAGAGACGAACGCATTCCCGTCACCTCGACGGAACAGAATCTGTCACCGCAAAATAAAGCCCCGGTGCTGTCCACCATTACAGCGTCCTTTGTGCGGAAGACACTGCAGCCAAGACTCTGAAGCAGAGAAAACATGGACTGCACGTCCCGAATTCTCGGACATCGATACAGACCGGTTGTTCCCTCTGTCAGCAGACAGGCTGCCAGAATCGGAAGAGAGGCATTCTTTGACCCTTGTATTTTACATTTTCCCTGCAGTGGTATATTTCCTACTACATGAATCCTATCCATAGACGCCCATGAAACATATTTAGTATATCTTATGTATTGGGCATTGTCCTGTTTCCGTCATCATATTCTTTTGTTCTTCTCTCTATTTCATCACGGTTCTTCTCCTTGGTCTCACAGTTCACGCTGAGGACGATTCCGATCTCGATCAGAAGACAGAGCACGGAGGAGCCTCCATAACTGATAAAAGGGAGGGATACTCCCGTATTCGGCACGGAATTGGTCACGACCGCAATGTTCAGGATCACCTGCAATGCGATATGCGCCAGCACGCCGCAGGCCAGCATGGACGAAAACAGTGATTTTGCACGCATCGCGATCAATGCGATGCGCCAGATCAATACCGCAAATACAAACATGATCGTAAATGCTCCGAACAATCCCCACTCCTCACAGATGATGGAGAAGATCATATCATTCTGTGCCTCCGGAAGATAGTTCAGCTTCTGCATACTCTGACCAAGACCCTTTCCTCCGATGCCGCCGCTTCCGATGGCATAGAGCGCCTGCTTCGTCTGATATCCGGTCTCCTGTCCGTATTCCTCCGGATTCAGCCAGGCAGTGATACGGCTTCCGCGGAATCCGGCCCAGTCGGTGAACAGACTGATCAGAATAAAGACGGCAGCCAACCCCACCGCAATTCCGGCGATGATCAGATAGTCCTTGTAGCAGGGGCTGGCCAGGAAGAACATCAGACCCACAATACCGCATAGAATAATGGTCGTACTCATATTTTTCGTAAACAGAATGATCTCTAAAGCGAGGGGCCCGGCCAGAATCCCACATGCGATCATGACCTTCCAGATATTTCGGATCTCATTTCCCATCCAGCAGATCATCAGTGCCGTCGTGATGATCACCGCAATCTTGGCGATCTCTGCAGGCTGAATATTGAACGGAATGCCCGGAAAATGGATCCATCTTCTTGCGCCGTGAGACTCCACTCCCAGAGATGTTTTCACAAGTGCCAGAAAAATAACTGCTACTCCATAGATCAGCCACCAGAGCTTCTTTAAGATGGTATGACCGACGAACACTGTGCCGAGCATCAGAACAATTCCTCCGCCTACGGCGATAGCCTGCTTGATCAAAAGGCTGGTGGAATTGGAATAGGAGCTGGCGGAATAGATCATGACCAGTCCGAAGACATTCAGAAAAAAGACGGTGATCAATACCAGAACGTCCATATTTTTGAAGCGTGACCATCTGCTCACGGGTTTCGCTTTAACCTTTTTTGCCATCTGAAACATCCTTCCTACAGTGCATTTACATATTCCTTGAACATCCGTCCTCTGACCTCATAGTTCGGAAACATTCCCCAGCTTGCACAGGCAGGGGACAGAAGCACTGCCTCTCCGCTTTCAGCCAGTTCTGTGCATAATGCGAGACATTCGTCGAAGGTCTCACACAGTCTGATGCGGTCAAAGCCATGGCTTCTGGCACATTCCGCTATTTTTTCCTTCGTCTGGCCGATGAGCACCAGCCACTTCACCTTGCCGTCAAAGCTTTCGATCCATTCGTCATACTCGCTCTGCTTATCATATCCGCCGCCGATCAGGATGGTTGGCTTCGTCATGGCCTTGATTCCCTGAATTGCCGCATCCGGGTTGGTACCCTTGGAATCGTTGTAATAATCCACGCCGCCCTTGGTCGCCACATACTCGATTCGATGCTCCACCGCCTTGAAACGCCTGATCACGGAAAGGATCACCTCCATGGGAACTCCCATTCCCTCCGCGATGGCTATGGCAGCCATCACATTCTCCACATTGCAGATCCCCACCAGGTTCATATCCTTGTGAATGTCCATCAGTTCAACACATTCGCCGTTTTCTGCTCTGCAGATCTTCTCGCCTCTCAAAAAGTACCCCTCCTCCAGCTCTCTGGCAGAGGAAAAAAACACCGCTCTTGCCGGGCATCTCTTGCCGAAATCATAGGTGTACTCATTCTCGTAATTCAGCACGCACACATCCTGCTTTGTCTGATTTAAGGTGATATTCTCCTTGGCAGCAACATAATTCTCCATGGTGTGGTGTCTGTTCAGGTGATCCGGCGTAATATTCAGGATCGCAGAAACATGAGGGTGGAAATCGGAAATCGTCTCCAGCTGGAAGGAACTGATCTCCCCCACCGTCACCGTGTTTTCATTGGTCTTCAGGCATTCGGAAGTATAAGGATTGCCGATGTTGCCCACAACAAATACATTGTTGTCCCCTCGATAGGCCTTCATGATCTCCCCTACCAGGGTGGTAGTGGTAGTTTTTCCGTTTGTCCCGGTGATGGCAACCACCGTACCCTTCTCCTCCCGGTAACCCAGTTCGATCTCGCCGATGATCTTCGCTCCATTGTCTCTGAGCGCATTGACCAGGGGAATATCCACGGGAACTCCGGGACTCAGCACCACAGTCTGGGTTGCCCGCAGTATCTCCTCCGGCAATTCCCCTACCACACAGGCAGTATGCCCACCGGGAGTCAGCTTCTTCTGAATGTCCTCCACATTCAGTTTCTCGTTGCTGTCATACAGAATCACATCCGCTCCCATATGTTCCAAAAGTCCGGCAGACCCGATTCCGCTGATTCCGGTTCCGATCACCAGACACTTTTCTCCTGACATCATATCATAAACCCTTCTTTCCTTAGAATTCCACTATTGATTATACCCCTCTATTCCCAGATAAGGAAGAATATTTTCATATAATTGACGAATGACCGGTGCCGCCACCTGTCCGCCGTAGTAAATGCCCTTCGGCGTGTGGATGATGGCGATTGCGATCACCTGCGGATCATCGGCAGGTGCAAACCCGATAAAGGAAGAAATATATCTTCCGCTTCCCCTTGGCAAGGTCTGACTGGTTGCCGTCTTTCCTCCCACGCGAAAGCCCGCCACCTGTCCGTTTCGTCCGGATCCCTCCGACACAACCTTCTCCAGAATTCCCCGCAGGGTGGCGGAGGTCTCCTCGGAGACAATACCGTCCCGTTCCGGATAGGCAAAGGTGTCAATGACCGCATCGGTCTCATCGGAAGTGTGCAGACCGAAATGCGGAGTGATCCGTCGTCCGCCGTTGATCAGGGACGATACCGTGGTCAGAAGCTGAATGGGGGTCACCTGAAAGGACTGCCCGAAAGCAACTGTCGCCAGCTCCACATTTCCCATGTTCTCCTTGCTGTGCATGATCGTTCCCGCTTCACCCGGAAGATCGATGCCGGTCTTGTCTTTCAAACCGAATTGTTCGAAGTACTGCAGGTATTTGTCAACTCCCAGCCTCAGTCCCACGGAAATCAGTGCGGGATTACAGGAATTCATCATACAATGGGTGAAATCCTGACTGCCGTGCCCGGTTCTCTTGTGACAGCGAATGATTCGATCGTCCACCTTGATGGAACCGGGGCAAAAGAAAACGCTGCTCGGTGTGATGCAGCCGTCCTCCAGTCCCGCAGAGGCGGTAATGATCTTGAACGTAGATCCTGGCTCGTAGGTATCACTGATACAGCGGTTTCTCCAGATTCCGTTCAGCAGCTCCTGTTTTGCCTTGCTGTCCAAACTCTGCGCCTCCTCAGAAAGCGCAAACGGTTCATTCAAATTATATTCCGGGATGTCCACACAGGCATAGATCTCACCGTTTTGGGGATTCATCACCAGGATGCTGACTCCCTCAGCCTCCTTGGACTCACATACCTGTTTTGCAAGCATTGTGGCGTATGCCTGGATATTTGCATCCATGCTGATGGTAAGATCCAGTCCGTTCTTCGGTTCCACGCGCCTCTCCCCTGCCGCCTCGATCTCAATTCCCTTTGCATCGGTGACAGTCAGGATCAACCCCGGTGTTCCCTGCAGAAACTGCTCGTATTTGACCTCTAATCCTAAGATCCCCTGGTTATCCCCGCCGGTAAACCCCAAAACCTTACTTGCCAGCTCCTGATAGGGATAATATCGCTTATAGTCTTCGTCCACCTTTACACCTGCCAGATCATACTCTCTGATCCGATCTCCAATGGACTTTGACACATTGCTCTTGATCTTTTCTCTGGAGGAAAATTTCCCCACCTGCTTTGCCACATACTCTCTGGGGAGAGAAAGTTCCTCGCTCAGTACCGAAACCACTCTTTCAGGATCCTGAATCTGGCTGTATATGACAGAAACCGTGCAGACAGTCTTGTTGTCTGCCAAAACCACACCGTTTCTGTCGAGGATTCTTCCCCTTGCGGCCTTAATGCTCCGCTCTCTCTCGTGAAGCTCCTGTGCCTGTGCTGCATAATACTCCGCACACCAGGCAGCCAGATAGACCAGTCTGCCCGCCAAAGCTGAAAAAATCACGAGAACCCCTATCAGCACGATCATGATCTTTTTTCGGTGATGCAGTCGATTCGGTACCTCTAACATAAAAAACCTCATAAAAAGGTATTGATACACTGTATTCCCCTTTTTATGAGGTTATGTATTACTTCGTTTCGGACCGCTTAAGCAGACCGCCCGTCTTGTCTACTGACTGAGGCTCGGATTGACGGGTCCTTCCACACCCATAACCGCCTCATTGCCCTCTACCAGAAATCCTTCCTGGGCATCATACTTATAACCGGTCACAGGATCCACACGATATCCGGTATTGGGGTCCACGGGGAAGCTGAGCCACACAGGCTTGTTTCCCTCCTCGTACTCCACTTCGGAAGTATGAGGTGTATCCACCGTCTCCGAATCATCCGGCTTATGCTCCGTCGTGATCTCCAGCTGAAGTTCCTGCAATTCTTTGATCTCGCTTTCCGTGAGATCCTCTGTCATGTAAATCTGCAGATAGGGAAGGGCTTCCATCAGGATGCTGCGGACGATTCTGGTCGCATACTTTGCATCATCCTGTCTGGGGGCATTGGCACGGTCCACTACCACATAGATCGCGATCTGCGGATCATCCGCAGGGGCAAAGCCCATGAAAGAAACCACGTACTCGTCCTTGGAACGCTTGTGGGTATTCTGGTCGATGGTCTCCGCTGTTCCGGTCTTGCCGCCGATCATATATCCTGCCGGTCTGGCGGTCTTACCGGTACCGTACTCCACCACAGCCGTACAATACTGTCGGATCAGTTCAGAGGTTTCCTCTGAGATCGTCTGCTTTAATACCCTGGGTTCGATCTTCTCCACCACAGCGCCGCTGGCATTGGTGATCTTGCTGACCATATGAGGCTCGTAATAATATCCTCCGTTGATCAGGGAACTGAACCCGGTGATAGCCTGAATCATGGTACAGTTGAAGTTCTGACCGAAGCTGTTTGTTGCAAGATCGGTAGGTCCCATGGTGTCGGCAGAATAGACAAACTGGTTGGTTCTGGCCTCTCCCACCAGATCGATATTGGTTTTCAAGCCGAAATTAAACACCTGCTGATAATCGCAGAAGATCTTGCTTCCCATGGTCTGGGCGATCTTCATCATCGCTACGTTGCAGGACTTTGCCACCGCTTTCTCCAGTGTCACCGTGCCATCGTTTCGATTGTGGCACTTAATGGTAAATCCACCGATCTCCAATGAGCCGTGACACTCAAAGGTGGAGCTGGGTGTGATGGTTCCCTTCTCCAAAGCCATCGCCACGGTGAAGGGCTTTGCAACCGAACCGGGCTCGTAGGTATTGTTGATACAGAAATTTTTCCACAGATAGGCAAGATTCAGGTTCAGCTGATCCTCCGTCATGGAGTTCAGCACATCCTGCGTGATAACGGTACCGTTTTTCTTGATCTCATAGTAGCCGTTCTCCTTGTCGTACTTTTCCACCATCATGGAACCCAAGAGGCTTTGACCGTCTCTGGAATTGTTCAGATCAAAGGTAGGTGCGCTTGCCATGGCAAGGATCTCTCCTGTATTCACATTCTGGATGATACAGCCGATATTCTCTGCACCGTTGCCAGTACGATAGGCATCCTTGTTCTGTTCCATGAACCGGCTCAAATATTTCTCCACGATCGTTTGGAGATTTACATCGATGGTACTGTGAAGGTTGTAGCCGTCCACAGGTGATTTGACTGTTCGTTCCAGATTCAGATCATCATTCAGATAGCCGTACTCACGGCCCTTCACGCCGTTAAGGATGTCGTCGTAATATTCCTCCAGTCCGTATTGTCCCTGACTGTCTGTAGTCGTAAAGCCGATGACATCAGCCGCCAGCGATCCTCCCGGATAGATCCTTCGATAGTCCTCTTCAAACCAGACTCCCTTGATGAGCGAATCCTTCTCATTCTGAGCCTCCATAAAGGACTTTACCTCATCATAGGACATGCGCTTTGTGGTCTTTGGAACGTACCATCTGCTCGTAGGATTGTTCTTCACATAGTTTGTGATCTCAACCATATCCAGCTGTTTGAAGGTCTGTCCAAGCAGATCCAGGGTGGGCTGCAGATATTTCTTTTCCTTGGATAACTCCGTATTCATTACAGCCGCATCTATGACCAATGTGTATACCTTTTCGGAGCTGGCAAGCTTGATGCCGTTTGCATCATAGATATCTCCTCTTCGGCAGGGAAGCACTGTGGAAGAATAACTTTGCTGCATCAGAATGTGACGCTGATAATTGTCACCGTTTTTCACAACGATGACGATCAGTCTCACAGCCAGAAGCAGCATCAGAATGGTACAGATAATCGCAAACAATTTGACCTTGTTATTTACCGACTTGATTGATTTCTTCTCTTTACGCACACCACACCTCGATTAATCGTTATACATGACCTGTCTCATATAGTCGAAGCCTGAATTGTCGTATGTGATAACCTGTCCCTCCTCGGGATATACCATACCCAGCTGGGACATGCAGATATACTTCATGGTCATCGGATCCACACTGTTTTCGATTCTGTTTCTCTCTTCAATGTTCTTATCATGCAGATCATTCACTTCAACCTTCAGCGCTGCCACCTTTCTGGTCTGTGTGGTCAGTTCTGCGGTCAGGAAAATGTACAGAATGAAGACAGCCGCTACCGCACATACCATCAACATTGCAGGAAGAATAAACGCAATATCCGCACGCTTTCTGCGGTCCTCGATCTCCCGTACCGGAGCGCTTTCCCAAGCCTCCTCGTACACCCGCTCCGCCTCATATTCTCTGGCCAAAGAATCATAGACATAGATCTGTTCTCTGTTGTGCTTCGCTGCACCCGTATTGCGCACCTGACCTCTCTCCTCAAGGCGACGGCGGCCTCTTCTGTCCATTCTCTCTCTATTGACTGCCTGCTGTTCGATTCTTCTGCCCATGAATTTGTCCTCCTATCTGTCAGACAGGAGCAACCTACTCTCCTGCCTCGAATACTCTCAATTTTGCACTTTTTGACCTGCTGTTCGCAGCAAGTTCCTCCTCACCGGGCAGGATCGCCTTTCTGGTGATCACACGTCCCCGGGATTTTCTTCCGCACACGCACGCCGGGAAATTCGGCGGGCATGTACAGGGATTTTCATTCTCCTTGAAGGCAACCTTCACGATTCGATCCTCCAGAGAATGGAATGTGATGATACATAATCGGCCGCCCGGATTCAGAAGACCGATCAGATCATTCAGCGAGTTCTTCAGCACTTCAAGCTCCCGGTTGCACTCGATTCGAATCGCCTGAAAGGTCTGCTTGGAGGGATGTCCGTTAACCCGCATCTTCGCCGGGATGGCAGCCTTAATAATCTCGTTTAACTCAAAGGTCGTCTCGATGGGCTTTCTCGCCCTCTCCAGAACAATATGTTTCGCGATATTCTTCGCGAACCTGTCTTCGCCGTAATCCCTGATGATACGGAACAGATTCCCTTCAGAATAATTGTTAACGATGTCTCTGGCAGTCAATGTCTGGCGCTGATCCATTCTCATATCCAGGGGTGCATCATATCGGTAGGAAAAACCCCGTTCTTCCGTATCCAGCTGATAAGAAGACACTCCCAGATCCAAAACGATTCCATCCACTTTGGTGATGCCCAGCTCAGCCAGAGCACCGACCATATTGCAATAATTGTTGCGGATGATGGTAACCTTGTCACCGAACGGCTCCAGCCGCTGTCCTGCCGCCTTGATGGCCGCTTCATCCTGGTCGATACCGTAGAAATGCCCTGTCGTCAATCGGCTGCATACCTGCCAGGCATGTCCGCCGCCGCCCAGCGTTCCGTCTACGTAGATGCCGTCAGGCTTGATATGAAGTTCTTCGATTGTCTCCTGTAACAGCACGGAATAGTGACGAAACTCCATACCCTTCTCTCCTGCTCTGCATTTCAATGCCTGTCTCTATGAGATGGTCAGCTTATGTCCGCTCTCACGTAATCTCTTCTTCAATGCAGCCTTGTCGGCAATGACTGCGCCCATTCTCTCATTCCACTTATCCAGCGGCCAGATTTCAAAATGATTGCCCATTCCGTTGATCACGACATCCTTTTCGATTTCAGCGCTAGTTCTGGTGTCATCCGTCAAAAGGACTCTTCCCTGCTTGTCCAGGGTCACATCCTGTACATTTCCGATGATAAATCTGACCAGATCCATGGCATCATCGTCCAGCATATCAACATCGGTGAGCTTCTCCTCGAAGGCTTTCCAGGTTTCAAGATCATAGGCGAGCAGGCAGTCATCCATTCCCATCGTAATGACAAAAGCCTCGCCGAGATACTCTCGGAACTTGGCGGGAATGCTCAGCCTGCCTTTTGGATCTACTGTATGGAAGAATTTGCCTCTGAACAAAACTCCATCACCGCCAATCTGTGAACATCAACCTTGAATGCACCTTCTCAATCTGTTTCCCATTAGGATTTCATCCCACTTTATGGGGGTAATTCACCATATTCATCCCACTTATGTTTGATTTTAACTGATTTCCTTCAAAACTGCAATAGTTTTGTTAAGAAATTCTTCACTTTTTTTAAGCGATTTTCTTAACAATTCCCGTCAAAATCAGGATTTGTCCTCATTTTTGTAAAAGAGTTGTAACAAAAAAACACCTGTGGGATGAAAACCCTGAAAAAACTGATTTTCAGTCGTTTTTTCAGGTTTCAAACCACAGATGCTTCCTGTTTTGCACTGTACTTTCTTATATTTTCTTATCCTGTGGGAAGGTGAAGCTTAAGCATTCTCTCTTCCCTTTTTTCTCAGCTTTACTCTCACAGCGATATCGCACACCACCGAGAAAATGACCATCACCAAAGCCAATGCCTGGGAAACCGGGATGTTGGTTCCGCCCAGCTTCAGGGTATCGGTCCGAATCCCTTCGATCAGGAATCTGCCAATGCCATAGCCTCCCAAGTAAAGCAGGCACAGCTCTCCGTCGAATTTCTTATGCTTCCGATACAGAAGAAGTGCCGCAAGCACCAAAAAATTCCACGCACTCTCATACAGAAAGGTGGGATGTACGTTGATATAATTGGCCCCCTCGGGAATGTGCGCTCTGATATTCTCCGTGATATCTCCCGCATCCCGAACGTCAGCGATGGGAATCTGCATGGAAAAGAGTCCATTGTAATAATCTCCGAACACTTCACGGTTCATAAAGTTCCCCCATCTTCCGATGGCCTGCCCGAGTATCAGTCCGTTGATGGCCGTATCCCCCACCAAAAGTGCCTTTTTCTTTTTGAAATGGCACCAGACAAACAGAGTGATAAATCCGGCAATGACTCCGCCGTAGATGGCAAGTCCGCCGTTGCGGACCTTGAAGATCTCCAACAGATTATCCTTGTACTCGTCCCAGGAAAAGATCACATAATAGATCCGGGCTCCCAGCAGGGAGCATAACACCGCATAGATCGCAAAATCCCAGTAATCATCCGGATCCTGCCCTGTCTTCTTCGCAATATGACAGACCAGGAGAAGCGACAGAATCACCCCGACTCCGATGATCAAACCGTAGAAAGCGATCCGAAAGCCAAAGATGCTGAAGGACCTGGGAACATTTTTCAGATAAATACCCAGATTCGGAAATGCAATATCTCCAATATTCATAAGCGATGATCCTTCCTACTTACACATTGAAACGGAACAGTATCACATCGCCGTCGCGGACAACGTAATCCTTTCCTTCGATACCGACAAGGCCCTTCTCCCTTGCTGCAGCCAGGGATCCCTGCTCCAGCAGATCCTTGTAGTTGACGACCTCAGCCTTAATAAAGCCTCTCTCAAAATCGGAATGGATCTTGCCGGCAGCCTGAGGTGCCTTCGTACCGATCTTGATGGTCCATGCTCTGGTCTCATCCTCGCCGGCGGTCAGAAAGCTCATCAGACCGAGCAGCTTGTAGCTTGCAGCAATCAGTTTGTCCAGTCCGGACTCCTTTAATCCAAGGTCCTCCAAAAACATCTGTCTCTCATCATCATCCAGCTCTGAGATCTCCTGCTCGATCTGTGCGCAGATCACAAACACGCCGCTATTCTCTGCTGCCGCAAACTCACGAACCTTTCCTACCATCTCGTTGGATGCACCGTCATCAGCCAGATCATCCTCTGCCACATTGGCTGCATAGATCACCGGCTTCCAGGTCAAGAAGTTGTACTCCTTCATCAGTGCCAGTTCATCCTCGTCCAGATCCTCTAAGCTCTTCGCCATCTTGCCGGACTCCAGGTGCTCCTTGATTCTCTCTAAGAGCGCCTGCTCCTTCGCGAGGGTCTTGTCCATCCTGGCTGCCTTTACCACCTTGGCATATCTGCGCTCCAGCACCTCCAGATCAGAGAAGATCAGCTCGAAATTGATGGTCTCGATATCCCGGAGGGGATTCACACTGCCGTCTACATGGATCACATTGGAATCCTCAAAGCATCGCACAACGTGAACGATGGCATCCACCTCACGAATGTTGCTTAAGAACTGATTGCCCAGTCCCTCTCCCTTGGAAGCGCCCTTCACCAGGCCTGCAATATCGACGAACTCAATGACAGCCGGTGTCACCTTCTTGGAGTGATACATATCCCCCAAGAGCTTTAATCTCTCATCCGGAACCGGTACGATACCGATGTTGGGATCGATGGTGCAGAAGGGATAGTTGGCAGATTCTGCTCCTGCCTTGGTCAATGAATTAAAAAGTGTGCTCTTTCCTACGTTGGGAAGCCCCACAATGCCTAGTTTCATAGCTGATCGTCTCCTTCGAATTTCCCCGAAAACAGGGTTGAATCTCATCCATATTTTATCTCACCGTGAAAATAGCCCTTTCCGAGAGGGATCTCAACACAGTGAATAATATTATAGCACAGGTTGGGTAACTTGTGTAGAAAATTTTCTGTTTTTTACCTTGGCGGTGTTCTCCCGGCGGAAATGCCCTGGACGAAAGCTTTCGACAGGGCTTATCGTTTCTTATCCAACAATCCGTATATCTCATATCTGGAGATGATATTCTGGAGAGTCAGCTTGGTTGCCATCAACTGCCTGTAGGTTACCGTTTTCACCTTGTTTTCTGCTTTCAGCTTCTCCATTTTGCCGAGTACATCCTCGTATTCGCTCAATACAGAACTGAGCATCTTCTCGAATTGTTCCTCTCGTGTCGCCATATTTTCTCCCGCAAAATATCAATCTCTCACATATTTCTTATCGGATTCCGGAAGGCTGTCATCAGACAGATAACGCTCCACCCTCATATGAAGATCGTATTTCTCCCTCAACGCAATGATTTTTTCCATCATGGGAGTATGGTGATGCCGGTCGATGGCTTCCTGATCCTCCCAGCGATCTATAAGCAGCACCGTCTCCGGATCCTCTGCAGGATAAAAATAAGCGTAGCAAAGATTTCCCTTTTCTTCTCTGATCCGCTGAACCGTACCGCTTTCCATCATCTCTTCGGCAAAACGTCTTGCCGAACCTTGTTCTCCTGTATAATAGATATTCACCGTTATACTCATAGTCTGTGTCACCTCTCCTTACCCTATGCTCTTCCACGTCCCCGAAAGCGTTCCCAACACTCGTTGGTCAGATACATCAGGTGGTATCGTACCTGTTCCAGAAGACGATTCGTCAATCTCTCATACCGATCTGCAAACTCCTCGGGGATACCATTGACAGCCGGGAAGCTATTCCAGTAATCTGATCCCCCGAACACATCCGCTGTAAGTACCGCGCGATAAATCCTGCGAAAAGGAACAGGGACATCAGCAGGGCAGTCCTGTATCTCCTCCGGCGGCATCCTGTCCAGTGCGTAGTATGCATCCCCAAACACATCCAGATAATAGGTAAAGCCCATCTCTTTGGCGAGCTGACCGATCTCAAAAAGTGTCTGTTTGAACTCCTCTGTCCGTTCGTAATAGGCCGGTTTTTCCGTCGGCAGATTCACCCACTCTCTCTCCTTGAAGGCAGCGAACCATCCGCCCTTCTCTCTGTTCATTGTCCAGTTGGAGGAAAAAGAGGTGATCCTCCCGCCCTTCCAATAGCAGACGATCATTGCACCGGATCCATTGACCGCTTCTAATTCTGACCGATCTGCCGCTTCCGTGTCAATGAGAAATTTGATATCCTCAAGCTTTTGGTCCAGGCAGTAGGCAAACCAGGTTTTGACGGATTTGCAGATTCTGCACGAACGAAAGACCGGGTCTCTGGTCAGAAATGTAAACTCCATCGCAGCCACACCGTCTCCCGGACAGTCATCGATCTGTTTCCCGCTCCGAAGTGCTTTTCTGGCACTCCTGACGATACTGCTCATCTGCAGAATATCTTCGTTCATCCTTCTCCCCCATTCATCATGAGCCTGCAGGACTTCCCCGCAGGCTCAAACTTTTACTGTCTTTCTATTACAGTTCTCTGTGATCAATGACGCGCTTCGTCTTCTTCTCGGACCTGGGCAAGGTTCCCACGGGAACCACCGTGATCTTCGGCGTAACGCCGATTCTGGACTTGAACAGTTCCTTGATCCGAAGGGCAGTCTTCTCAAAGTTCACACGTCCTTCTGCCTCACAGGTCACCAGCATCACATCACGATTCTTCTCGTCATCATGGGCAATGTTGATGTTGTACTCGCTGGAAACGCCATCCACCAGAGAAAGCAGCTCCTCCACCTGGCTGGGGAACATATTCACGCCGTGGACCTTGAACATATCATCACTTCTGCCCTTGATGATATCGATTCTGGGATACTTCTTACATCTGTCGCAATGGCAGGGTTCCGGAACGATGCGAGAGATATCGTGGGTTCTAAAGCGAAGCAGGGGTGCCCCCTCCTTCACCAGCGTGGTGATGACGATCTCACCCTCCTCCCCATCGGGTACGGGCTTGCCGGTCTTAGGGTCGATGATCTCGATATAGATGAAATCATCCCAATAATGCATGGCAGTCTCCCCCGTACAGTTGATACCGATACCGGGACCGTATATTTCCGTCAGGCCATAGATATCATACAGTTCGATTCCCAGTCTGTCCTTAATATTCTTGCGCATCTTGTCGCTCCAGCGCTCGGAACCGATGACCCCCTTCTTCAGGCAGATCTGATCCTTGATTCCTCTCTGTTCGATCTCTTCCGAGAGCAGAAGTGCGTAGGAGGATGTGGCACAAAGCACTGTTGACTTTAAGTCCACCATCATCTGCAGCTGCTTATCCGTGTTGCCCGGGCCCATGGGAATGGCCATAGCACCAAGCTTCTCACAGCCCAGCTGAAAACCGATGCCGGCAGTCCACAGACCATAGCCGGGTGTAATGTGAATGCGATCGCTCTTCGTGATCCCTGCCGTCTCGTAGCATCTGGCAAACATGGTTGCCCAGTCGTCCACGTCCTTGGCGGTATAAGGAATGATCACCGGCTTTCCTGTGGTACCGGAGGAGGAGTGGATCCTCACGATCTCCTCGTCCGGAACGGCCTGAATTCCCAACGGGTACGCATTGCGCAGGTCATCCTTGCTGGAGAAGGGCAGCGCCTCGAACTCCTCAACACTGCTCACACCGGTGATGCCCGCCTCCCGATAGATTTTTCCGTAATAGCTGTCAGTAGAAAGAAGTCTCTTGACCTGAGCATCTACCTGACGAAGCTGAGTCTCATTCAATCTCATTGTTATTTCGTCCCCTCTTTTTCTTATGATCGGTCCTCTTCCAGTACCCTTCCATCCCCGCCTGGAAATGGAGGTTGTACCGAAACTGCCTATCTTGCAGCTGCCATACCCGCGCGAAAGGCCATCAGGTTCGCTTCCACGAATTTCTCCGGCACTCTCGCCCTGATCTGTTCTTCCACAGAAGCAGGCGCAATTCCAAGTTCTCCCGATCCTGCGGCTACACCCAACAGGCAGACGTTGAAATACTTTGTGCTTCCGAACTCCTTGCACAGGTCTTCCGAATTCACCACGATCACGCGGCATTTTCCGCGCAGATACGCAATCATCTCTTTCCCGTCATAACCGGTCTCCTGCAGGGATTCGGTGGTAGGCTTCACAGGAACTTCGTTGACGATCACCAGTCCGCCCTGCTTTAAATAGGACAGATTGCGCACCGCCTCCGCAGGCTCAAAGGCGAGCAGCACATCGCACTTTCCCTTGGGAATCAGGGGGGAGGATGCCTCACCGATTCTGACATGGCTGGTGACGGAGCCGCCTCGCTGCGCCATACCGATGGTCTCAGCTGAGTGCACGGTACAGCCCTCCTCCATGGCTGCGGATGCAATCAGCTTGGAGGCCAGGACGGTTCCCTGACCACCCACTCCACAAATCAAAATATCTTTCTTCATGCTCTCCCTCCCTCTTCGATGCTGATAGCCCGGGTAGGGCACAGCTGTGCACAAAGGTTACAGCCGGTACACAGATTCTTGTCAATGGTCACCGCACCGTCTGCAATCACGATGGCAGGACAGCCGATCTCACGAATACATTTTCTGCAGCGGATACACTTCTCGTTGATCACTGCCTTCTTCGTACTCTTTGAAATTGCAATACAGGGAGACTTGAAGATGATCGCCTTCACACCCTTTTCTGCCACCGCTCTCTTCACTGTATCCACCGCTGCAGACAGATCCAGCGGATCCACCGTCTCCACGAAGGTCAGGCCAATGCCGCGAAGGATCTTTTCGATGCTGACCTTCTCCACGATGTCTCCCATCATATTGCGACCGGTGCCGGGATGAGGCTGGTGTCCGGTCATGGCAGTGGTGGAGTTATCCAGCACGCAGAGCACCATATCGGCCTCGTTGTAAACGGCATTTACCACGCCGGTCATACCGGAGGCAAAGAAGGTAGAGTCACCGATAAATGCAAAGGCGGCACCATCCATGGCTTCGTCTACCCAGTGGAAGCCTTGCGCCATGGTCACACCTGCCCCCATACACAGACAGGTATCACACATATCCAGAGGCATTGCATTGCCCAGGGTATAGCAGCCGATATCGCCGCAGAAATAACTTCTTCTGCCCTTCATTGCCTGCTTCACCGCGTAGAAGGACGCTCTGTGCGGACATCCGGCGCAGAGCACGGGAGGTCTCACGGGAAGCGCAGGGGCGTCTTTCGGGACAATCTGCTCTTTTCCTGTGTCCAACCCCAGGAAAGCACCGAGTATTGCCTCAGCAGACTCACAGGAATTTTCCCCTGCGGCGGGCACATGGCCGGAAAGCTTTCCATACACCTTCAGCTTCAGTCCGTACTTGCCGATCACCTTTAACAGTTCCTCCTCCAGGAAGGGACTCAACTCCTCAAATACCAGAACCTCTTCCACTCCTTCGAGCGCTTCCCGCACAAACTTCTCCGGGAAGGGATAGGGCGTACCGATCTTCATCAGCCGCACATCCCTGTGATCCTGCAAAAACTCTTTTGCATAGGCATAACTCACACCGCCGGTGAGGACCGCCTTTCCGGAACAGCCCGGTGTGTAAGTGTTCCACTCTGTGTCAGAGAAATCCTCTCCGATCTGAGGATTGCGCCGTTCGATCATGGAATGATTGGCGAAGGAAAGTCTTGGGAAGATCACCCAGCGCTTTGCATCCTTCACGAAGCCCTCATACTCCTTTGGCCGGAAGCATTCCGGCACCTCGATATTGGCATAGGCATGGCAGATCCTGGTAGTAGGACGGAACAATACCGGTGTATGGTACTTCTCTGAAACCTCAAACGCTTCCTGAATCATCAAAAAAGCCTCTTCGGGTGAGGTGGGATCAAACACGGGAATTCTGGCAAACTCCGCAAAGCGCCTGGTATCCTGTTCCGTCTGAGAAGAGATCGGGCCGGGGTCATCTGCGGACACGATCACCATTCCTCCCTTGACCCCTACATAAGCCAATGACATCAGGGGGTCAGATGCTACATTCAATCCAACCTGCTTCATGGTCACTAAAGTTCTGGCACCGGCGTAGGCTGCACTTGCGGCCACCTCCATGGCAGCCTTCTCATTCACGGACCACTCCAGATGAACCCCTCTGTGGGGATACTTGCCGATGGTCTCAATAATCTCCGAGGAAGGAGTGCCGGGATACCCCGTCACCACATTGACTCCTGCTGCCAATGCGCCCAGGGCAATCGCACCATTCCCCATTACGTATTCTCTCTTCATAGTTACTCCTTTGCGACAAAAAACTATCCTATTCCATTATAGAGAAAATACGGGGGATTGCAAGAAAATATTGATAACTTGCTCAGACAACGTACCTCCACAGATTGCGGATCTGAGACCGTATCTCGGAGAAATCCCAGAGCATTTCACTCTTTGCCCTGCTGTTGGGATCTCGCACCAGGATCTTCCCGTCCTTTACCCCGGCAAGCACAATGAAGTGCCCCTGGGCGGTAAAGGTACCCTTTCGCATACTGCAGACGATCGGATGACCCTGTTCCAGCTCCCTGAGAACCATATCCTCGTCCAGGGCAACCTCTTTTGCGGAAAGGCCGAAATGCCTGGCACCCTCTGTCAGAAAGCTCCAATCGGTACCGATTCCGTTCAGATAATACCCTTTTTCATCTGCATAGGAGGCAACTGCATTCGGTGTCGCATTGGTATCGCCCGTTAAGCCGATGATCACCATGGACAGGCAGGTCGGCGCACATCCGGAGACCGCAATCAAGCTCTCCCCATATCCACAGGCTCCCCATCTTTCATCGAACTGTAAAAGAAGCGGGATCCCCTCTGACTTCTTTTCTTCCTCTGAGAGAGAAATCGGCTGCAGCTTCGGAGGTTCCGTCCGATTGTCCTCCAACAGGCTTAAGGCGAAGGGCAGAATCTCCGGATTGTTGCAGGCTGCTGACAACAGATCCTCCGACAACGAGGCTCTGTTCTGGAAAAGCCTTCGGTAGTCATCGGAAAGCTCAGCCAACTCCTTCAGCCTCTTCTCCAGTTCTCTTCCCTCATATTTGACCGGATGAAACAGATCGATGCCCAGTTCTTCTGCAGACGGATACTCGCCCTCTGTCAGTCCGTTGCCTGAGTCAGGTGTTTTCGGGCTGTTTTCCCTGCCGATCTCATGTCCTGTCTCTTCGCCCGGCCGCTTTTCGTCCACAACCGTGACTTCCGCAGAGCTGCTTTCTTTTTCCGGGCTTATCACTGCGATCAACAATAACAAAGCTGCAATTACAGCCATCTGAATGCACAATACATACCGCTGTAACTGCAGTTTTTTTTGATATCGGTTCCTCTCCTCACGTCTCATCGTTCTCTTTCTCTCCTCCCAGCACCATTGGTACGAAGAGAATACTAAGAGCTCTCTGCATCCTTCCTGTTTAGAAGATGTATCTTTTCTGCATCCGATTAATCTAAGGGCATCAGCTGCCCTGTTTCAAAAAATCCGAGACGCACCATCACCCGCTCTTCATAAGGCACATACTCCAACAAAAAGATGACCCCGTCGATATTGACGATGTTGGAGACTTCGCTTTCCGTCACTGTGCCGGAATAGATGTAATCACCGGTGGGGATCCCGTAGTTGGAGGGCAGAAGTTCGGGCAGCATGGCCTGATTGTATTGAAACAGTTCCCATCGAAGACTGTCCTGCTTCAGGGCAATCTTGTTCTTATCCTTGCCCACATCCACTGCGATCTGCATATTCCCGTCGTTCACTTCCACATATTTCTCCATGGAAAAAAAGTCCTCCGCGGCACTCTCTGTCAGCATTTGAAGACGCACCGCCACACCGGTATCCGGATCCATCAGCATGGACACATCCTGAAACTGAAGCTGGTACCAGACCATGCCGCTGCAGTCATCGTTGCTGATGATCGTATACTCATAGACCGCCTGAAGAGACTCCTCGGTAAGCTCCGGAAACGAGTGAAACCACTGCAGATTGGACAGTGTTTCAAGCTGCTTCTGGGCACTTGCCGTGAATTTCTTCCGCATTTCGTCAGTGATGACCACCTTTTTCTGCTGTACCTGCTTGGATGCGAAGCTCTTCTCCAGTGTCTCGATCTTCTCCCACAGATCTGCAAATTCCCTCTGATATAATGTCACGTTCAAGTCGATGGTGCTGCTCCTCTCCTCCAGAGTTCGCTGCATCCATTTTGAGCTTACAACCGGAAGCAAGAAAGCAGACAACAGTATGATCATCGCCAGAAGAAAAAAATTGATTCGATTGATTTTCCTCATGGGTTCTTTCCTTTCCATAGACCTCCTTCCGATCCGTTACACCTCCGGAATCACCACCGTGATGTTCGTACCCTCTCCCACCGTACTTTCCACCTCCAGCTTCCAGCCATGAACCCTGACGATTTCTGTGCAGAGTGCCAGACCCAGTCCGGCACCGCCTTCACGCCTGGCTCTGGACTTGTCCACCATATAGAAGGCCTGGGTGATCTTACTGACCTCGCTCTCCGGGATGCCGCAGCCATTGTCGGAAACGGTGATGCGATAGCTCCTTAGCTTTTTTCGGTCCCGCAGCAGGGTTCCGGTGACGCTGATCCTGCCTCCCGGCTCCACTGCCTTTCTGGCATTGTCCACCAGATTCACAAGCAGTGACACAGCCAGTTCAAAATCACCGTTTACACTGCAGTCCTCCCCCTTGCAGTGCAGCGTAATATTCTTTTGCTGCAGGGAGAGCTTGCAGATATCCGCCATTTCCTCAAAAAGCCTCCTGACGCGAAAGGACTGAAAATCTATCTTCTGATGACTGATACCGGAAAGCATCAGCATCTTTTTCGACAGAGACTCCAGACGTTTACCCTGCCGGTTAATAAATTCCGCACAGACCCTGCGTTCCTCCGGCTCCAGCTCCATGGTATTCATCATCTCGCTGTAGCCGATGATCGATGTCAGCGGAGTCTTCAGCTCGTGGGCAAAGGCTCCCGTAAAGTTCTCCAGTTTTTCGATGTTTTCCCGAATGGAATCCGCCATATGGTTGAAATGTTTCGACAGCTCTGCCAGCTCATCCTCGCCCCGAAGAGAAACTCTCGCATCCAGCCTCCCTTCAGAGAACTCATTGGTGGCGTGGATCAGGCGCTCAATGGGACGGGTAATGCTTCTGGAGATCAGTCCTCCCACCAGCAGGCTGAACAACAGCATGCCTCCCAGCACGCAGGCATAGATCCGAAGCAGCTGATTCTGCGTCTCATAGAGATACTCGATATTATGATATCTCTCCAGGGTCAGCCTCCCCGGCTCCACTTCTTTACACATGACGCTCTCAATATAGTGAATACCGTCGATCGATCGGATTCTGACGATCCCCTGTGTATCCGTCAGCTTCTCCTCTTCCATCGGCACGGAAAGCCCCGCCCGCTCAAAGATCAGCTTATCGTCCAGCCACACATTGATATGATCCGCTTTGTCATCGGTATTCTCATAGATATTTCGGATGATCGTCCAGAGTGTATCCTCCCGGAGCACCACATTTTCGTCCAGACCTCTCAGGGATGCCTCCAGAGAATATCGAAACAGCCAGAGCTCCTTCTCATTCTGCTCCATCATCTTGTCCAGATTGATGCGAAAGGTGACACAAAGAATGATACTGCCCAGGAGAGACATGCTGAATGCAGCCAGCATAAAGATACTCAAAAATTGCTTCCAAAAGATTTTCACTTCACTTCTCCCGTCAGTCGGTAACCGATCTTATAGACTGAAACGATCTCCTTCTCCAGCCCGATCTTTCTGCGCAGTCTCTGCACGTGCAGATCCACCGTTCTGCTGTCCCCCAGGTACTCGCTCTCCCATACCTTCTCATAGATCACATGGCGATACAGTGCGATATTGGGATTTTGCAGGAACAGAAACAACAGATCAAATTCCTTGCAGGTCAGTTCCACGGGAACACCGTTCTTCGTCACTTCCCTGCTTTGCACATTCATGGTCAGATCCTGAAAGGTGTAAAACATTTTTCCTTTGTTTCGTCTTCTGAGCACGGCCTCCACTCTGGCGAGCAGTTCCAGGATCTCAAAGGGTTTTGTGATATAATCCTCCGCCCCTGCCCGAAGCCCCGTCACCTTATCCATGGTCTTGTCCTTCGCCGTCAGAAAGATGACCGGAAGATCCATGGTTGACGCATAGGAAAGCAGTTCATACCCATCCGGTCCCGGAATCATGATATCAAAGATCCCCAGATCAAAGTTTTCCGCCTCCATCAGGTCGGCGGCCTTCTGTCCGTCCGGTGCCACAGTGCAGCTGTATCCCGCACGTTTCAGATTCATATATAAAAGATTTGCAATCGCCTCATCATCTTCCGCTATCAGTATTTTGTTCATATCCGTCCCCTCGTTCCATTGCTGTTTCAATGGAATCCTATGGTGAAAGTGTATCCATTTTGTATCATCGAAAAATCCCTGCCGGACAGGCTGTCTTGTCCGGCAGGGTCAGAATCTCCGATAAGGATCGCTAATATTTCCTTTGATTTTTCAGTTCCTCGTACAGAAGCCTGTAATTTTCATATCGCAGGGAACTGATCTCCCGGCTTTGAACCGCATCCTTCACACCGCAGATCGGCTCTCCGATATGGGCGCAGCCGGCAAATCTGCAATATTTCTCATAGGGAGAAAACTCCCGGTAAAATCCCGCCAGCTGTTCCTTCTCCAGATCAAACAGCCCCAGAGAACTGAAGCCCGGCGTATCCAAAATGTAGGTGTCGTCGTTGATGGCGATCAGCTCCGAATGTCTGGTGGTATGCTTTCCCCGCTCGATCTTTTTGCTGATGGCACCCGTCTCCATAACGGTTCCGCTCTGCAGACAGTTGACCAGGGAGCTTTTCCCCACACCGCTGGGGCCTGCCACAGTGGTAGTCTTGCCCTGCAGGGTATCCATCAGCTGATCAATGCCTTCGTTATGGGCAGCGCTGACCAGCATCGTCCGGTAACCGCAATTCTCATAGATGGTGCGATACTGTTCCCCATCCCCGTCCTCATCGATATCTGCTTTATTAAAGCAGATGACACAGGGGATGCCCTGCTGCTCCATCATGATCAGGAATCGGTCCAACAGATTGAAATTGGGTTTTGGCTTGACGATGGAAAAAATTACCACCGCCTGATCCACATTGGCAACCGCCGGGCGGATCAGTTCGCTGTGCCTGTCCTCTATCTCTCGGACATTTCCCAGCTTCTTCTCCTCGTCCAGCACATCCAGCACAACATTGTCTCCCACCAAAGGCTTTCTGTTGTCTTTTCGAAAAACACCCTTGGCCTTGCACTCGTAGATCTCACCACGACTGTACACATAGTAAAATCCTGCGACTCCCTTGATGATCTTGCCCTTTCTCTCTTCTGTGTGCATCGTCCTCTACTCCGCTATAAACTCAATTCTTCTTGTGATGGTCTTAGCCACAGACTCACCCGGCACAGTGTTGCCCTCCTCATCCGTTGTAGGAGCACCGGGAACGGTATAGTCAAGCGTCAGCGTACCGCCGGCCACCTTCAGATTAAAGAAATTAGCCGAGTAAGGGAAGCTGGAGGTAGTCGTATCCAGAAGCACCTGACCGTCATCCGCCACCAGCTTCAGCCTGACTTCACTGCCTGCCACATAGGAGGAGTCCTCATCATAGGGAGAAGAGATCGTCGCATTGCACTTGTAGGTCTGAGGCTTCGGCTCTGCGCCGAGGCTCACCCAGAAATCGACGGCAGTCCCCTGTTCCACAAAGGTCCCCTCTGAATAACTCTGATAACAGATCACTCCGTAGGGATAATCATTACGGTACACACCGGTAACCTGACCCACGGAGAGCTTTGCCTCCGTCAGTTCCACGGTTCCGTCCATCTCTGTCTTTCCGATCAGATTCGGAACTCTGGATCGAACCGTCTCCTTGCCCAGGCTGATGGTGATGGTCACATTGGTTCCTTTGGGAACTCTGCTGGTAGGGTTCGGATTCTGCGCCGCAACCAGTCCGGCCTCCACCTCCTCGGAGTATGCCTCCACCTTCGTCACCTCGAACCCAAGCTCAGATAACTCCGCATAAGCGACCTCGTAGGTCTCACCCAGTACGGTAGGAACATCCACGCCCTGTGGTCCGGCGCTGGCGATCAGATCCACCGTACTGCCTTTGATGACGGAGAACCCTGTCTCCACACTGGCGCTGATCACCACTCCGGCCTCGATATTGTTATCCTCTCTGTAGTCAATATTCATTTTCAGTCCTGCATCCATCAGGGCATTTCTGGCAGCCTCCACAGATTTTCCCACCACAGGGGGCATGATCACAAACTCTGTGGCCTCTATAGAAGATTCGGAGGACTCCTCCGACGCAATGATATGGCTCTGGGATTCACCGGTGCCATCCGTAAGCTTGCCGAAGATCTTGAACAGCACAACCAACAGAATGATACAGAATATCACACCGATCACAATTGCAAGGATGGAAGTCACCCTCTCCATGCGAGGGTCATAATCATACTCTCCTTCACCGTCGTTATCCTCGTCCTCAGGCTCCTCCTCATACGCTTCTCCGTCATAAGGTTCCTCGCTGTAATAATCGCCCTCGGTGTCGACATAATAATCTTCCTCCGTATAGGCTGTTTTCTTCTTGATCTCATCCAGCTCCTCGGAAGAGATCCGCCTTGTCTGACTCTCCATATTCGGTTCATTGGGAACGACAAAATCTTCATCCGGATTCGTCAAAGCATACTTTAAGTCAGCGATCAACTCAGCCATGGACTGATATCTTCTGTCCGGAGACTTCTGACAACACTTTGTCACGATGCGATCGAGAGCCAGAGGAACATCCGGCACAAAGCTTCTGGGAGAAGGGACCTCCTCCTGAATATGCTTGATGGCGATCGCCACAGTCGTCTCCCCGTTAAACGGAACTCTTCCCGTCACCATCTCGAAAATGGTAATACCCATAGAGTAGATATCACTCTTGATATCACTGAATCCACCCCTGGCCTGTTCCGGCGAGGTATAGTGGACGGAACCCATCACATTGGATGTGATGGTGTTGCTTGTGGCAGCCTTGGCAATCCCGAAATCCGTGACCTTCGCCTTGCCTTCTCTGGAAATAATGATATTCTGAGGCTTAATGTCACGGTGAATGATTCCATTGTTGTGCGCCACCTCGATTCCCATGCAGACCTGAATGGCAATACTGATCGTCTCTCTGCCGGACAATCTGGATTTCTTTTCAATATATTTCTTCAGAGTGATTCCTTCCACCAGTTCCATCACGATGAAGTTGATCCCTCTGTCTTCTCCCACATCATATACATTGACAATGTTCGGGTGGATCAGTCCCGCTGCAGCCTGAGCCTCCACACGAAACTTGTCCACAAAACTCTGATTCTCACTGAACTCCTGCTTCATCACCTTCACGGCAACAAAACGATTCAGCTTGTGATCCTTGGCTTTATATACATCCGACATGCCGCCGGTTCCGATCTTTTCAATGATCTCATACCGGCTGCCTATCATCATTCCAACTTTTACCATACATGCTCTCCAATTCAAATCATATTTCCAATTGCAGCGATAAACCTACAGGTCGATCAGGATAACGGAAATGTTATCTCTTCCACCGTTTTCATTCGCCCTGCGAACCAGCTCTTTGGCCTTTTCCTCCAAGGTACCGGTTCCCAGTAAAACCCCGTAGATCGTCTCGTCCTCCAGCATATTGGTCAATCCGTCCGTACACATGAGCACGAGGTCCTTCTCCTGCAGTGTGAGTTCGAAGAAATCGATCCGTACCGTCTCCTCCACACCCACTGCTCTGGTGATAATATTCTTGTCAGGATGGTTTCTGGCATCCTCTCTCTTCAGACCGCCTCTGCGGATCATCTCCTCTACCCAGGAATGATCTCTGGTGATCTGTCTGAGCCCCCCCTCACGGCAAAGATACAGTCTGCTGTCACCCACATTGGCGATGGTCAGCCTTCTGTCGTCAATCGTCGCAGCCACAACAGTCGTTCCCATTCCCTCCAGGTCTTCAGAGGTGCCGGCGCATCGGAAAACCGCTTTGTTGGCTGCCGTGACCGACTTATCCAGCAGTACCTCCGCTTCCGCATCCTCCAACTCCGCGATCGTCTCTATCATAGTGGAAATCGTCAGTCTGGCGGCAAAATCACCGGCATTATGTCCTCCCATACCATCTGCAACGATGTACAGGTTTGGAAGATTACCGATCTGCCCGTCTGTGGTGTAAACATAATCCTGATTCAGATTTCTCATCTTACCGATGTCGGTAACAGAAAAAGATTGTATCACTTAGTTCTCCTCCTGTGTCTGCAAAGACTCGGTATGCTTGCGTCGAAGCTGACCGCAGGCACCGTCAATATCTCTGCCCATCTCTCTCCTAATGGTAACATTTATTTTAGATTTTTCAAGTTTATTTCGAAAAGCCTGAATGCGAAGGGCCTCAGACTGCACAAAATCTCTCTCCTTGATGGGATTCACCGGGATGAGATTCACATGGCAGCAAAGAGGTTTTGCCAGTGCGATCAGTTCCTCCGCATCACGGTCGGTATCATTCACTCCGCCCACCAGACTGTACTCAAAGGTAATTCTGCGGCCGGTCTTCTCAAAGTAATACCGGCAGGCCTCCATCAGTTCCTCGATAGAGTACCGGTTTGCAATCGGCATCAGTTTCCGCCGCTTTTCATCTGTGGTGGCATGAAGGGATAATGCCAAGGTGATCTGCAGCTGTCTCTCTGCCAGTTCTCTCATCTTTGGAACCAGTCCGCAGGTAGACACCGTAACATTCCGCTGACTGATGTTCAGTCCGTTCTCTCCTGTCAGTATTTCCAGAAAAGTGAGCAGATTATCATAATTGTCCAAAGGTTCTCCGGTTCCCATGACCACTACATTGGATACTCTCTCCCCGGTCAGTCTCTGGATGGAATAGATCTGGTCCAGCATTTCCGACGGCAGAAGATTTCTCTCCAGACCATCCAGCGTAGATGCACAGAATCTGCATCCCATGCGGCATCCCACCTGAGAGGAGATGCAGACACTGTTGCCATGCCTGTACTTCATCCAGACACTCTCCACCACATTTCCGTCTTCCAGAGCGAAGAGATACTTTCTGGTGCCGTCCAGCTTTGATTCCTGTACCTGCACCACATTCAGGGCGGTGTAGGAAAAATGCTCCTCACATTGCCTGCGGAATGCCTGAGAGAGGTTGGTCATCTCCGCAAAACCGCGGGCCAGCTTTTGATGCATCCACTGATACATCTGCCCTGCGCGGAAGCCTTTTTCTCCCATCCCAATGATCTCCTCGGTCAATTCAGGCAAAGTCAATGATTTGATATCGATCCTCGTATCCATCTGCAGCTCCTAACTTATTCCACTGTTTTCTGCGACAAGGGACGTCTCAGACAGGCGATAAAGAAACCGTCCGACTCCATAAAGCCCGGCAGAAGCTGTATACAGGCATCTGCCTCCGCCGCAGTCAACGCAAAGTGATCCGGCTTCTCACATTGTCTCACTGCCTCCCGCCCGGAAAGGAGTACCTCCGGCAGTCTCCCCTGCAGAGGCACCGGTTCCAGCCCCAGTTCTCTCGTAAGATATGCGACCATCTCCTCATTTTCGGCAGGGTTGATGGTACAGGTGCTGTAGAGCAGGGTTGCCCCGGGTTTGAGGTAGGGAACACTGTTTTTTACGATCTCCCGCTGCAATGCACGAAGTTCTGTCATTCCCTGTTTGCTCACATGGTACTTTATGTCGCGCTTTTTGCCGATAATGCCCAGCCCGGAGCAGGGCACATCCAGCAGAAGCACATCTGCTCTGCCCACCAGTGCCTCGTCAGTGATTCTGGCATCCCAGACCTGGGTCTCCACATTTTCCGCTCCCATCCGCTCTATGTTCTCCAGGATCCTCTCCAGCTTCTCCTCAGAGACATCCCTGGCCAACACATGTTTTGCCCTTTGGGCCGCAAGCAGTGTCTTGCCGCCGGGGGAAGCACAGGCATCCACCACAAAATCTCCGGGAGCAAGGCCGGCTGCCTCTATCGCGAGAGCACAGCTGACATCCTGTACCGTCCATTGTCCATCCGCAAACCCGGGAAGGGTGGTCAGATTATCTGCGTACCGACACAGATAGGAATATGGCAGATAAGGGCTTTTTTGCAATACTGCACCAGCCTGCTCCATATCCCGCCGAAGCTTGCCGGCGGACTGTTCCGAAAGCTTCCCGTCAAACCGAACAGACACAGGGTGGATGGTCAGAAGTCCCTCCAACAGCTTCTCAACTGCCGGAGCAGTATAGGAAGCAAGGAAAAATTCCACCAGCCACTGAGGCATGGAATATTTCACGGACAAATACAGAGGCAGATTCTCCTCCGGATCCGGCAGGGAAAGCCGGTCCTTCTGTCTGGCAACATTCCGAAGCACCCCGTTCACAAAACCACGTAAACCTGCAAATTTACGCTTAACCGCAAGTTTGCAGGCTTCATTGCACACAGCGCTGTCGGGGACACTGTCCATATACAGCAGCTGATATACACTCATTCTCATCAGGCAGCGTATCAGAGGCTTCATCCTGCGAACCGGCACGTCAGAGATCCCATCCAGATAATAATCCAGTTCGATCTGTCGCTCCAGGGTTCCCTCCGTCAAACGTTTGATGAAGGCCTTCTCCCGCCCCTCCAAATAATCATATTTATCCAAAACCGCTTTGATCAGCTGATTGGAAAATACCGCCTCCCGCTCTATGGCAAGCAGCAGGTCCAGTACGATTTCTCTGCTATTCTCTGCCAAGGCTTAATCTCTCCTCTTGTTGTTTCCAAACAGCAGGAAAAGACGAAGCACCTGCAGTGCGGTGGAAGCCGCAGCTGCCACGTAGGTCATTGCTGCTGCCGACAGGACCTTTCTGCACCCCTTCTTCTCCTCTGAGGTCACCAGACCATACTGCTCCACCTTGCAAAGTGCTCTCGCGGAAGCATTGAATTCCACCGGCAGCGTCACAATCTGAAACAGAAGAGACAGTGCAAAAGCAAAGATACCGATACGGATCAAAACCATGTTCCAGCTTAAGAACACACCGATCAGGATGATCGGAAGTCCCAGCTTACTGCCCAGATTCACCACCGGGACCAGGGCTGTGCGGATAGAAATCGGTGTATACCCTTCCGCATGCTGAATGGCATGTCCGCACTCATGCGCTGCCACACCGATGGCCGTCACGCTGGCAGAACTGTAATTCTGCCTGGAGAGACGAACGGTATTGGTGGAAGGATCAAAATGATCCCCGTCATTACCGGGCAGGCACTCGATCTGAACATGATACAACCCCTCATTGTTCAGTATCTGTCTCGCCGCCTCGGCTCCGGTCTTTCCCGACAGCACTGCCACCTTGGCGTACTTTCTCATGGCACTGTTCACCATCGCACTGGCAACAGAACAGATCAATACTCCCAGAATGACCAGCAGATAGGTCCAGTCAAACATAAATCCTCTTCCGTAACTCACATGCATCTAAAACTCCTCCTTTACACATCCGACCGCCCAAGCGTTTCACCCGCGGTCATCTTCACACCCAACAGAAAATCATGGGTGCTCATTCGCTTTTTGCCTTCCAGCTGCAGTGCGTATATCTGCAGAGCTCCTTCCCCACAGGCAACAGTGATCGAATCCTTCTCCACGCGGATGATCTCGCCGGGAGTTCCCGCTGTTCCCTCCACGGGTACTGCTTTCCACACCTTCAGCTGTTTTCCCTTGTAATAGGTAAAAGCACTGGGCCAGGGAGTCATTCCCCGAATCAGTCTGTCGATCTGCACGGCACTCATCTCAAAATGGATCTCTCCCATGGACTTGTCGATCATCGGTGCGTGGCAGCTGAGTGCATCATCCTGCTTCTCCGGGATCAGTTTTCCCAGGGTCAACAGCTCCAGGGCTTCCACGATCGCCTCTCCGCCCAAATACATCAGCTTGTCATGAAGAGACTCAAAATCGTCCTCCGGCAGGATCGGAATCTCTTTTTTATACAGCATATCTCCGGTATCGATCCCCTCATCCATCTGCATGATCGTCACACCGGTCTTCTCCTCGCCATCCAGGATCACACGCTGAATAGGAGAAGAGCCCCTGTACTTTGGAAGCAGGGAGGCATGGATATTCAGACTTCCATAGGGGGGAATATCCAAGATCTCCCTGGACAAAATCTGTCCGAAGGCGGCCACCACATAGACATCTGCCTCATATTGCTTCAGTTCTGCGACGGCCTCGGGTGTTTTGATCCTTTTAGGCTGCATCACGGGAATCTGATGCCTGCATGCGCAAACCTTCACCGGAGAGGGAATCAGTTCACTGCTCCTCCCTTTCGGCTTATCCGGCTGCGTCACCACCGCGGTGATCTCATGTCCTGCATCGATCAAAGCCTCCAGTGCCCGGGCTGCAAAATCCGGTGTCCCCATAAATACTATTTTCATTTCTTATTCCTCATCGTTGTCAAACTCAACAAACTCATCCAGGTCATCGATACTGTTGACCACCAGGTCTCCCTCCACCTTTTCCACATACAGATGTCCGTCCAGGTGATCCAACTCATGGCAGATCGCTCTGGCCAACAGCTCGGTCCCTTCCAACTCAAACTCCTGCATATTGACATCCAGGGCAACCGCCTTCACATAATTGGGTCTGGTTACCTGTCCGGATTTGCCGGGCACACTCAGACATCCTTCCATGCCGGTCTGTTCACCGCTGGTGGCCACGATCCTGGGGTTGATCAGAATATACGGATCCTCTCCGGTGGTATCGATCACGACGATCCTCTTCAGGATTCCTACCTGAGGAGCCGCCAGTCCCACGCCATTGGCCTCATACATTGTATCCAGCATATCCTCGATCAGTTCCCGGATTCTGGGAGTCATCTCCTTGACTTCCCTACACCTCTTGGTGAGAATTTCATCCCCTATTTCCCGAATATTCCTAATTGCCATACTGCTAATCTCCTGTCTTTCGTTCTAATCATGTCACAAGCATATCTTGCGATCGTCACTCGCCGCTCGCTGTACACAAGCTGCGCCTGCTCCCGCTCGCTGACACTCACTACATCGTATTCATCGGATCAAAATCAAACTGAACCATCACAGCCTGCTCCGAAAAAGTCTGAATCAGCTCCTCCAGATAATCCTTACAGAACACTAGTGTATCATATTTTTCGCATTTTACATAGAATACAAATCTAAAAATATCGTTAATTTTACTGATCACTGCCGGAGAAGGCCCCAGAATGACCGCACGGGCATCTGAATCGATCCGCTTATCCTTCCCGGAAAGCCACTCCTTCGCCCGGGAAGCCAATGTGCGGACATACTGATCTCCCTTCTCTTCTGACTTCGCATATACCTGCACCGCCATCAGGTGCCGTACAGGAGGATACCCTCCCATCTCCCGATACAGCAATTCTTCCTCAAAAAAGCCTTCGTAATCCTGTGCGGCGGCAAAGGTCACCGCATAGTGATCCGGCTGGTAGGTCTGGATCACCGCCTCGCCGGGAAGCGTTCCTCTCCCCGCCCGTCCCACTGCCTGAGTCAACAGCTGGAAGGTCCTCTCCCCGGCACGGTAATCGCTGACGCTCAGGGAAAGATCAGCCGCCAGAACTCCAACCAGCGTGACCAGCGGAAAATCATGACCCTTCACGATCATCTGGGTCCCGATCAGGACGTCCGCCTCGTGGGCCATGAAGGAAGACAGAATCTTCTCGTAGCTATCCTTATTCCTGGTAGTATCCGCATCCATCCGAAGGGTGCGTACCCCCGGAAACATCTCCTTCAGTTTCTCTTCGATCTGCTGCGTTCCTGCCTTAAAACCGCTGATATACCCGGAACCGCACTCCGGACACAGCCCCGGCTTTCGTTCCATATAGCCGCAATAGTGGCACATCAGCATACCGTTTTTGTGCTCTGAGAGAGAGACGTCACAGTGGGGGCACTTCATCACATGGCCGCAGGACCTGCAGGAAATAAACCCGGCATACCCTCTTCGGTTGATAAACAGAATGCTCTGCTCTCCCTTCTTCAGTCTGTCGGCCAAAAGCTCCTGAAGACGCCTGCTGAAGATGGAACGATTGCCTTCCCTCAGCTCCTGTCTGAGATCAACCACGCTGACTGTGGGAAGCTGCCCGCCGGTCAGCCTCTGATGCAGCTGAAACAGCTTGATCTCTCCCTTTTTTACCCGGTAATAAGCCTCCATAGAGGGAGTAGCGGACCCCAACACCAATGCCGCGCCGTGAAGTCTTGCAGCTTCCATGGCTGTCTCTCTTGCATGATACTTTGGATTCCCCTCCGACTTGTAGCTGCTCTCGTGCTCCTCGTCCATGATGATCACACCCAGGTTGGGAAAGGGAGTAAACAGCGCTGATCTGGGCCCGATAATGATATCGATGTCCCCATTTTTCGCCCGCTGACACTGATCGTACCTTTCTCCGGGGGAAAGGGTCGAGTTGATGACACTGACTCTGTTCCCAAACCGCAGGTAAAACCGCAGCAGTGTCTGATAGGTCAGTGCGATCTCCGGAATCAGAAGGATCGCCTGTCTTCCCCTGGCGATCACCTGCTCAATGATCTCCATATAGACATGGGTCTTGCCGCTTCCGGTGACCCCATGGATCAGATAGGTTCCGGGCATTCCCTTGTCAAAGTCCTGCAGGATCTCCTCAACGATCCGCTGCTGCTCCGGACTGCTGGTAAGCCTCTTTTCCTCCTGTCTGTGAAGATGAACGGGATCCCGAAAGGAAGTACTTTGCTCCACACGTATGACGCCATCCGTCACCAGCCTTTGAATGGTCTGGGGTGTGACGCCCAGTTTTCCGGTGACCCACTCGTAGGGAATGGTTTCTGTCTCAAGCAGCGTCCGAAGCAGCCTTTCTTTGGCAGCCTGCTTCTTCCGAATGCTCTCTCCAAGCACCGTCACCGTATCCTCTCGGCTCATCACCCTGCAGATGGTTCTGTGCTCCAGCTTCTTCACGCTCTGCTTGGCAGGAAGAACGGTCTTCAATGCCTGGATCATGGTAGAGCCGTAATTGCGCTTGATCCATCCGGCCAGGCTGATCATCTTCTCCTCCACACTGACTCCCTTGGGTGCAATCTCTATGATGCTTTTCAGTTTCGCAGGGTCGTAGCTGCACTCCTCGGTAATCCGCACCACATAGCCCTTGATCTGCCGATTGCCTGTGCCAAAGGGAACGGTGACACACATCCCCGGCTCCAACAGGTCCCTTAGCTTTTCCGGAATGCGATATTGAAAGACCTTATCCAGTTTTTCATGTGAGATATCGATGATGATATCGGCAAACAAGTCTGTCACGTATCCTAACTCCTTAAATATGCGTAAGTCCCTCCTCCAGAAGCTCTCTGATGATGACTCTCTCATCCATAGGGTACTTTACCCCTTTGATCTCCTGGTAATCCTCATGACCTTTTCCGGCGAGAATGATCACATCCCCTTCCTCCGCGTGAGAAATGGCATAGCGAATGGCCTCCCGTCGGTCGCTGATCACCACATATTCGCCGGTTGTCTTACCGATCCCGGTCTTAATATCCTCGATAATATCCAAGGGCTCCTCAAATCTGGGATTGTCGGATGTGATAATGGTCAGATCCGCAAGTCTTCCGCTGACTTCTCCCATCTCAAATCGTCTGGATCTAGCCCGGTTTCCCCCGCAGCCGAAGAGACATACCAAACGCTTCGGAGCATACTCCCGCAGGGTAGTCAACAGGCTCTCCAGCGCCATTGCATTGTGTGCATAGTCGATGAGCAGGGTAAACTTCGGGGAGATCTCTACCCTCTCGATCCTGCCCTTCACCTTTGCCCCCAGAAGAGCCTTCTGCATCAGAGCCTGTTCCACCCCAAAATGGCGGCAGATCGCGATGGCACAAAGAGCATTATACACACTGAAACGTCCGGGGAAAGGAAGCTCCACCTCTGTCTCCATGAGACCGTGTACCGCAAACCTCACGCCCAGAACACTTCCTCTGTTGAAAAGTGACAGATCGCTTGCACGCAGGTCACAGGTCTCGCCCAGTCCAAAGGTCTCCACCTGACAGGTATGCCCCTGGAGTACCTTCTCCGCATGGCTGTCGTCTCCGTTGACGATTCCCACTCTGCACTGCCGAAAGAGCATTCCCTTACACTGCAGATACTCGTCAAAATCCTTGTGCTCATTGGGACCGATATGATCCGGCTCCAGATTGGTAAACACACCGAAATCGAAGACAAAGCCTCCCGTTCTGTGCTGCATCAGTGCCTGGGAAGAAACCTCCATCACGACAGCCTTCAGTCCCGCTGAAACCATCTGAGAGAAATACTTCTGAAGGGTAAAGGCATCCGGAGTAGTATTCGAGGATGGAATATGTTTCGTCCCGATCATGGTCTCAATGGTTCCGACAAGACCACAGAGAATGCCGGCATTCTCCAAAATAGACTTCACCAGGTAAGTGGTAGTGGTCTTGCCCTTGGTTCCCGTGATGCCGATGGTAGTGAGTCTGTCCGCCGGGTGTCCGTACCAGTTTGCCGCAAGAACCCCCTCGGCGCAACGGGTATCCTCCACTCGAATCACCGTCACATCCATGCCCTCCGGCAGGTTCACCTCCCGGGATACGACGAGCACCGATGCACCCTTCCCTGCCACTTCTTCCGCATAATCATGGCCGTCGAAATTCGCCCCGATGATGCAGAGGAATAAACTGTCCGGCTGCACCTTTCTGGAATCGCAGCCCACATCAGCCACCTCTCTGTCCAAAGTCCCCCGCACACACTCATATGTCAGATCACTCAAAAGTTCTGTAAGCTTCATACCGGCCTCCCCGTCTCATTAGGTAATAACTGTAATCCATTGTACTACTTTTTCACAGAATGTACCACAAAAAAATAAAGCCATTTGAAATTATCCCCGGAATCATGATGACCTGTCTGTCTGATTGCAAACACACCGATCCCGGCCGGGTCACGCTCCCGAAATGAAAAGAACCCCGGTAAAAACCGGGGTCCTCGATCACAGAGCAATGAACTTAAGCCTTCTTCTTAGGTGCAAATTTGGTTCGAAGCACATACCACATGCTTGCCGCCAGACAGATGGAGGAGTAGGTTCCGCATACGATACCTACCATCAGAGGCAATGCAAAGTCACGGATACTGGTCACACCCAAAATATAGAGCACGGCAACCATCACGAAGGTGGTCAGGGAAGTAAATACACTTCTGGACATGGTCTGTGTGATACTGTCATTGATCACATCCTTCAGATCGTCCCTGCTGGTCATCACATCCATATTCTCACGAATACGGTCAAAGATAACGATGGTAGCGTTGATGGAGTAACCGACAATGGTCAACATGCAGGCCACGAAGGTGTTGCTGACGGAAATTCTCGCTGCCGCATAGAAAGCAAGTACTACCAGTACGTCGTGCAGCAAGGCGATGATACTGGACACACCGAAACGGATATCCTTGAACCGAATCTTAATATAGATCAGCATGCAGACGATGGCTACCGCTACCGCAAGGATCGTATCGGTCTTCATCTCATCACTGATGGTAGGGCTGATGGTCTCGGAAAGGATCTTGGATTCCTCGACCTGGAACTTCTCCATCAGCATCTGATTCAGTGCTTCTCTCTTCTCAACATCGAGTGTGCTTGTCTTGAAAATGATCTCATTGGAGCCCTGAACATTCTGTACCTGTACAGCACTTCCGGTGATCTCCTCGAAATAGGGAACGACCTGTGCCGTAGCCTCATCCAAAGTCATAGCGGTATTGAAGGTAACCGTTGTGGCGGTACCGCCCTTAAACTCCAGGCTGTAATTCAGAGTGTCGCCGATGTTCGCCTTGTTCACGCCCATCATCACAAATCCGGCCAGGATCAAAGCTGCCGACAGCCCGAAGAAAATACCCTTCTTGGACAGGATATTCAGTGCCTTGCGCTGTCTGCCGATTCCATAGAGTTTTTCGCTCTTCAGACCGATTGCGTAGAACGCATACAGAATGTATCTGGTAACTACCAGGGAGGTAAACATGGAAAGTGCGATACCGAGTGCCAGGGTCTGGGCAAAGCCCTTCACAGATCCGGGGCCAAGTACCAGCAGTACCACGGCTGCGATCAGGGTAGTAATATTACCGTCGAGGATGGCGGAGAAGGCCTTGTCAAAACCGATCTTGATGGCGTTTCTGACCGTCTTGCCTACGGCAAGTTCCTCACGGATACGGGCAAAGATGATCACGTTGGCATCCACTGCCATACCGATGGACAGGATGATTCCGGCAATACCGGACAGCGTCAGCGTCATGCCGAAGCCGTTCAGCAGCAGGACAACCAACGCGGTATAGGCGAGCAATGCAATGGCAGATGCCACACCGGGCAGGAAATAAACTACAATCATAAAGACAATGACAATGACAAGTCCGATGGCACCTGCCTTCAGGCTGGTCTCAATGGCATCCACGCCGAGCTGAGCACCTACCACTTTGGAGTGAAGCTCCTCCAGCTGCAGCTTCAGACCACCGATACGGATGGTGGAAGCCAGGTTCTCTGCCTCTTCATAGCTGGACTGACCGGAGATCTGTGCCTTGCCGTCGGTCAGGATCGCCTTTACATTGGGTGCGGAGATCAAATTGTCGTCGTAGTAAATGCCCAGGGTCTCACCCTTGTTGTAGGCACGTCTGGTTGCCTCGGCAAACTTGTCCTTGCCTTCATCGGTCATGGTCAGATCAACGATATATTCCACGTTGCCCATCTGCTGATCGCGAACAGAACCGCCTCTGGCATCTGCAACATCCGTACCCTGAACCAGAATGGAGCCATCTGCCAACAGATCATCGATGGAACGAAGCATGGTATACTTGATACCGACAGTTCCGTCCGGGTTTACCGCCTGGGAGAAGGTATAGTTCTGCTCTCCCTCCGGGCTTGTCTCATTGATGAAATACAGGGCACCGGGCTTGCCCAGTTCCTGCAAAATATAGTTGGCATCGCTGACACCGGGGATCTCGATATTGATTCGATCAGTTCCCTCCTGATATACGATTGCCTCCGTGCTGTAGTTCAGAACACGCTTCTGCAGCTTGGAAATAGTATCGCTCATATCCGTGGCGCTGGGTTCCTCGTCACCCACCACCTGGTAGGTGATGCTGACGCCGCCTGCCAGATCCAGACCAAGACTGATATCAGAAGCACTGTTTTTTCCTGTTGCATCCGTGCCAAAGAAGTCGATGTAGGTGACACCGGCGATCAGCATCAGGACACAGAGCAGGATCACAATTGCTTTACTCCTCTTCATGATGTTTCCTTCCTTTCTATAAACCTATCCTCTGTCTATTGTCGTTCTCGATCATGCTTCGCTCTCTTCCTCTGCCGCATCCAGCGCCTCGGCGATCTTCAGCATGATCGCACACTCTACACGCTTGCGCTGAAGCTCGCAGCCCACATCGTAAGCATCGGTGATGCTGCCGTGGAAATTGTAAGAATTGGCTGCACATCCGCCGCTGCAGTAGAATTTGGCAAAGCATTTCCTGCACTTTTCCTTCGCATAGACATTACAGCACTTGAACTCGTCGCGGATATCCTCTCTGACAATTCCATCATCCACATTTCCCATCAGGAACTTCTCATTTCCCACAAACTGATGACAGGGATAGAAGTCTCCCCAGGGAGTCACAGCCAGATATTCCGTGCCGGAACCGCAGCCCGACAACCTCTTGGCTACACAGGGACCTCCCTCCAGATCGATCATAAAATGGAAGAAGTTAAAGCGCTTGCCCTCCCTGCGGCGTCTGATCATCTCTGCCGCAAGTCTGTCATACTCTTCCTTCAGCACCGGCAGGTCAGCCTCGGTGATCGCATAGGAATCTTCCGGCTTCGCCACCACAGGCTCCACAGAGATCTGCCGGAAGCCCAGATCAGCCAGGTGCAGCACATCGTTGGCAAAATCCAGATTGTTGTGCGTAAAGGTACCGCGCACATAATAGTTCATCTGGTCTCTGCTCTCCGCCACCTTCAGGAACTTGGGGACGATCAGATCATAACTGCCCTGACCGCCTCTGAAAGGACGCATTCTGTCGTGAACTTCCTTCCGTCCGTCGATGCTTAAAACGATGTTCGCCATCTCTCTGTTGGCAAATTCCAGAATATCGTCAGTTAACAGAACCCCGTTTGTGGTCAGTGTAAAGCGGAACTTCTTGTTGTTGGGTTCCTCCAGGCTTCTGCCGTACTCTACCAGATCCTTGACCACCTGCCAGTTCATCAGCGGCTCACCGCCGAAGAAATCCACTTCCAGATTCACACGGTTCCCGGAATTGGCAACGAGAAAATCCAGTGCCTTCTTCCCCACTTCAAAGCTCATCAGTGCTCTTCTGCCGTGGTACTCGCCCTCTTCCGCAAAGCAATACTGACAAGCCAGATTACAGTCATGGGCAATATGGAGGCAAAGAGCCTTCACTACCGTCTGCCGCTTCTTGAAATCAAATACATAGGACTCGTAGATATCAGGGGCAAACAGTTCCCCCTCCACCTCCAGCGCCAGAATCTCGTCCACAGCCTCCAGAATCTCCTCCTCCGGATAATGCCCCTGCACCAGATTCAACACCGCCGCCTTGATCACATCCCCATCCTTGATCCCCTCTGTCACCAGAGGCTCCACAAGGGGAATGATCTCATAAACAATATCATCCACCACATGGATGGAACCGCTGTTCACATCCAGAACGATATTGTAACCATTGTTTTTGTATTGGTGTATCACGTAAGACAATTCCTTTCTAATACCAAACATAGAATAAGCAGCGACCTTAACATCGCTGCTTGCCCTAGTCAATTTTAGTCACAAAAATGAAACCGATTATTTAATCTTCTCACAGCTCTGGTTACCCACTGTACAGGATGTCTTACAAGCAGACTGGCAGGATGTCTGGCACTCGCCACAGCCGCCCTTCTTCATGGACTCCTTCAGATTTCTTGTTTTCAAAGTCTTAATATGCTTCATGAATAATAGCCTCCTTAGTTTTCGCCTTATAAAGACCTAATAACATATGTAGTATAACAAGAAACTCCTGTTTTGTAAAATACTTTTTTCAAAAAGTACTCTTTTCACGCATATTTTCATAGATTATGCAGTCATACCGCCAAACATGCCGCTGCCCGCGCACAGAAAAAAAGCACTGACGACATCGCCGACCTCCATCCCCCCTGCACCGAAAAGAAGGGAAAGCAGAAACAAAATGATAAAATACACAGAGCCCTGCACCAATCCCCACAGAAATTTTCTGGTTCCCATCCTCTTCCCCAGCATCCTTCCCGCCAATAAATTGACCGCAATATAGATGCCGATGATTGCTCCGGAGACCGGCCCCGCGCCGATCTGCCATTTAAAGACGACCAACGCCAGCACAAACAACAGTACCAATGTCACCAGATAAGAAAACATAAGACTTCTCAGCAGATTTGTCCGGACGTTCCCCCTCTCTTTTCCCACTTCTCCCATGTAACCTCCACACGCTTATTCTCTTGATAATATACCTATGCCAGACACGATGAAAACTTGACAACCACTCCACACATATAGTATATTTAACCCATTCTATTTTATTGAAAAAGGAGTGATTGATTCGTGGATGCCTCAGGTGTCACGCAACTGTTGTTTTTGATTTTCTTAGTCTTTTTGTCCGGTTTCTTCTCCTCGGCGGAAACGGCGCTGACTACCGCCAATCGTGTGAAGCTCCGCTCACTGGAGGAAGAGGGGGACAAAAGAGCCGCCCGTACCAACAAGATACTGGAGAACTACGGTAAGATGCTCAGCAGCATTCTGATCGGCAACAATATCGTCAATCTGTCTGCCTCAGCACTCGCCACCACACTTGCAATGCAGATCTCTCTGCCCGTCGGTGTGGCAACAGGTATTCTGACCGTTGTAGTCCTGATCACCGGAGAGATCGTGCCCAAGACATGGGCCATGCACTATGCCGACCGCATTGCCCTCTCCTACAGCTTTATCATCCTGACCTTGATGCAGGTTCTCACCCCGGTCATCTTCATCATCGATAAAATGTCCGGCGTATTCCTGAAACTGATGGGCATCCGCTCCGATGAAAAGCTGTCTACCATGACAGAGGCAGAGCTTCGAACCTACGTTGAGGTCAGTCACGAGGACGGTGTCATCGAGACCGAAGAACGGGAGATGATCTACAATGTGTTCGATTTTTCCGACGCGGTGGCTAAGGATATCATGATTCCCCGAATCAACATGGTCTCCGTCAATGTGGAATCCAGCTACGAGAAGATTCTGAGCGTGTTCCGTGAGTCCATGTACACCAGACTTCCTGTCTACCAGGAGGAAAAAGACAA
>JAHBAA010000153.1 GCA_018385425.1 Acetatifactor sp.
TTCTTCGTTATAGAAATCCAAGGGGCCTCCCAGGGAACATCTGGCGATATCTCCCATCGTAAACAGACCGTTCTCCTGAAGCTTTCGGGAGATGCCGCCGCCCACTCTCCAAAAATCGGTGAGAGGCTTATGATCCCAGAGTCTTCGCCTGTACTGTTCTTCATCCAAAAAAGCGATGCGCACACCGTGTTCATCCGGCATCGCATGCTTTGCCAGAATGTCCATGGCGACCTTGCACAGATAGAGATTGGTGCCGACTCCGCCGGTGGCAGTGATGCCCGTCGTCTCATAGACGTCCCGAATCATCTTTGACACTAATTCCGCCGCCGTCATATGATAGGTATCCAGATAGGCCGTCACATCCAGAAACACCTCATCGATGGAGTAGACATGGATATCCTCCGGGGCGATATATTTCAGATACACATTGTAGATTATCGTGCTGTACTGAATGTAAAGTGCCATCCTGGGCACCGCCACGATATACTCCAGATGCTCTGTCCTGGCCTTCTGTACCACCTCAAAAAGTCTGGGTCTGCCGGGAATCCCATGTGCCTTCAGGGAGGGGGAGACTGCCAGGCAGATGGTCTTCTCCGTCCGGCTGCTGTCCGCCACCACAAGATTGGTAGTGAGCGGATCCAACCCCCGTTCCACACACTCTACCGAGGCATAGAAGGATTTCAGATCGATTGCCGCATAGGTTCTAGTTCTTTCCATTCCTCTCCTCCATCTGTGCCTTCGCCTTCCGCCCAACATTTCTGCCAAAGGCAGCCACACTAGCCCGCTGTACACTGGCATTACCGAATCTTCCCCGGATGGAGTCAATGGCAGAATCCAGTTTCTTTAACCGCTCCTGCCTCTCATCCACAAAGAAACTCATCTGCTCCATACCGCTGCGGTCAATCTCTGTCAGTGAGATGCCCACCAGTCGCAGCGGTTCCCGATTCCATCCTTCCTCCATCAGTTCTCCGGCAACCTTCACGATCTCTTCCGTCACATCCGTGGGATCGGACAGCTTGCGCTGATGAGAACGGTTTTTCCACTCGATGGTGCGGTAGGTTACCCCTACACATCCGCATTTTGCACCGTCGGCACGAAGTCTGGCCGCCAGTACATCCGCCTGGGCCAGCATCAGCTGATGAATGCTCTCCAGATCCACCAGATCCTCTTCCACTGTGGTCTCTGTAGAGTATCCTTTGGCTTCCTCCTGCTCCTCAGTCACCGGTGAGTCATCCACACCGTTGGCAAAAAGGTGCAGATGCCATCCGCTCTTTTCCCCCAGCAGACGCTGCAGGAAGACCACATCGGCATGTGCCAGATCTCCGATCGTCCTGATGCCCTCTTTTCGCAGGCGCTCTGCAGAGGATTTTCCACAGGTAAACAGTTCTCCCACATCCAGCGGCCACATTTTCTCGGGTATTTCCTCAGGAAAAAGTGTGTGTACCTTGTCCGGCTTTTCAAAATCACTGGCCATCTTGGCACACAGCTTGTTTCTGCCGATCCCTACGTTCACCGTAAAGCCAAGCTCCTCCCGAATGCGGTCCTTGATCTGATGGGCAGTTGCGATCAGATCCGGATAGATCAGTTCCATTCCGGTCATATCCAGAAACACCTCGTCGATAGAAAAGGATTCCATCGCAGGTGTATACTCCTGACAGATCGCCTTAAAGGCTTTGGAGCATTTCGTATACAATTTGAAATCTCCGGGTACCACCACCAGATTTGGACATTTCCGCAGCGCCTGAGACATAGGCTCCCCGGTGGTGATACCGTATTTTTTTGCCGGGATAGACTTTGCCACTACAATTCCGGTTCTCTTCTTCGGGTCTCCTCCGATACAGGAGGGAATCAGCCTCAGATCCGGTTCTCCCATAGCCACCCTTCTGCTCGCCTCCCAGGACAGGAACGCACTGTTGACATCGATATGAAAGACGAAACGATCCATTCCCATCGCACCTCCTTTGCCCTAAGAACGATTGTACAGGCGAAACAATACCTCCGCTATCACCTCCGGAGACTCCTTCTTGCCTCCCTCCTCCCATTTGAGAAAGGTATTCAACAGCCCTCCGGAGTAACAGTACAGTTCATACGCCGAATGCCCTGTATAGTTATCACTGTACTTCTGCATGAAATCATTGATTCCATCCATCAGAATATACTGAAGATGATTCGCTGTCATGGTCAGAAAATAATCCGCATAGCGGTCAAAAAAATTCAGAGAAAACAGAATGTGGGAATACTCCAGATAATTGCCGGCATCCTTATCCTTTTCACTTTCCACCAGATATTCCGCCACAAGCTCCTCCAGATAATCTGTCAAAGCATCCACCAGAGTGTGATAATAATTATAAAAAGTCATACGTGATACTCCGGCCCGCTTCACGACCGCAGAAACTGTTATCTTCTCGATCGGATCATTTTTCATCAGTTCGATCACCGCCTGGGCGATACACATTCTGGTGAACCTTGTCTTGTCACTGTACAGACTGTTCTGTTCCATTCTCAAGCCCCCATCCATGCAGTCTGCCGCATTGTGTTACGGGAAACTGCACCGTTATTGACAAATCATGCCCTTTTGTCAATTGTAACAGAATATAGAGTGTATTACAATAATACATAGTTTTTAATACTACATGTAAAAATCATTCAAACGATATGAAAAGGTAACACTACCGGAAAGGATTCCATATGACCAAATTTGTTTCCGATTGCTCCTGCGATCTGCATTCCATCCAAGGGGTAAACTTTACTGCAGTTCCCCTCACCATTTCCTCCGACCACTTCCACTTTACAGATGATGAAAACCTGGATATCCACTTCTTTCTGAATACACTGGCAGGCTATAAGGGGCGTTCCTACACCGCCTGCCCCGGTGTGGAGGATTGGCTGAAGGCTTATGAGGGTGCAGATGAACTCTATGTGACCCCTCTCACCAGCCTGCTGTCCGGCTCCTACAACTCCGCCATGGTTGCAGCAGAACAATATTGTCAGGAACACCCGAAAGCAAAGATCATGGTGTTCGATACGCTGACAACCGGACCGGAACTAAGACTGTTGATAGAAAAGCTGGTGGCACTAAAGCAATCCGGCAGCACATTTGAGGAAATCTGTGCTGCCGGAAAGGAATATCTCAAACATACCAGACTGTTCTTTGCCTTCAAATCCCTGCACAACTTTGCCCAGAACGGCCGCGTCAACAAGGCTGTCGCGGCTGCAGTAGGCGTACTGGGCATCAGCATCCTGGGAACAGCCAGCGAAGAAGGCAATATCGCCCCTCGTTCCAAATGCCGGGGCGAGAAGAAAGTCATCTCAGAGCTGCTCTCTATGTTGGAAGAAGCCGGCTATCAGGGTGGAAAACTTCGCATCTGCCACATAGAAAATGAACCCTTTGCCACGAAGGTGGCAAATGCTATCTCCGAAAAATTCGGCACTTCCGATTCCTTAGTATACCCTGCTGCCGGACTGTGCAGCTACTACGGCGAGAGAGGCGGCATCATCTTAGGCTGCGAAAGCTGACGTGCCTAGTACTCTTCGGCAATATCAATTTCCTCCTGCTCTTGGGCTTTCGATGCACTTCCCAAAGGAGTGTGACGAAGATAACCCAACCAATATCCGCCGCCCACAATTCCGGCACCGCCTATAATGTTTCCAAGGGTCACAGGAATCATGCAATTGATGAAAAAGTTTGCTATGTTCAAACCATCGGCTGCCACTTCGTATTTCGCCTGAGCAAACAGAGCAGCGGTGCCGAAATACATATCCGCGATACTGTGTTCAAATCCACAGAGCACAAACACCATCACAGGCCAGAAGCTGGTCAACAGCTTGCCTTCCACATTCTTGGCCGCAAAGGACATCCACACTGCGATACACACCAGCACATTACAGAGAATTCCCCTGACAAGTGCTTCTCCGAATCCCAGATTGCACCTCGACGCTCCGCTTCGGAGGATTCCGTTCAACAATTCCCCTTCGAACAGCTTCGGCGTTCCGCCCAACACAACACCCAATGCCACAGATGCCGCACCGATGAAGTTGCCGATAAACACAAAGAACCAGTTTTTCAGCATCCTGAGCACTGAGATCCTTTTCTCCAGAACAGCGAGAATGATCAGTGTGTTGCCGGTGAACAATTCACTTCCGGCAATCAGCACCATCGCCATCCCGGCAGGGAATACCACTGCTCCCACCAGCTTTCCAAGCGAAGGGTTGCTGACAGTAGAGGCGGCAACCGTAGAGGCGATTCC